>JBBKWP010000363.1:0-73837 GCA_037968995.1 Candidatus Xenobia bacterium
TCCGGGTGGTCGCCGAAGTCGAGGGCATCAGGGGCTACTCCGGCACCGCAGCCGTCGAGAACTAGTAACAGAACACGTTCAAAATTCATACTTGTTACTACAACGCCGGCGCAGTCAAACCTTTCCTAGCGCCGTTTGACGATTTCACTGACGAGGTCGGGACTCAGTGGTTCGCTCAATAAATTACCTTGAGCGAAACGGCATCCCATCTTAGCAAGCCAAGCTCGCTCAGCTTCGGTTTCCACCCCGACGGCCACGGTGATTCGCTCTAGATGATGACCCAGAGTCAGAGCTGACAGGACGATTCCGGCATTTTCGGTATTCTCCGGAACGCCGCGCACGAAGCGACGGTCGATTTTAAGAACTTTGAAAGGACCCCTTCGGAGTTCCTTGAGAGAACTCGCCGATGTTCCAAAATTGTCCACGGCTAAGCGCACTCCGAGTTGCTGTAGACTTTGCAAGGTGTCGTCTAGTCGGGCGAGTTCTGGGCCGGTAAGTTCTTCGGTAATTTCGAGGAGCACCCGATCGGGCGAACATCGGTACTCGGTCAGAGCGGTGTGGATGGTGGGCATGAGATCGGCTTGCAAAAGCTGTCGCCTCGATAGATTCAGGGAAACGAAAAGGCCTAGGCCTTGTTGCTGCCATTCGGCGGCTTTTTGTAAGGCGGAGCGCAAGGCCCAATTGCCGATCAAGACGATGATCCCAGATTCCTCGGCTACCTTGAGAAATTCGTCAGGCCCGATGGATCCAAGACGAGGGTGATTCCAGCGGATGAGCGCTTCGACTCCGACCACTTGACCGTTGGAAAGATCAAAAATGGGCTGGTAAAGTAGACCGAACTCTCCTCGTTCTAACCCTACCTTGAGTTCCGCGTCCCGGGTGTTTCTGGCGACGTGGCTGGCCTGAACTTCGGGGGTGTAGTACTGGGCCTGACCGCGCCCATTTTCTTTGGCTCGTTTGAGGGCTTCCGCCGAATGCTGAAACATCTGTTCGCCGTTGGAAGCGTCCAAAGGATAGAGAGAGACTCCGATGGAGACCTCGACGGAGATGCTCTGCTCTTCCACCGAAAAGGGTTTGCGCAGCATCTGGTAGATACGTTTGATTACTGAGGCTGTGACCACCGAGGCTTCCTTTTGATCGGTGAGTTCAGAGAGCAGAATGACAAACTCGTCCTCCCCGAGCCGGCCTAAAACATCAGCATTTCTAACTACAGCGCTCAAGCGTTCTCCAACGAGACGGATCAGGCGATCTCCGACCTCTTCACCGAAGGTGTCGCTAATGGTTTTGAATCGATCACAGTCGATCCGGAGAAGAGCGGTGTATCGCTCGTAGCGAGTCGCCTGTTTGAGCATAAAACCGAGATAACGATGCAGAATATTCCGATTGGGAAGTCCGGTGAGCGAATCTTGGAAGGCTAACCTTTCCGTTTCCGGATTGACGTTTTCCGATTGATCGGAGTCCGAGTCCGTGCCACCTCTCCGCTCCAACTCGGAAATGCGCTGTTCGGAGGTTTCACGGAGCTCGTTGAGCAGGCGACGCTCTTCTTGCAACCGTTCTTCTGCCTCTTCGGCGCGGCGCAAGGCTCCTTCGAGCTTCCTACCTAGCTTGTCAACTTTGTCGCCTTTTTGGGCTTGTGCTTGAGCCTCTTCTAAAAGGACCTCCAGCTTTTGAAGCTCTTTTTTCACCCGCTCGAGGTCACGTTGGGACAGTTCGAGCTCGCCGACTTGAACCGCCAGTTCGTCGTTAGACTCCTTGAGAGCGGTGAACTCTTCTACCAAACTCTCTGCGTCTGAGGCAATATCGCGAAGACTCTCTAATTCTTCATTCTGTTCGCGAATGGAATCGGCGAGTTGCTCGTTTTCGGCCCGCAGATGTTCGGTGGATTCTTCAAACTGCTCGGTTTCGAGCCTGAGCTGCTCGGCCAGTTCATCAGACTCTTCGGCACGAACCTTCAACTCCTCGGTGAGGCCCTCGAGACGAGATTCTAGTTCGGCACTTGCAAGAGACGCTGCTGCCAACTTTGAGGCTTCTTCTGAGAGTTCGCTTCTGACGTTCGCCAGTTCATCGCGGACTTTGTTTAACTCTAAAGCTTGGGAATCGGAATCGCCATACTTTGTCTCGAGTTCCCGATTTTTCTCTTCGATGCGAGCTTCAAGTTCTTTGATCAGTGCCGAATGCGCCTCATTCTGCGTGGATAGTGATGCTCGAAGCGCTTCTATTTCTGAGGTCCGTTCTTCAAGATCTGATAAGGCTTTTGCTCCCCTATCTTTTTCGCCTTGCTCGGTTTCCGCCGCAGCTTGCTGGAGTTGCTGGATCTCGACAGTCAATTCTTCGGCACGGGTTTTCCAAGAAGTGCTCTGCTCCTCAATTTCTTTAAGTTTGCTCTGCCATTCTTGCTCTTTCGCTTCCCACTCCTCTTGAGAAACCAACTCGTTGACTTCCGCTTCGAGATTGTAGGCCCGCTCTTCGGCGACCTCGGCTTGCTCCTCGGCGACACGAATCCGATCTCGAGCTTCTACGAGTTCTGATTCCAGACGTCCGATCTGCTCTTCAGCCTCTCGCGCCTGTTTGACAGCATTCTGCAACTCGGTGACCGATTGGTGATCGTCGATAGTGATGTCGCTTTGGATTTCGTCGGCACGAGTTTCGGCAAGCTCTAAGAGAGATTCCAACTCGGCCAAACGATCTTCAAACTCTCTGCGCTGCTCCTCCAAGGCGCCATCGTGAGCGGCGATCTGTTCGGCGAGCGCGATTTCACGATCGCGGGCCAATGCTAATTTGTCGCGATGTATTTGGAGTTCGGCTTCGAGTTCTGGGTCGACGACGGACGCGGGACTGGCATGGACCGCCTCCATTCCTTCACGGCTCTTCAGTTCGTCAATGAGGATCTCGGCCGATCGCGCTTTTTCGAGAGCGGCCTCTAGTTTCCATTCGAGATGGAAAGCGCCGGCGTTCTTGAGGGACTTTAGGTGGATGAGGTTAGCATCTCTCCCACCCCAGCTGATTCCTTTGACGGTCATCTCGACGTCAAAGTCGCGCATAGGGCCGTCTTCTATATCAAAAGGAAAGGCCTCGCCGATCGTCTTCTTAGGCTTCAGTTTCACTAGGCGCATGCCTGGCTTGTTGGCGAAGACTACCCGAGAATCGGAGTCCACCACGAAAACGCCTTCTGGAAGCTGTTCCAGAACGCTTATCAGCTCGGCACTCTGAGCGGTGACCAGATCGGCGGACATGGGCTCCTGCTTCACCCATCGGCGGAGCCAACCCTGCTCCATTTTGCCTTGGATTGAGGGAAATAGAGAGGCTTTGTCCTGGACCGGCTCAAGTCCAGGTGACGGTATGTCGAGCAACGGATTCGATTCGGGGAGGGCACCCGGTCTCACCAAAGAACTCCAGGAACGTGCAGATGTCTCCTTGGATGCAGCAGCTCGATTGGGCAAAAAGGCATACTCCTCATACCGATAGGAACCTCGCTAGACTGAAGGCTCGGCCAGATGTCGAAGTGGTGATCTGTTTTCACATCGATCTCAAAATGATTCCGGTGATCGAGGCTCTTCACTCCAAGTACTCTCTCAGTGTAGTCGCCTGCAATCTCGAAAGTGTTGACCGCGAGGGTTGGAACTATCTGGAACAAAAGGTGGGTGTAGAGCTTCTTCATCAAAAACAGGCTCGCGAGCGCCTAGACAGGCCTCGGACGATGCCGTCAGGTCGCTATCTTTGCGACTTAGGGGGGGAACTGATCTGTCACGCGCTAAACCGTCCGGCCTCGGTGACGGCCGCTATGGAGGGCACCACCACAGGCGTGACACGAGTGAGAGAGGCTCTTGGGAAGAACGTGCCGGGCTTCCCACTTCTGGACTGGAATAGCGCTCCTCTCAAGCAGCACATTCACAACGAGAAGATGGTAGGCTTCAGTGTCTGGCAGACCTTCACGGAGGTGACCCGACTTTCGCTGCATGGTAAGCGAGTCGGAATACTCGGTTTTGGCGCGGTCGGCCGGGGCTTGGCCCGCACGGCGCGTTCATTGGGAGGGATCGTTTCGGTTTTCGACCCTGATCCGGGGGCCTCGATGGTGGCCCAGTTTGAAGGTTTCCTGACTCAAGAGCGCAGAGAGTTTCTAGCCCAGAGCGAGGTCATAGTCACCGCTACAGGTCGAGCGGGCGCGTTGAAGGCCGAGGACCTCGAAGCGCTACCCCAGGGAGCTGTATTGCTCAATGCGGGTCACGGAAGCGAGGAGTTGGCTGATGACATACGTCATCATGGTGACCGGCGTTCTTTACTGCGGCACGTGGAAGAGTTGCGCTGGGGTCTAGATTCCGAGCGTTACTGCTATCTTCTGTCAAGAGGAGAGCTACTTAATTTGAGTGCGGGATTTGGCGATACGTTGAACGGATTTGACCTCACTTCGGCACAGTTGGTGGCGGGCTTAGGCTTTTTGGTGGAGGAGTCGCCTCATCTCAAGAAGTGTTGGCATCAACTGCCGGCGAACTTCAGCAGAGCTGTCCTGACACTTTAGTTTTCCATTCAACAATCTAGGAAGTTTCGTCTTTTGAGCGTTTCTCGTACTGTTGAGTCGCTTGGCGGAACTGCATGAGAAGTTGTTCCATGCTGGGAGGCGGCGCGGGTGCTAACGTGTCGGTTTGGTCACTGGACCCCGTGGCCGAGGGGTTTGCGGACGGCGGGGAGTCAGGTTGGGACGGCGCAGGCAGAGGCGTGTTGCTTTCAGGGGCGGGATCCGCAGCCTCCCAAGACGGGCGGGACGGCAGCGGACTTTCGGCCACGCCATCGGTAACTGGCGGTCCGGTCGAAGGCTGAGTAACCAGTCTTGCTTCGGGCGCCTTGACAGCTGGCCCTTGGATGGGAATGACGATCTGCTCGGTTCCGTCTTTGGGGGGGCGTAGTTCGTCAATCTGGTCAGTCTTTTCAATCCAGAACGTCGAGGAAAGATCGTTTTCACTGTAACGTTGGTTGAGATAATCTTCGAGTTGGCAGTCTCCAGTGGCCACGTCAAACATATCGTATTGGCGCTCTCGCTTCATAGCGGACATACTAAGATTGAGGACTCATCTAAAAGAGCTTGGCGAAGCGGGTTAGCCAAAATTTGAGCTTCTGCTTCGCCTCCTCGAGGTTTTCGCCGAGCATTCCACGGCCCTGGAAGCCGAGACCGTATGCTCTTACTAAGAGTTCAGATTTCGGAGCGACTTTGGCGAGTTGCCAGAGCACAACATCCGTCAATTCCGTCAGTTTTGCGACATCGTTCATCGACCCCAATGCGCCGTGCAGGGCTCTCATCTGATTCATAAGCTGTTGGCGACCTTGGGGGTCGGCACTGAGAGCCTCTTTGGCCCGCACTTCAGGTTGTCCGGTTCGCGCCTCCGCTGTGACTTGCGACGCCAGCTCCCTAGGGGTTGGAAGACTGGGTTTCGCTTCTGCGGCGGGGGTTTCACCAATCGGAACGGGAGGTTTGGGGGGCATGGATAGCGGGTCGGGCCGCACGAAGGCGGGCGTAGATGACGGTCTTAAGGGAACAGGACGGATCGGTCGCTCCGAGGCGCCGACGGGATCCACATCGATGGATACGGGGGGTCTCGTTCCACTCGAAGGCTGGGTGACGCTGGGCGGAGGCGTCATGCCGGGGGCCGGCATGATACTGGGCGGAGGCATGATGCTGGGCGGCGGAGCGGTGCTCGGCGAAGGTGTAGTGTTTTGTGGCGATGTAATGCTTGGCGCAACATCAGTTGGCTTACGGGGAGGAAGGTCGCTATCGCCGCCTCCACCATGGCCGTTTTGACTGGTCGAGCGGCTCGCACCGAGCATAGGCTTACTGATAAAATTTTCTTTGAGATTTCCGGAGAGGCGGTTTTGATGTCCAAGCTTCGACCCGAAAATGGTCGTGGCTTTTTTCCCTCCGAGTGTGTCTTTCATTTTGAGACCACGCCCGGAAACGGCCGTCACGTTACGACCGCCCTTGATCCCCTTTTGAGCTTTCTGTTCTTCCAGAAGTTCGCTTGCCGGACGAAGATTTTCGTCAGCTCTTTCTAAAACTTTTAGCCAACGCCAGGGCTCGAAGTGGGGTGCGAAGCGCGGCTCCGTGCCCGCGTTGGTGTGAACCACCACCGCAGTGTGACTGTTGGATAATCCGTAGTCTTCCGACAAAGTTCGCACGACATTGCGAAGAATACTTCGCTCAGCGCGGTCGAGCATACGGGCTTCATCGTCGAGTTCGCAGGATTTCACTTGAGCCCAGACGACAGGGAGAACCTTGTGAGAGATCTCCTTTAGCTCGACCTGCTCACTCCAGGAAACGCCCTGAGACGACTTGCCGCCGGCTTCCACTCCCCCGGGGCCCGTATGAAGCCCGAGAATGTTGATGGGACGAAACCCGGAAAGTCCGCTGGGATACTTGGGTGTCAGGCTGTCTCCTTGAAATCCGAGTCCTCGGTCCTGAATCCCGACAACATCGAGTACCGGTTGGCGAGTCTCCTCTAAAAGACGCTCAGCGACTCGGGAGACGGATTCCTCATTGAGCGAGCGAAAGGCCCGACCCCCTGTGGCCTTGGAAGCGGCTCGCGCAAAGTGTGGATCGGCTTTTCGTCCCAAGAGGACGGGAAAGACTCTGAGACTTTCTCGCGACCCTTGGATCAGTCGGTAGAGTTCGGGCTCATTGCCTAGTCGTCCAGCCGTGACCAGCACGATCGAGAGGACACTGTCTGGCTGCCTGGGCAGTTTGACCACTCGCTCAAGCAGTTTCTTGAGGTCTGCGACGCCGCCAAAAGTGTAGTCCTTGAACCAACTGAGGGCCTCAGCCACCTGTGAAGTCTCAACAAAGTCACCGCTTTTAAAACCGGCCACGTCACGATTGAAGGTCACTAAGGCGAAGCTATCTTTGGAATCGAGACCTTGAAGGACCTGAGAGATACACGCGTAGCAGCGATCCTTCCCGACATTTTTCATCTCCTCTGAGCCGTCCACCAAAAAGACCAGGCGTCGCGGTAGACTTGGGGTTTCTACGGATGGAGGTAAAAAATTGAGCAGAAAGTGTCGACCGTGGCCACGCAGCCATGCTTTCGGCTTGGACCCGCTCCAAAGTTGATAATCGAGGACAAAGTCCCGAGACTCCAACTGTTTGCTGCGGTCGAGCTCAATGGCCAGATCTCCGTTGCTTTGGGTGGCCATTGCGCACGGATGGGAGCTTGAGATTCGCCCTGGTTGAAGATCGGACGTTTCCATCAGGATGGAGACTGCAACCTGAGCCCCCCGCTCCAGCCCGCTGGCTAAGGAGTAGCTACCGATGTCGTCTGCCTCAAGAGTCGTGAGCGCGCGAGAGGTCAAAAACGGAAGTCGGAAGGAGAACCCTTTCCCCTCCTCGCCACATTCTGGGACGAAGCAGGCAGACAAGATCTGGAAAGTGATTTCAGAGCCTGCTGCCACCGTTCCTAGAGGGATGGCCAGAACCCGTTCTGTTTCCGTCTGAAAAAGACGAGCCAACGAGATCGGAAGGTTGTCGCGTATCTGGTCGTCGGGTTGATCCTGCGGATTGGGAGCCACTTGGGTTTCCAATTGAAAATCACCGTGCTTGACACGGACCTTTATCGGCGTAGAGCTATAGTCTAGGGGATAGAGAAAATAGGCGACTTGCTCTTGAGCCGTCGGATTGATGAACGTGAGAAACGCTTCCACGGCCCCGGTCGGACCCGAAAGCCGAATGCGGTAGCCGAGTCGTGTCATGGGACAGCACATCCCGGTCCCAAGATCGGGATTTGAGAACCACACTACTCCTGGCCCGAGCGGGATAAGTCGCTCTCCGTATGAGCGCACCCGCTGCAGTCTTTCGGCGAATTTCCCACTCACTCGAAGGGCAGCAATCCTTTCCCGTTTCCAATCGACTTCGTGTCGGCCGGCGACTCTTGAGTCCTAGCAATGTTCGGAGCCCAAGTTCTGTCGGTTGTCTCCAACTTCAAGATTGGGCTTCGACACCATTTCGCCTGGTCCCTCGGAAACACCGGTGAACTCTTCCCTTCCGACCCTTAGCCTGGTTCTCCTGGAGGTTAACGGGAAAGACCGGAATGGCTCCGAAGCGGGCGAACATGACGTCGGCTATAGGAAAAACCTTTCGCGACCCCGTTCATGGGAGCCTGACCCTTCCGGATCCTCTGATTCTGGATCTGGTCGATACCTTCGAATTTCAAAGGTTGCGTCGTATTCGACAACTCGGCAGCTGCTTTCTGGTTTTTCACGGGGCCGAGCACAGCCGTTTCCAACACGCTTTAGGAACCATGTGGCTGATGTATTCAGTCCTCGAACGCTGGGAAGTCAGAGGAAAGCTGGTCTTAGAGCCTCACATAAAAAAGGCTACATTGGCCGCGGCCCTGCTCCATGACATCGGACACGGCCCGTTCTCTCATGCGCTCGAACATACGTTCGTGGGACTGAACCACGAGACGCTGGGCTACAAAATCATTTTGGGACCGCTGGCTGAACTTATCCAAAGCCACGGCTGTGATCCGCAAGACGTTGTCGATCTGTTGAGCGGCGTTTATGAGCAACCGGTGCTCTGTGAACTTCTTTCCGGACAACTCGATGTTGATCGGATGGACTATCTGCAACGGGACAGCCTCTATACCGGAGTGAAATATGGCCTATTTGACCACGAGAGAATCCTCGACACTTTAGTGCCCCTGCGGTCGACCTTGACTCAAGAGAATCTTTTCGCTCCGACCCGCGAGGGCTTGGTTTTGGCGGTCGATAGCAAAGGTGTGTTGGCGGTGGAAGAATTTCTCTTTTCTCGCTACTTTATGTACTGGCAGGTCTATCTTCATAGGGCGGTACGCTCGGCTGAACTCCTTTTGCGGTTGATTCTCGAGCGTGCCCGTGAAGTTTTTCAAAGAGACCCCGACCATCTTTGGCTCCCCCCCAACTTAGAATTTCTCTTTCTCTACGATCGGCAGGCGTCAAAGGAACCTGACAGCGGTGTGCAAAGTGATTTTCTGGAGAATTTCTTGGGACTCGATGACTTTGATCTTTTTCACGCTTTAAAGATGTGGAGGCGTTCCAAGGACGGTGTTCTGGCCGATCTCTCGACCAGGTTTTTGGGACGCCAACTCTTTAAAGGCGTGGAACTAGCCCGTCGTCCAGAACTCGCTGGCCAACTGAAAAAACGCGCCCAAGCTCTTCACGGTGAGGCGTGGCACTACTATGTTGCCACGGACGCCATCGAGTCGGCATCATACGGTATATACCGACCGGGAACAGATCGACCGATTCGAACCTTACTGGCCCCTTCGGGCGGGTGGCAAGAGATTTCAAGAGCAACACACTCCACAGCGATCCTGGGACTCTCGCAGCAAGCGGCCATGTCTGGTGGCTTTGTGTTTTACGCGCCCGAGTTAATCTAGAGCTGATAAGCTGGTGAAGCGCTTGTAGGCTATGGAATCGATTGGTCCACGAAGCGGCCTTGATAGGTGGCTTCTCCTACACAGGTCTCGAAGATAAACTGGCATAGACGGGTTCCGGGATGAAGTGCCAGCGGGATGCTCGACACATTGCTGATCTCGAGAACTTGATGGTTGTTTATGCCGGGCTGCATAAAGCCGGCGGTGATGTGAACCATCAGGCCGAGACGGGCAAACCGGCTCCTGCCTTCTAGTCGACCACAAAGAGAGGGGGCCAACTTGATCCGTTCTGTGGTGACTCCCAGCACGGTCTCTCCTGGCATCAGAACAAAGTGATCGTCGACTTCCACTAGTTGTGTGATCTCCTGAAAGTCTGACGAATCGGTCACGTGATAGATCTTATGAAGCTTTTGAAACACTCGAAATTGATGACCTAAATGGAGGTCCACAGACCCGGGTCCAACGTATTCTGGGTTGTACGGGTCTATCTCGATCCGTTTTTCCTCAATGGCCTTGAAAATTTCATCTCTCGTCAGAACGCCCATGAAACCTCTTTCTTTGCTGAACGTTCGAGTTTCGGTCCTGGGAATGGGCACCCTCCCCAGAGAAGGTTTTATCCCGCTAGAGTTATGACTTTAACTCCGTTGAGTTCCAGATGATACAGGAATAGGTCGTGCAAGAGATCTCCGGGATGCGGCAGGGCTCCGATCTGTAGAGCCGTGTCGACAGGAAGATCGTAGGTGGCTACGAGGTTCGCGGGAACTACAATGTTCCAGGGGAGATCGGCGCTATTGGCGAGGAATCGCAACCCGGTGGCCAAGTGGTAGAGACAGAGATCCGTGCAGTCTCCGATACATATAATGGTGCGCAGTTCTTGCTCTTGGAGCCGAACGCTGAGCGGCGTTTGGATGAGACTAGCGACAGATCGTTTGTCCATGCGTTCAAAGAGATGAGAAAAATCGAGTTCCCGCAACTCCCGAACCAACTCCGACTCTGGTGTTCCTTGGATGCAGTGAGGAGGAAACGCTGCAAACTCGCGGCTATTCTTTTGATGCGCATCGCTTGGGAAAAGAAAGTTTTTGATTCCGTGCTGATGGCATGCTTTTAGAAACTTGATGGTAGGAGTGACCAAAGCGTGGACTCGTGGACTGGCCAGTGATCCAGTGCGACAGAAGCCTTCGAGCAAGTCGACCCCAACAATAGCGGTCGCTTGAGGTCCTCCAGCCCCATCGATCAGGGTTTCAAGGTTCACGACTGAGCGTTTGGCTTGATGGGATTCTAGCCACGTCCAAAAAGCGGTGTCATTCATAAAAAGTCTAGGTAATCTCCATCAGGACTTTGCGTCGGTGCCTGGCTGGCCTGTGGTGGCTCCGAAGCGGGACCTGAGCGGGAGAGTCGCCTTTGCTCTCCTGCCAAACGTAGTTCGGTCTTGCGGTCAGCCACCTGGGTCGCGTCTTGATAGTTGATCAGTCCCCTATCGAGCAACGAAATTAAGGACTGATTGAAGGTCTGCATACCTTCGCTCTCTCCTCGTTGGATGTATTGATAGATCTCCTGGGTCTGACCGTCAAGAATGTGGGACGCCACGGTGGAGGTATTCATGAGAACCTCCACCGCCGGGATTCGCCCTCGCCCATCGGTCCTATTGATCAATTTCTGACTAACGACGCCTCGCAAGCAAGAAGCCAACAGGAGTCGAATCTGTTTTTGGGTGTGGCCTTTGAAAGAATCGACCACTCGGTCAATGGCCTGGACAGTGTTCGGAGTGTGCAGAGTCGACAACACCAAGTGCCCCGTTTCGGCCGCGGTGACTGCGGTCATAATGGTCTCGGCGTCGCGCATCTCCCCCAGCATGATGACATTTGGGTCTTGTCGTAGCGCTTGCTTGAGGGCCTCCACAAAGGATGTAGTGTCGGTGCCGATCTCGCGTTGCGAGATGTAAGCGGTGCGGTCGGTATGATGAAACTCGATGGGGTCCTCGATGGTGACGACGTGTACGCGGCGATTATCGTTGATCCAGTCCACCACGGAGGCCAAAGTGGTGCTTTTCCCCGATCCCGCCGGGCCAGTGATAAGGACTAGGCCATCCTGCAGGCTCGCAAGACGCTCTAGGACCGGTGGCAGTCCTAGGTCGTGGAAGGTCGGAACGGAACTGTTGATCATACGAAAGGCCGCGGTCACGTGGCCGCGCTCCAAGAACGCGTTGAGTCTAAATCGAACGCCGAAGCAGACATACGCATGGTCTACTTCTTGGAGGTGGCTGAGTGGCACTCGCTTTCGCGGCGGGAGACAGGAGAGTACCAGATAGGCACTCTCCTCGGCGGTCAGGGGACGGTCGCCGATGGGAATCAGCCTGCCTTCGACTCGCACGGTGGGTGGCGAATTCGGTTTTATATGGAGATCGCTGGCACGGTTCTTGATGACCGTGCGCATCAAATCTTCAAGGCGGAAATTTAGACTGCTTGGCGGTACCATTTCTTCGGAAAGGTCCACTGCGAAGGCGCCCTCTCCTGAGTCCCTTGGGCCCACGGTCGCACGATGCTCCATACGATGGAGTCGTTCTTCGAGACGTTCTAAACGCTCCTCGAGCCGAGACGCTTTGGGCGGTTCGGGTTCGGAGGTTGTCGTAGGTGTGCTCAGTAAAGGTTCCATATTCCCTCATTCTTACTCTGTTGTTGAAACCCTAGAAAGCTGACCTGGGCTTCCGGGTCGGCTTTCTAAGTTGACTCGCCCCTTGGCAGCCTAGAGCTTCTCCTCGAAGACGACAATGGCATCCACCAGATCCACCGGGAGCGGAAAGACAGGGTCAACGACCCGACGGATCTCAAATTCTAGACCGCTGGTCCGGATAGTTCCTTTGTAAACCACACGACCGTCGGCCTGAACGCGCACTTGTCTGAACGTGGGGGTGGGGACGGCTACGGTTCCGTAGGCCTGTTGAATTTCGTGCAGCATGCTTCCGACGCCGAACCCTTCCGGAAGTCGGAACGCCTCGGACGTTGTACGCACGGACTGCAGTCGCCTGTCCGTGGAACGGAAGGTAAGTTCGACGCCGGTTGGCTCTTTGGGTTTGGCTACGACGAATTCCTGAGCTTCAGAGAAAATCGGAGGAGAATCAAACTTCAGGCGATGCTGCAAAATTCGATAGGACATCCCAAGGTTAAACGCTCCGATCGACTGTCCGGGGGTAATGGAGCGCTCGTTGAGGTACTTGGCGCCACTAGTGAGCTTTTCTCGTTCGACTTTGGCTGCCTCCACCGTTGCCTCTTTGAGGTCGATGTTTTGAAGAATCTGCTGGACTTGTCGGCCTATGGCATCGTCGTCCTTGATTTTGATAACATCTTGGAGCAACACGTGGCTTCGACTACCGGCCGCCAACTCTCTGCCATCCGAAGCGATATAGGCCCTAGCGAGGGCGAATTTCGCGGACCGCAGTCCGGGTTTCTCCTCAACCTGCTTTTCGAGAATGCCCGTGATCCTGGATCGTTCGCTCACATCCATGGCACCGAAGTCACGGCCCTCCCAGTCTTGTCCGGTAGCGTCGTTTGTAAGCAGTACGTCGATCCGCTGCTCGAAGTAGCGACCGTTCCGTCCGTCGACTTTGTCGCGGACTCCCTTGCCCTCGAGGGCTTGCCCCCACAATCCTGTCGTGCGCCGCACCCCTAGGGGTGCGTCTTGTGGGTCAAACTTCACTCGAACTTGATAGAGACTGAGCCCTGATAGAGTGGTCAAATCGAAATCGAAATAGAATTTTCCCTTGCGCACCACGGCACTATCTCTAGACAGCACTTGGTCTTCCCGATTTCGAAGCTCAGCCTTCAGGGGCGAACCTCCAGGAAGATCGGTCTCCCCCTCTACAATCAGAATATGGTCGGCTGTATTAGTGGCCTGAAACTTCATGGAAACAGCGCGGGCCGGCGGTTCTTCGCACCCGCTCATCAAGGCTGCTGTCGTCGCTGCAATCAGGACCCAACCTTTTTGAGGAAAAGAACGCTTTCTCTTATGTCCGCTGGAGGGCTGCAACGCTTGTCAGGACGAAGGTGGGCCCGGCCGCAAGGCCGCAATCGCAGACTTAGGTTCTTGAGCACCAAACAGATAGCTACCTGCTACCAGAAAGTCAGCACCGGCCTTCTGGCAGAGCGGCCCCGTTTTTGCATTGATTCCACCGTCAACACCCACAACCCACCCGGCATCATACTCGTCGGAAAGTCGTCGGGCGTGAGCGATCTTGGGAAGAGTCTCTGAAAGGAATTTTTGACCACCGAAACCGGGATTGACGGTCATGATCAAAAGACTGTCGAGAACCTCGCGCAGATACTCCAAGCCCACAAGGGGCGTGTGGGGATTGAATGCGAGGCCGGCTTTCATCCCCAACTGTCGAATGCGCTGAAGGGTTCGGTGGAGATTTTGACAGACTTCGACGTGAACCGACACTTGGTAGACTTTCAATTCAGCCAATCTTTCCAAGTAATCGTCTGGATTGCTGACCATCAGGTGGACGTCGAGCGCAACACCTGGAAACGATTCGGCTAAGGCCTGGGTGATGGGAAACCCGAATGAGAGGTTCGGAACAAAGTGGCCGTCCATGAAGTCGAGGTGCAGTAGATCTGCACCTGATTCCAAAAGTCTCGAAACGTCGTCCGCCATTCGACTGAAGTCACAGGCGAGAACCGAAGGGGCTATCTGAATCTTATTCAATGGAAGAACCTACTTTTCTCTCTATTTTTTTTCGTGGACGTTCGGTGAGGAGCCTTCAGCAATAGTGCCATGAAGGACGCTTATCGGTAGGCCCGACGAACAGTGAGGTGAACTTCTTGCCCTCTTTGAACCTCTTTGCCAGCCCCTGGGTTTTGCTTAGTGACAGCCTCGTCTTCCTGATAGGAGGGTTCCACAAAACTGACTTTTCCGAGACGCAACTTGGAATTGGAGAGGGCGATTTTTGCCGATCGAAGCGACTCGCCTTCCAATTTGGGCACGACCATGAGTTCCGGGCCCAGGGAAACGGCCACTAGAACAGTGCGACCTTCTCTCACTTTTCGACCCGCCGGAGGGTTCTGGCTTAGGACAATCCTTTTAGCGACCTTCTTGTCGTGTCGGGACTCGTGGACCTGAAGCTTGAGACCCTGCTTTTCAATGGTGTCGTATGCCGTTTTGATTTCCATTCCCACGACCTTGGGGACGTCTTTTTCCGGGGGAATGAGAAAATAGTCGTCATAAATTCGAAGGCCGAAGACGCTGACAGACCAGATCGTAGCCGACAGTAGTATCATAGCCAATGCCACCGAAAAGAGCTTGCCGGCCCAACTATTTCCTTTCGCGACCAGCGATTCCGTAAGTGGGGCCGTCTCAAGAATGTCGTCGTTTTGGCTGGAGGGTTGCTCGCTCACTAATTCCCTACCCAGGGTGCCGGTGTGAATGCGGGGGTTGGAGCCGGACCTTGGGCCGAAGCCGGGGCGGCCTTAGGATCGGAGATCACGAGGTCAACGCGACTGCCAGCCACGGCTTCAATACCGGGACTAGGACGTTGACCTATCACCTCACCAAGAATTTCACCGTGACTTCTTCGAATGGTTCCGGGCACCAACCCGGATTTTTCGAGTTGGACCCGCGCTTCTGCCTCGGAGAGGCCGGAAAGGCTAGGTATTACAGCGGCCGCTGCTATTTTTACTTGCACCGAAGACTGAGCAGAGGTAAGCGGATCCCCGGAGGGAGGGTCTTGAAATGTGATGACAGCCGTCTCGGGTGCGCTATCGGGAACCGACAGCGCGACTCCTTCGGTTGCCGCAAGTTTGCGGGCCGCGGCGATGGTTAGACCCTCGAACTGTGGGGCGTGGAGTCCGGTCTGACTGGACACATCGGGAGTCGTAACCGGAGCGGGGATCGGAATGAAGACGGTGACTCTCGCCCCTGCCCCCAATGTCTGCCCGGCCTCGGGTTCTTGGCGAAGGATGTAGGCTGGGTCACCGGCGCGGAAATTCTCTTGGGCCACTTCCTTGACCACCAGAGCGAGACCCAGGTTTTCAAGGGCAGTTTTGGCCTCAGAAACTGTCATGTCTCGAAGTTCAGGGACCTCAATTTCGCCTACTCCTCCTGAGATGGTGAGGGTCACCACGCCGCTCGGGACCACTTTTTCGCCACCGATGGGCACCTGCGTGATGACGCGCCCGATCGGAACGGTCTGGGACTTCGCTTCCGCAAATTTGACTACGAACCCGAGTCGCAACAACTGGTCTTCCGCTTCGGATCGCGTTTTTCCAATAAGGTCAGGCAGCGGGATCCCGTCGGGCCCTTTAGAGATCACTAAGGTGACGACACTCATTCTTGGCATGGAGGTCCCTGCGGCAGGCTCCTGAGTGAGCACCTTGCCGTCGAACTCACTGCTCGTCGATTCTTGAATTCTCGTTGCGACGCCTAAGTTTGAGGCCTTGATTAAGGCGCTCGCTTCTGCGAGCGTCTTTCCGACGACGGATGGAACTAGGATTCGGCTGGGCTTTAAAAAAATCCAGGCCGAACACCCCAGGACAACCATAAGAAGTCCGGCGGCGACGAATTTTCCGCGACCGGTCTCCGAGGCATTTTTGTTTGTTTTTTTACTCTTGGCCACCGCCGTACTCCCTGTCGCCTGGTTAAGGACGAATTCCCGTTCGGAGTTCCTTGGATGGTTGCCTGCCCGTGGAAGACAAGGGCCTTTTATAGGCAGTTTTCTGCCTTAGAAACGGACAGACCAGATCGTTAGCCGACGGGCCCTACGAGAAGGAGGCATCAAGACGGTGCGGAAAGGAAACTTATAGCCAATTTATTCTATGGCAAGACTTCAGACAGGAGATGCCCCTGTTTGTGGAGAGAGACTCTTCGATGAAAAAGAAGTTGGGGCCCACCGGGCACAAGCCCGACCTTCCCGCTCGCGGTAAGGACAAAGCTGGAGAGCCGTCCAAGGGACTAACTCGAAAAGACGGATATTCTCGTTCCGCTCCGATGCGTCGCGACGACTTTGACAAGCCGCTTTTTGGAGACGTCGCCGACGATGAACTAGAAGCGACCCTAGAAAAGATCGAAGCGAGTCTTTTAGAGGCGCCCACCGATCGGGACCTCCATATTCGTAAGTACAAGGTACTTAGAAAGCTCGGAGAGCGGGGAACGATGCGAGCCAGTCTCCAGTTCGCCGCAAGAGAGCTAAAAGATCCGTTTTTCGGGATCAAGCTTGCTGAGGCTCTCGAAGAGGAAGGCCGGTATCAGGCTGCTCTCGAGTGGAGGCGCTGGGTCATCCAGTTCGATGCCAACGACCCGGATTCGGTTCGTCGTCTAGCTGGAACAGCAGTTCGCGCCGGAGATTTCCAAACCGCTGAGCAGTCTTACTCCAAACTGGTGGAACTCCGCCAACGCGAAGACAATCCTTTGGGCGGGACTTTTTACGAAGAGATGTTGGGAAAGGGCCTCGACCCGCACAAACGTCGAGAGCTCCAACGGATCGGTTTGCGCCTTCTTGGGAAAGCTCTAGCTTTTCAGGACAAGAGCGGGAACCTGCTGGAAGCAGCCGCACGCCTGAGCTACCGCGTCCGTGACCTCGAGGCCTCGCGCGGATTCTACGAACGTGCTATCTCAACGAACAGTCACCACCGCAACACTAGGGAATGGAAATGGGAACTTCTACGGGTCCTGGCCGCTTCCGGTCACCAGCAAGCCTGGCGAGAGATGAACTCATCTTTCACGGCCGAGCTTCAGGAGTACCTGAAAAATCACCGTGGAGATTCTCGAGCCTGGACAATTCTCGCTCGTCAGCAAATTCAGGGTGGGGAGTTTGAGCCTGCCATCGAGACTCTAAAAAGTGCTCTACGTGCCGACAGTCGAAATGCGCAAGCTTTGTGGGAGTTAGGGCGTCTGTACGTTCGGATGGGACGCTCGCAGGAGGCTGTCGATTACTATTCTGAGATCATCTTCGACCCGAATGAGAAACGTTCTGTTCGGCGCGCCATCGAGCGGGCATTGGCCGACCTTTATTTCAAGACCGGTCGGTTTCGCGAGTCTCTAGAGATCTATCAGCGTGAGTTGGAAACGAACCTCGCCATGATCGCGCCTATTTACGAAGCAGTGGATGAGTTGGAGACGGCCCAAGACTTCTATCTCCGTTCCGTGGTTCAGAGCCCCCGAGACGCTCGATCACATCTTGGGACCGCCGAGTATTGGGTACGACGTGAGGATTGGGACAAAGCTGTCGCGGCGGCTCAGGCCGGACTGTCTTGCACTTACGCTACGGAAGAAGTTCATTCCAACTTGGCGGTGGCATTGGCCACTTCACAGATGCGAACCGGCCAGGTCGAGGGCGCCTTGCAGACGATGGAAGAGATCTGCAACACCTACCCCGATTCGATCCATCAAACCTTTCGCAAGGTCAAGATTTTGATCATGCTCAAGCGCAAAGAAGAAGCATTAGCCTTAGCCGACGAGGTGCGAAGCTCCGCGCAGCATCAAACTGGCTGCGCACCAGCGGAGTCCTCGCTATGGAGCCTTTTGGGAGACTGTCACTCCTTGCTCGGCAACACGCAGGCTGCCGAAGAAGCGTACAGTAACGCTCTCAAGTATGACTTCATGGATTCCATCGCAGTCCGGGGCCTTGGACTGGTGGCCGAGAAGCAGAAAGACTTCGCTCGGGCGTTGGAGATGTTCCAAAGATTCGTACTTCTGGATCCGCTGAATCTTGCGACACCGACCATTCGTCAACGGATCGAGGAACTGCGGGAGAAGGTTGGGCCTCAAGCCCCTGAAGCGACACCGGCACCGAGTCTGGTGGGAGAACCTTTGGAAGATGCCCCTATGGGTGGCGCTTCCGTCGCGGATATGCCGAGTCGAGAGGTACCCGCTCCTCCGCCCGTCGCCGAAGCCGACAAGGAAGGTTGGCTGGGTGGCGGGGACGACGACTGGTTCGAGCCCGATCGTTAGAATCTGAGATCTATTTTTAGACTTCGGTTGGCACTGGAGGGTTCTCCTAGCGGGCACAGAATCCGCGCCACGTGAAAATCCTCATCATTGGCGCGGGTCAACTCGGCTATCATACGGCCGAGAAATTAGCCAAGGAGAACAACGATGTTGTCGTCATTGAACGCGATGAGGAGCGTGCCCGCTATCTCTTAGAGCATCTCGACGTTCAGGTGGTAACGGGGAGCGGATCCAGCCCAGAGATCTTGAGAGCCGCTGGAGTTGAGGACGCTGATTTTCTCGTGGCTGTGACCGATTCCGATGAGGTGAACATGGTCGCTTGTTTGATCGCCGCGGCCCAGGCGAAGACTCCTCGCAAGATCGCGCGCATTCGTAACCGGGAATTGCTGCGCCATTCTGGGGTTTTGGGCCGAGACTTTCTCAATGTGGATTATGCTATCAACCCGGACAGCGAGGTCGTCAAGGAGATTCAGGCGCTGTTAAATATTCCGGGCTCGACAGATGTCGCCCATTTTTGCCGCGACCGAGTGTCTGTGGTGGGTTTTCGAATCCCCGAAGGTTCACCGATGATCGGCCCGTCACTGAGCGAAATGTGGGAAAAAGGAACGTCCAAACAACGTCTGCTGTTGGCGGCTGTGGAACGTAATGGGACGACCATTATACCGCATGGAAGTGAGACCATTAGGGCCGGAGATATTGTCTTCGTCGTCCACCCCGCGGAGCGCCTCTCGCAGGTCTACCCCCTATTGGGTGTGCAAGCTAAGCCCGTAAAGATGGTTATCATTTCTGGAGCGACGCGATTGGGAGTGGATTTGGCACTCAAGTTGCAAGAAGATCGTGAACTCACCGTAAAACTGATCGAGCCTGACCGTTCGATCTGTCAAGCTTTGGCGGAGAAACTGAGCCGCACCTTGGTCCTATGCGCCGACCCTCACAACGAGGATATGCTCAAAGAAGAGGGCATTGCGTCGTGCGATGTCTTCGTGGCCTGTGGCGAGAACGACGACACCAACGTGCTGATCAGCTTGTTAGCAGGCGGACTAGGCGCTCATCGAGTCATCACTATGGTCAACCAGGTCCGTTATGTCGGTTTGGTTCAGTCTGTTGGCGACCACGTGGCGCTCTGTCCTAAATTGGTGGCCGTTTCTCAGATCGTCTCATTTGTGCGTCGGGGAAAGGTCTTGTCCTTGGCGACTTTCGGGAACGAAGAAGCTGAAGCCATCGAAGTCGTGGCTCAGGAAGGTTCCAAGTTGATTGAGACTCCGTTGATGGAGCTGAAACTACCCCGAGGAGTGATCGTGGGAGCGATCTTGAGTGACGAGCAGATGGTGATACCCAATGGGAAAACTGTCTTGCGAGCCGGCGATCGTATCGTCTTCTTTCTGGAGACGGACTCTCGGGTGCAACTCGAAGAGTTCCTCATAGGTACGGAGCGCCTTTAAGCCTTGTCCTTGGTGATCCGTCTTCTCGGTTTTTTGAGCTTGTCGTTAGGCGTGTTCATGATCTTTCCGTTATTGATCGCCCTGTTCGACGGCACTCCCGATCGCGCTCCCATCTCCATGGCTTGCGTGGTATGTATCGTCTTAGGCGCGGTTACAGCGGGTACCACACGTCACTTTCGAGGTCATCTCGATATTCGACGAGCTTTTATCGTGGTGACCGTGGGCTGGTTCATGGCCGGATTTTTCGGAAGTCTCCCCTACTATTTTTCCACTCTGATGGGAACTCCGGGGGTGGCCCCTCACTTCCCCACATATGCCGACTGCTTTTTCGAATCAGTGAGCGGTTTCTCGACCACCGGGTCCACGGTACTTAGCGATATCGAAGCCGTCCCCCGCGGACTGCTGTTCTGGCGCAGTCTCACTCACTGGTTGGGTGGGATGGGAATTGTGGTGTTGTCCATCGCTATCTTACCCCTGTTGGGCGGCGGCGGCATGAACCTTTTCAAGGCCGAGGCACCGGGCGGGATTCTACCGGATAAGTTGGCACCGAGAATCGCCCAGACCGCTCGGTCTATGTGGTGGGTCTACATCATTATGACGGTCGCCGAGACGTTTCTGCTGATGGTGGGAGATATGTCACTCTACGACGCCTTGTGTCACACCTTCGGAACCGTTGCTACCGGAGGGTTTTCGACCAAGAACACCTCGGTGGCCTATTTCGACTCGGCCTATATTGACTACGTTATCAGCTTTTTCATGTTCTTGGCGGGGGTCAATTTCTTTCTGCACTATCAAGCGCTCAAGGGCAAGCCTTTGGCCTATCTAAAAGATAGTGAGTTCAAGTTCTATACGAAAGTGATTTGCGTCGCGATCCTGATCGTCTTCATCGATACCTTCGATAGCTATGGACAAGACTATTTGAGGTCGTTTCGCGATTCCGTCTTTACCGTCATCTCGATCGTGACAACCACGGGCTACGGAACCGCGGACTTTGAGCATTGGCCATACCTTTCACGATTCTTGCTGATTACTTTGATGGTGATGGGAGGGTCCGCCGGTTCAACGGCCGGAGGATCAAAATGTTTGCGAGTCCAGATTTTTTTCAAAGCCGGCTACCGGGAGCTGAAGCGAATCCTCCATCCTTACGCCGTGATACCCGTTCGCGTCGGTACTCGTGTGATTCCGGACTCCGCCGTGGCCTCGGTTCTGGGTTTTCTCACGTGTGTAACAGCGCTCTTCTTGGTGGCCAGCGGAGCTCTGGCAGCCCTTGGCATCGGTCTAACAACCTCTTACACCGCGGTAGTGGCGTGTATCTTCAACATCGGTCCGGGACTGGGCGACGTCGGACCGACGGACAATTTCGGTCATATGCCGAGCGCGGCGAAATACATTCTTTCGGTCTGCATGATCATGGGTCGCTTGGAAGTGTACACGGTCTTGGTGCTGCTGATTCCGGATTTTTACAGGCGCTGAAGTTGCTCTCCCGTCGCGATTAGCTCGCGCTTTCCACGGACTATCGTTGAGGTTCTGTGAGGTCGCGGTGCCTTAAGGCATTGAGGCCGAAGGCCAGAACCAAACCGGCGCTCAGCAAGGTCACCGCGACGGCTTGGGCGAGTTCTGGGGCACTCCAGCCACGATCACCAGCCAGACCTACCAGGTATGACGACGTGGCGGTGGCTAGTGTGAGACCGGTAAACTCTAAACTAAAAACTCGACCTCTCACCTGACTCGGCAGAGACAGTTGCAGCATCGTGGTACTGAAAACCCAGGATGTCGCGCCACCTAAATGGGCGAGGACGACGCAAAGCATCGCTGCTGTCATCGTCTGGGATTGGGAAAGCAGGAAGTAGCCTAGCCCTCCGACCAAAAAGGAAGGGAGCAGAGCCTTCTCCATCTCCTTGAGGCTCGAACCTCCTAGGCGATGGGCGACGAACGGTCCGACGGCGGCCCCAAGTCCTCGGCAGGCGTAGAACAGCCCGATACTCAAGGCACCATCTTTGCCGAGCGGAAAGATCTTGTTGCCATAGAGAGTCAACACTAGAGTCAGACCTCCAGAGAGACACCACAAAAACTTACAGGAGGCCAATAGACCTGCCTTTCTATTGGCCTTGAGATAGCCCAGGGCCTCACCCCATCCGGCTTTCGTTTGCGACGAAGCCGCGCCAAACGACTCCCGGACTTGGAGGCGGCGGACGAACCAAGCCGAGAGGAGAAAAGAGAGGCTGTTGAGGCAGAATCCCCATCTCACCCCCAATAGCCCCGTCACCAGGCCTCCGAGTGCGGCGCCAAAAGCTAGCATCGATGACCAAGTCGCACCGGCCACGGCGTTGGCCGCGACCATTTCTCGAGGGGCTACAAGGTCTGGGAGAATAGCCTTTCTCGCCGGCTCGAACAGGGCTTGGCAGACCACCATCAAGATTGTGAGAAAGTAGATGAGGTGGAGATGTCGCGCGTCGGTCACTATCAAGAAACAGAGGGCTAAAGCCGCCCGGGCCAGATCGCAAGCGAACATCAGCGTGCGTCGCGAAAACTTATCGACTAACGGACCCACCCAAAAACCCGCGAGCGCGGCGGGCAGAAACTGCGCGACGAGGAGCAGGCCCAACGCCTCAGTTCGACCGGTGAGTTTCAAAACCAAAGTGTAAAGGGCGATGGAGTTGAACCAGTCTCCGCACTGAGACACCACTTGCGCTGCCCAAAGATTACGAAATTGCCGATTCTCGATGAGAACCTTGAGATAAATGTTGCGCACCCTAAGGAATCGTTTCGGCCGGTTCACCGCGCTACCCTGGGAGGCCACTTTTTCTCAAGATGATAAGAAATCACGCAGGGGTGCCCTGGAACGCTCATTTCATGAGGCTACGGTCCGATCTCTAGTATATTCGTTGCAGTTTGACTTAATTTTCCAGGTGTGAAACATTAGTACCGGAAGGCCAATTAAGATGCCTACTTCAGATTCCAGTACACCTGCTTTGCAATCGGGCACGCTCTGTCCAACTCTGGACAGAGCAGTCGTGCTCTGGCTACGGAGCGTGCGCAATGAACTGGAGGCTCCGCAATCCCCACCCCAGGTACCTGCCGCTCATCCTTTACTCGGCTATCGACTTAATGGGTCTCCGGTCGGCGAACTTTTGGGAGTAGGTTCCTTCGCAACTGTCTTCGCGCTGAACGACCCTAAGGTCCCTCAGAGTCAATTGGCGGTAAAGATACTCAAACGCTCTGTTCGAGGAAAGAGTTGGGAGCAAGAGAATGAGTCGTTCCGTCGTGAGATCGACATCGGAATGCGTCTTGAGCATCCATCTATCACTCGGATTCATCGATTTACAGAGAAGCAGCGGTCTCGATTTGTGGTGTTAGACCGCATCCACGGCCGAACGCTCGCGACCTTTCTGGAAAGCACATTGGCAACAGGTCGATACTGCGACCTTTTCCATCCGCTAGCGCTCGCTTTGGACTACGCTCACAGCATGGGTGTAATTCATCGAGATCTCAAACCCGAGAACGTCATGGTCACGCCAGAGGATCTCGTGAAAATTCTCGATTTTGGCTTGGCTCGCACCCGCGGCGGCAATCATGTAACGCTAACCGGAGAATTCAAAGGCACACCCAGGTACTGCGCACCGGAGCAGATCCAGGATTGCAAAAAGGTGGGACCAGCGACCGACCAGTTTGCCTTTGGCCTCTTGAGCTTTCAGGCCTTGACGGGGGTCCTCCCCTACCCCGAGTATCCCAAGGACCCAATGGAAACGCTTTTCTCACGGCTTCGACAACCCGCTCGAAGACTGTGTGATGAACTTCCCCAGGTACATCCTCAAGCCGATGAAGCCATCGCAAAGATGTTGAGTCGAAACCCGGAGGACCGATTCCCATCGGTTGAGGAGGCGTTCGTCGCCTTTTCCGAGGCATTGACCTAGGAGTCAATCGTCTCCCGGGCTAGGTTCCAACATGACCAGAAGTCTCGATCTCTGATTCTGAGTCATGATGGTGAAGCCGTAACCTAACGGCAACATGTCAATGGTTTACAGGTGACATAATCACCTTGCGCCTGAGTAAAATCTCAAATGGTGTGCCAGACTTCGAGAGCTGGTGGGCGCCGTGATAGGTGGCTAGGACACGGCAAGGTGCGCTAAGCGAGACGATGACCCGAGAGGTTATCGTCCTTCTTAGCGTTACGGGAAAATATGTAACGCAACCCGCAAGGTATGCCTCTAAAGGATACCAGGGAGTCGGTTCATCTAAAAGGGTCCGACCTATACTCTTGCAGTAGGCCATTGGGCCGCACGAGAGGAGGCGCCATGGCCAAAAAGACGGAATTTCAATACTTAGAAGACCTGTATCGACGCGAGGTTGAGGATGTTTATTACGATGAGGTTCAACTCTCGGAGAGCTTCGGAAGATTTCGCGACAGCGCTGGGAATCCAGTGTTGGGTGAGTTGTTTGAGCGGCTACGCCGTCAATCGCTGGACGACTCCACTCGCCTTCAAGGGGCACTTTCACCAGGAAAAGTGTCACAACGTGCTGCGTTGACCAGCCTCCTAAAGGAGGGGCAGCATCGGATCGACTCGATGAAGACCCATCACTTGGTAGATGCCGAACTGATCGCCCTATCTCACAAAATTCTTGCCCTTCAATCAGCCGGGCTGCAAACAGCGGAAGTCTATGCTGGACTGCTCCGACGCACGGAAATTCGCGCCTTGCTTTCAGACCTCATAGCGACCAAAAAGAGAGCCTCTCAGAACCTTTCTGACGTTGCACTCCACCAAGTTCACTGGCGGGCCGACTGGTGGGCTCCCGAACATACCTCGAGTTGGGAAAGAGTGAAGGCGGCTTTCCGCAAAGACTGGCAACAGACCAAGGCACATGTTGGAGCGGGCACCGCCCTGCCAGAGGAACAGCGCGTAGGAGACACCTTGGCGGAAATGTCAGGGAAGACGTCGGCCCCCATCGACTCTTTCGAATCGCAAGAGCCTGCGTTCCGCTACGGATATGGAGCGGCGTACCACTATCGCGACCGGGAATGGGACCCGTCCCTTGAGAGAGAACTTCAATCGAATTACGGCGGACTCTGGGACCCGGCCAAAGCCAACATTCGCGATGGCTGGAACTACGCTCGCCAGGAGAGTCGATCGATATCTCTGGATGGCGTTCACGCACCGAACTAGGACGAAGTCGGAGTCAGGCTTGGAGAGCTGTGATCACGGCAACGTCAACGATATCTGCGGCTTTACATCCTCTAGACAGATCGTTCGACGGCTTGTCCAATCCTTGAAGGATGGGGCCGATGGCCGAGTATCCGCCCATTCTTTCGGCAATCTTGTATCCGATGTTCCCGGACTGGAGGTCGGGGAAGATCAAGATGTTCGCCTTCCCCGCCACGCTAGATCCGGGGGCTTTCTTCTGGCCTATTTCGGGGATGAGAGCCGCGTCAAGTTGCATTTCTCCGTCGACCAAGAGGTCAGGAGCCCGAGCCTTGAGGGTCTCAAGTGCCTTCGTCACCTTGTCTATTGAGGCGTGCTTGGCGCTGCCTTTTGTGGAGAAGCTCAAGAGAGCGACTCGCGGCTCGACTTGCAGAAACTGTCGACAACTCTTGGCGGTGGTGATCGCGATCTCTACCAACTGTTCGCTGGTCGGGTCGACCACGACGCCGCAGTCGGCGAACAGTAGGGCTCCGTTTTCTCCGAAAGACGAGCCTGGACGCTCCATGAGGAAGAAAGAACTGACGGTTCTTAGCCCTTTTTGCAGCCCCAAGCACAGCAGCGCGCCCCGTACGGTGTGGGCGGTGGTGTTCGTGGCGCCCGCCACGGTACCATCAGCGCGACCTAAGCGAACCATCATGTTTGCATAGAAGAGCGGATCTTTGAGTTGCTCGACCGCTTGGTCCTTGGAGAGCCCCTTGTGCCGACGAAGGAGAAAGAACTCCTCAATGTATTGCTCGCGATGCTGGTCATAAGCGGGATCAACAATGGGTATATCACCCCAATCCCAACCTCCGCGGTCGACCCGACGCCCAATAGCCTTGGGGTCACCTACAAGACCAATTTTGACCAGACCCTGACGATGCAAGATACTGGCCGCTTCGAGCGTCCGATCATCGTCTGATTCCGGCAGGTAGATTCTCTTGGGGTCAGCGGCGGCGCGGGCACGAAGCTGCTGAATGACGGTGTGGGTTGCGGATGTTTGTGACATAGCAGAAGCTTTTTGTGGCTTGGACCGTAACTCCTCGCTAACGGGAAGGTTTTGACATGTCAACACCTAAGGATCCGCACCAGATCCTAAATGGGCCGCATCAAGGAGAACCGTGATTTGCGTTTTACCCGCCTAACGAACAGTAAAATTTTTCAATCGTTCCATCGACATTCCTTGCCGATCTTCTTTCTTGTCGTGCTCTTGTTGGCCGTCGCGGTCTTCGCTCAGGAGAAAGAAGGCGCGAAGGCGGTGGAGGACGTGACCCCCGTCGCTTCGCCGACCCCAAGTGCCGATTCACCAACCCCTTCCGTCGCTTCGCCTACTCCGGATGTCAATCAGAGCATCGAAGAGCTTTTCGGTCCTGACACTCCCAAGAAGTCACCTGGGTCCGAGTCCCCGGTCACCGATGAGGGGCCCAAAAATATGGATCCCATTCTCTACATCTGCGACCGCGGCAACGGCCGTATCGTTATCATGAAGGGGCTCTCAGGAGATCTGTTCACCAGTATCGGTTTGCCGGGCTATGGAATGGGTCGGTTCTTGCGTCCTGCCCAGCTATGGGTGGACTATGAGGAACGCCTTTACGTCGCGGACAGCGGCAACAATCGAGTCATTCGGATCGATCAAAATAAACAGCCGGGTTGGTCGGAGGTCGATGGTCTTTCGGAGCCCCAAGGGGTTGCAGTTGATGGGACTGGCGTCTACATCGCCGATACGAAAGCCGACCGTATCGTGGTCTATGACGAACTCGTTGACAAGGCCCCCATTCGGGAAGCTTTGACCCATCCTGAGATGAAGCGGCCCACGGAGCTTTGGATCGATGGTCAAGGAGCTCTCTACATCTGTTGCGGGGAAGACCCTCCGGGCGGGAAGCTTATCAAGACTTGGGTGGAAAAGGAACGACGCAGATGGACCGTTTTTGCAGGCGAGGGCCTGACGGGTTCCCAATTCCTTCCCTCCTCGGTAGTCACTGTCAAGAACGGAATCAGATTGCTAGACAGTAGTGGTCAGCGGCTTATCTCTATGCAAGACATCGCTGGAACGCGACTCAAAGAAGACAGGTTTCGAACGGATCCTCGATGGCGGTTGAGTCGTCCTAAAGGTATGGCGGTGGACCCAACCGGTCGAATGTATATCGCTGATAGCGGAAACGACCGCATCATAGAACTATCGCCCAATGGGAACGTCGTGGATGAATTTATGATCATCGACAAAGACCCCAGCACCATGCTGTCGAATCCCTCCTCCATTTTCATCTACAGTCCGGCACCCGGACCTCCACCGAAGGAAGAAAAAGACGATAAGAAGGGTAAAAAAGGCAAGGCCGGCAAGGAGAAAAAGAAGCCGAAGGGCAGCGATCTCGAGATTGACACCGACTGGTAACGGACTGGCCCAAAACAAGTTCGGTTCCTGCGGTGCTCCGCAGCCGAGCTCAAAAGCGCTTAGGTGTTGCTACTCTTTACCGTGTTGTCTTTTTCTAAGCGAAAGCCGTCGACGGTCGAAACCAGGAGATAGCTTTCCCCGGATTTGACCCGGCTCTTGAGCATTTCGGTTGCGATCATATTCTCCACAGATCGCACAAAGCTTCTGCGTAAAGAATCCGCGGTGGAGTGGTTCTCCGCCATGAGTGAGGCGGCGATCTCGGGGGCTATTCGCAACCGGATAGACCGCCGCTGCCAAAGTTTTTCTTCGAGTTCTCGCGACCAACGAGTCACAAGTTGGCGATACTCTGGTTCATCCAAGGGGGCGAAGAGAACGATTTCATCGACTTTTTCGGTCAGTTCACTGCCTAAACCGCGTTCTAGGTCCGGAAGCAGTTCCTGTTCCATTCTCTCGAGGTCCATTCCGGCGCGGGCCGACAGCCTAAACCCCAAAGGTTGGTTGCGTTCCAAGAAATCCGCATCGATGTTTGAAGAAAGTACGATCACATGATCCCGAAATGATACGCGGTGCCCGTGTCCGTCGGTGGCGAAACCACGGCCCAAGATGTGAGTGATTCTCGCGATCGCACGTGGATGAGCTCTCTCGATGTTCTCTAGCAAGAAAATCGAATACGGATACTCCAGAGCGAGTCCCGTTAACAGACCGAACGGTTCCTCGCTCGACCCGGTAAGGCGATCCGCCTCCTCCTCACCGCTGAACTCTTCCATGTCGATACGCAGCAGTCGCTCCTCGTCACCGTAGAGGAGTGCGGCCAACAGGCGTGCCAGCGTGGCCTTTCCAGCACCCCGTGGCCCGATGAACAGGAAGGCTGCCAGAGGTCGACGAGATTCGGCAAGTCCCGCCCACGCTCGCGTCAGAGTGGAGACCACCCTGTCGACTGCCGATCCCTGCCCTACCATCTGGTCGTTGAGCACGTCGCGCGCGCTCTGCATCCGTTCTTTCCATCGACGCATCTCGGCCTGTAGTGAGCGTTGGCCCTCCCCTTTTCGAAAAAAAGTTCTTGGGCGGCGACTGGTACGTTCGGTGATTCGCTCCTCCACAGCGGCGGCCCAACTGGTAAGATCGATGTCGAGATGGGTGAGAAGTTGGCACGCATCGGACTCGCGGTCCTTGAGAAGCGACCAGAGAAGAGTGAGACTATCGGCTTCGGTGCCCTCGAGTCGCGCACTTTCTTCGGCAAGACGTACAATGCCGAGGGTTCTCAGGGTGGGTGGCGGGTTCTCTCGCGCGTAGGCGTTGTCACCCTTTCCCACTTGGCCGACGACTTCTTGACGCAGTCGCGAGAGCGAGAATTTTCGCTCTCGAAGAAACTTCGCGGCCGATCCCTCTCGATATCCGAGCAAGCCCAACAAAAGGTGCTCTGGCCCCACGAAGCTATGTCCAAGGAGGCGGCACTCTTCTCGGGCCCGCTCCAGTGTAGCCTCGAATCCTGGTGTCCGCCTCACGCCGGCAAGGTCTCCAAGTTGTAGTCTCCGTTCCATGCTAGAAGATCTTGCGCGCAACACACCACAGTGAACGGCTGTTCGTACCACAACCATGATGGACAGCGTAAAAGTCGAAATCCACCGGGTTGCGCGACGATGAGGTGGTCCCACTCTATCTCGAACTGGTGCATAGCCATCAGACCGTCTTCTAAATTTGGAATGCCGTCGATGCTTCCCCGCAACCCGAGACGTCCCAGAACCAGAAGGCGTCGCGCCGGAAGCTTTCGGACGGTAGAGAGCAGTGCCACCAGGAGTGCGAAGGCCACGTTACCGAGATCACTATCCAGATGGGCGTCTTTTTCTAGCTCTTTCTGGGGAGTAGAGACAAGAGTGCTCATGACTCGAAAACTCTTGGAAAGGTAAGACGAATCGAGGTTTTCGAGGACGCCTTTGGCCAGGTCGAGACTCGGCAGCAACTGGTCGCAGCCCCAACCAAAGAGTTGGTCTTTGACTCCGCGACCGAGTTCGGCTTCGAGCCGCAGAGTGTGAACGCTCCCATCGGCTGGGAAGGTGACGAAAACCTCTACCTCCTCGGAAATGTCGCGAGTTCGATAGATTCCGTTCGGCCCCGACCGGGAGCCGTGGACGAGCTTACTCTTGAGCAGCGCCGAGAGTTGTTGAGCGCCGAACATCTTTTCTTGTGAGAAGAGCTGCTCAGCCAGTTCCCAGACTTCGCGAGTGTCGGGGAAGTTCGAGCAGAGCTGCTCGAGTTCCCTGAGGAGATTGGCAGGGCTCAGAGTTCGATTCTTCGCTCTTTGCCAGAGAGAAAGAACGGCCATGAGCGATTCTTCATTTCGGGCAGGCCCAACCTCGGAAGATTGGGGAACTTTCGGCCGAAGAGCTTTGAGGTCTCTCTCAACGTCTCGGCCCGCCAGTGCTTGGCTCCACAGATCCTCCAGGCGTGTGCGGAACGGTATCTCACCCTTCTCGAAGACCTGTTCATAAGCTGAGGGATCACGTAAAAGAGCGGCTTCGGTACTATAGACTGAGCAGGCTGACGACCAGAGCCCTTTGGAAAGAAGACCCTCTGCCCGCAATCGATCGATCCGAGAAGGACCCGGCGGGAGGTCTGATAGCAAACTGATAAGTTCGTCATAGCGACCATTTTCCAGCATCAGTTCCGCGACTTCACTGAGCCCCTCGCTGTCGGAACGGTCGAGGTTCTCGGTGTTCTCCATTAGTGTGAGCGCGGTGTCCAGGTCTCCTTGCATTCTCGCAAGCTTGGCGACCATGATTTTGGCTTTGGTACCATTCCAATCTAAAGCAAACCGTTGCTCTTGCCAAAGACCGTCAGAATCGAGTTCCAAAACACGTTCGAATTCGCCGCGTGACAACTCAAGCGAACCTTCTTGGTAGGTCAGAAGACCTAACAGAAACCGCAAAGACGGCGAGTCCGGATCCGCTTCGAGTGCCAACATGGTCGACTCTTTGGTCTTATCTGCGGAGTGTTCGCCTAACTGTTCAATAACGAAAGTGTAGAGAGCTAACGATTCGCGAACTTTTGAACTTGGCGCGATTTCGCTTCTTCGGATGTACTGTGGCCGGAGAAGGCGTAAATCCGTCCATCGATTGAGGACGACCAGTAGAGTGCCCACCCGGTCGAGGGGACTCATGGAGACGGGCTCGGCGTCGAGCCACTGGAAATACGCTTCTAAAGCCTCTTCGAGTCGACCCTCCATTTCTCGAACCAAGCCAAGCCACTCCCAATAGAGGGCACGAAGGTCGGAGCGCGGGTCGAGTTCGATGGCCCGCTGATAACTCGCAGCAGCTTCGTCGACGCGATTGATTCTCAGAAAAGCTTCTCCAAGGGTCAGGCAAAGCTCAGACTCCTTGGGGGCTGCCCGAGAGCCCTCTTGAAGTTCTTCGAGCCGAACGCTTGAGGTGACGAGGTCGTCTTTACTCATGGGCCAAGACGTTCGGGCAGGCCCCGGGTGGAACCTGTCGTAGCCGGTGGGATGGAAGCCATTGGACCGATGTTGCCTTTCTCCTTAGGGACCGTCGTCATCGATCCACCCCTGCTTTTGGCGCCTATGGCTGGGCACACAAACATCGGATTTCGGACTTTAGTGAGGGAACTGGGCAGTTGCGGACTGGTATGTTCCGAACTCATCTCCAGCCACGCCTTGGAAGTGACTCCCAATGCTCGGAAAACGACAGAGCTTTTCGATTGGTCGCCACGGGAATTTCCGTTTGCTGTTCAACTTTTCGGCGCTGACCCTCAAGAGATGGGAAGGGCTGCCCAGATCGTAGTGGACAGAGGGGCCCCCATAGTGGATATCAATATGGGCTGCTGGGTGCCCAAGGTCGCCAAAAAAGGCTGTGGTGCCGCCCTGCTTGGAGATCTGCCGAGGGCCCGGGCGGTGGTCGCCGCGGTTTGTCAGGCGGTGAAGGTGCCGGTGACGGTCAAAATCCGATTGGGCCTCGAGCCGGGAAATCCCACCGCGGTTCCTTTCGCTTTGGCCGCGGCCGAGGTCGGCGCTCAAATGATCACAGTGCATGGGAGATACGCCCGCCAAGGTTTTCAAGGCGATTCGGACCACACGATCACAGCTGAGATTAGACGACAACTGCCGAGGGATGTGAAGGTGATTGCCAATGGTGACATCATAGACCTAGCGTCCGCTCGAGCCGTCTTGGAGCAGACCCGTTGCGATGGTCTCATGCTGGGTCGAGCGGCGCTCCGTCGCCCTTGGGTCTTTCGAGAGTTGGCCGCCGAATTGTGTTCTGGGTCCGAGAAGCCGGGAAATTTTCTGCCGTGGGAGATCGCGCAACGCCACCTGATTTTGGCACAGGAGTTGATCAAAAAGCCTGAGGCTGTTTTGGTTCGGGAGTTGAGAGGTCAGTTGTTGCCGTACCGGTTGGGCGCTCCCCTGGATACGCCGAATCAAGAACGCGGACTGGTTGAAGGAAAACTTCGCCAGGCCCTTGTGGAGGCAAAGACCTTTCAAGATCTTGCAACAGTCTTGAACCTGACTCGTGATTATCTTGAGTGACGCAATGCCGACGACTTGGGCGATGGATCTTCTATCGAAGAATTGTTCGGACTAAGCAGTAGTGTGAAACACCGACCGAGAACTACTGAGGGTCCGATTGCCAAGTTTAGTAAGTTGGGATGCGGGGACGAGACTAGAGTCTGAAAAGGGGACCAAACCTTGAACGAACCGAACGCCGAAGCCGCCGAGTCAGGGGTCCGGTTCATCGCCCCGAGCAAACGACTCTGGGTCTTGCCGATCCTACGCGCACTAGAGCAGATGGATGGGTCAGGTCGACCTAAAGTCGTCGCGGAAAAGGTGATGGATCTTTTCTCTCAGGGGCTCAACGAAAAGCAGTTGATACAGTTGCGCGACCACGCCGGACTGGGATGGACTCGACTTGAGATGGTCAAATGTGGTCTGCTCGGTGGTGAGCGCGCCCTTTGGTCACTGACACCTCTGTCTCGCGTATACCTCCGAGCTCACAGGAATGACGTCTTGGACCCTCCTCGGCATTTTTTGTCGAATTCTAGTGATGCGGTGGAGGTCACAACCGAAATCGTGTCGGTAACCGAGACTCGAGCCTACGAAATCCCCATACTTTCCGTGGTTCGTAAGGGACGAATGATGCGACACGAAATTCTGGCTCGGGTCTACCACCATCTTAAAGACCGTCTGCTTCCTGGAGACACCAGAACGGTTCCTGACAAAAAGGTCATGGTCGCGCTCGAGCGGGCCGGTTCGGCCCTTTCCGGTATGTGGCGTGACGGTCGGGTGAGAAATCCGGTCCGCGGCTATTGGGAGATCACTGATCGAGGTCGGGAGTCTCTAGAGTTAGGAGAAGCGTTCTTCAGCTTAGCTCAGTATCAAGGAGCCACTCGAGCAATGGTGCTCATCTCGTCGGGTCATTCTGGAAAGTCAACGTTCACTCCAAATCTACAGACCCTCAAAACGATTTTGGGAACAACGCTTTTCGGTGAGTTGCAAGAGTGTTTACAGTTCAATAGAGGGCCATCGCCGGTCAACCCATTGGGACTGTCTCGGAATCTCATCTTCTACGGTCCTCCCGGTACCGGGAAAACCCGCTTAGCGAAGTTAGTGGCTCAGTCTTTGGCCGAGGACGAGCATCCGGGACCCGAGAGTCGGTGGCGGATCCTTTCTTTTCATCCCGGCTACGCCTACGGGGACTTTATCCAGAATCTAGAACCGAGCCAGGAGTCTCAATCATTGACCTATCGGATCTCGACGGGCTCCTTTTTGGAATTTTGTGCTCAAGCCGATGCTGAACCAGACCGATTCTTCGTGATGGTTATCGACGAACTCCATCGCGGTGAGGCATCCCGAATCTTTGGGGAACTGGCCTATGCCATGGAGTATCGTGGCGAAGAGGTCGAACTGGCCAGAGGGGGCATCTTAAGAGTCCCCACCAATCTCGTAATCCTGGCAACCGTGAGCAGCGCCGACGCCCACGCTTTTCCTCTCGATTCGGCGCTAAGGCGCCGGTTTTCTTTTTTGCGAATCCCACCAGACCCTGAAATTATCTCCGAACTGTTGGTTGGGAACGCGGAGTTGATGGCTGGAACACTCGAACTGTTCAACGAGTGGGTTGAACAGACGCTCGACGAGGATCATACCATAGGTCACAGCTATTTCCTGAATCCGAGCCTCCACCCTTTCACTGCCATCACTATGGAGCGGGCTTGGCGCACGGAGATCCTGCCGTTGATGGAGCATTATTTCCTCAGGAATCGTGAGCTCATTGCGGAGTCTCGGATCGCCTGGAAACGGGCTATCAAATCCGCGGCGAAAAAACTTCATACTGCTCAAGCGGGGGCTTAGCCGATGAGGTCGTGTCTTCGATACGACCAGACCGGACCGTTGATTACGAGTTCGCCGAAGCCGGGCGTCTCGCCACCTCGAGGCGAGGTGACACTGCCGGGGTTGATGATCGCACAAAGCCCGTGTGGGGTCGCGATCTCCTCAAAGCGCTGTTTGTGAGTGTGGCCGTGGATGATCACCTGAGTGAAATCGGGAAAACGTTCAACGACCGCGAAGGCGTGATCCAAGGGGAGGTCCCAGCCGTGAATCATGCCGACCGATACATTTTCTAAGGTGCGATGCACCGTGTGTGGCAGAGTTCGTCCAAAGAATGTGTCGCAGTTGCCTTTGACGCAGAGTACCGGAGCAATCTCTTCTAAAGCGACCAGAACAGATTCGTCGACTACGTCTCCGGCGTGCCAAATCTGGTGATATCCCTTTTGGAGAGCTTGCATTAAAGCCCGCGCGGAAGGCAGGGTCGGAGCCCAAGAATCCCAGTGGGTGTCGGATAGGATTGCGATCTTTTGCATTTCAAAGTTTGCCGCGTGAACTCCGAGGCCTTAAAGGATCTCCAAGACGAGATCGAACTCCCTTGCGCTCTCAGACTTGAGCGCCGACCACCAGTCGGCCCATTCGGCGGGGATTCTGGCTTGACCAGTCTCCTCCGCCTTCACGACTTCAATTCCGTGGCCCTGAACCGCCTCTAGTATCATTTGGGCGGCTTCCGCCATGTAGCAGCCATCCGAGAGAGCCGCGCTCGCGACTGTGAGGCGCAGACGTCCCTCTTTCCAGCGCGGATAAAAAATCGGTCGACTAGCGACCGAACGGAACGAGAGAATCAAACGGGCTGCCTCTTCTAAGGCGTCGCGCCGTAGGGGGGCGGTGCATCGAACCTCCACGCTGGTTATCTTCAAGGAGTAACCACCCTGTCGCTGGTCAAACAGAGTTCGGCAAATCGTTCGAGATTGGTCAGTTGCACACCGGGCAGGAAAGTCTCGTGGTTTGAGACGCCTCGAAGGGCCGCACAACGTTGGCTGACGTAGACCGCGACACCTCGTGCCTTCAGTGCCTTCCAACCGCCATCAACAGGTACGGTGCATCCAGCATCATCGAGACGTTGACCGTTGATAGCTTGATAGACCCCGTCTCCTCTGAGAAAAACCCAAGTCGATGTTGTCTCAGGAGAATTTACAACATCGAGGCACTGTTCGAAGAAAACTTCGAATCCGTCGCGATCTTGGGGAGAGTTTTGCAGGAGAAATCCAACGACCATTAGGGGATCCGCTCTAAGAAGCGACAGCTTCTTTGGGAGAGTAGTGAGATTGAACGTATTCCTCGACCATTTCCAAGAACCGACCGCCAATGGTTTTGGCGTCTCCCTTCAAAGTGGCAACTTTCTGGCCATCGGCGTAGACTGGGGCGCTGGGATGCTCTCCGGTTCCAGGAAGCGAAAGGCCGATGTGCGCGCCTTTAGCCTCTCCCGGCCCGTTCACTACACAGCCCATAACGGCTACCTTCATGGATTCCACACCCTCGAACCCGGCCTCTTGCCAGGCTTTCATCCTCAACTTGAGGTGGTCTTCCACCTGGAGGGCGAGTTCCTGGAAGAGTGTACTTGTTGTTCGGCCGCAACCAGGACACGCGGTCACTCGCGGAGTGAAACTACGCAATCCCATATTCTGAAGAATCTCTCTGCAGATCTCCACTTCTTCGGTGCGCGGCGCGCCGGGTTTTGGGGTCAAGGAGACGCGAATCGTATCTCCGATCCCCTCGTGAAGGAGAATCCCCAAGGCCAGACTGGAACTGACAGTGCCTTTGATGCCCATGCCGGCCTCGGTGAGGCCTAAATGAAGGGGAAAGCGGCTCCGTTTGGCCATCTCTTTGTATACGTGAATCATCTCTGCGACTTCACTGACTTTGGTCGACAATATGATCCGGTCTTCGGGCATGCCATATTCTGTAGCTTGTCGGGCTGAACGAAGGGCGGATTGAACCATGGCGTCGAGAAAAACAATCTGAGCGCCTCGTGGGGAGCCAAGGGCGAGATCTTCATCGATCAATTCTTTGAGGAGGGCTTGGTCGAGTGAGCCCCCATTGACCCCAATGCGAACCGGTTTTCCAAATTCGATGGCCGCTTCAATCATCGTCCGAAAGTTTGCGTCGTGTTGTTTTCCTACGCCAACGTTGCCGGGATTGATTCGGTACTTGTCGAGCGCTAAAGCGCACTCGGGATGGGCCACGAGTAATTTGTGGCCGTTGTAGTGAAAGTCTCCCACCAACGGTGTGTTGTAGCCGGCGGCTCTGACTCGCTTCTTGATTTCCGGAACAGCCATGGCGTTCTCATCGTCTTTGACGGTGAAACGTACCAGTTCGGACCCGGCCTCGGCGAGTTCTATCACCTGGCGGACGGTGGATTCGACATCTGCGGTGTCGGTGTTAGTCATGCTCTGGACCCGAACCGGGTTGGAGCCGCCCACACCGACCTCGCCGACCTTCACCTCGAGGGTGTTGCGCAATCTCAATGACATTATATCCTCATTCCCCACTCGCTCTCTTCTAAACTCTTCTCCTTCCCCATCTGTTGAGGGGCAGGATATGGATCGCGAGCCAACAAAAGCCAACATATTCTTAGGACTCAAGAGGTATTAATGCAGCCCCAAACCCAGACTCCGAGCGAGATCGTAGACTTCCTCCCTCTCAAGCGAATGGACCACCTCGAATTTTACGTTGGCAACGCCAAGCAGAGCGCCCAGTATTACCGCACGGTGCTAGGGTTCACCATCTCTGGCTATCGAGGTCCCGAGACCGGCTATCGAGAGACGGCCTCCTATCTTCTGACTCAGGGAAAGATGAAGCTCGTGCTCACGTCAGCGATGTCGAGCGGACACGACGTGGCTAAACATGTAGCCAGGCACGGAGACGGAGTTAAGGTTCTGGCTCTAGAGGTGGACGACGCCGCCAAAAGCCTGGAAGCCACCGTCAGCCGAGGCGCCAAAAAAATTGCCGATGTAGAGGTCCTGACCGATGAGTCGGGGACGGTCAGAATCGCCACCATCGCCACCTACGGAGACACGGTACACACCTTTGTCGAACGAGGCGACTACCGCGGGGTATTCCTTCCGGGCTTTGAAGCTCGTGACCAGCAACCTCCTAGTGGTGAGGTCGGCTTAGTGGGCATTGACCACGTGGTTGGCAACGTGGAACTAGGAGCCATGAATCAGTGGGTGGAGTTCTACGCGAAAACTATGGGGTTCTCGCAGCTCGTTCATTTCGACGATGAAGCTATCTCCACGGATTACAGCGCTTTGATGTCCAAGGTCATGCAGAACGGCAGCGGAAAGATAAAGTTTCCCATTAATGAGCCGGCCGCCGGTAAAAAGAAATCTCAGATCGAGGAGTACCTCGACTTTTACGAAGGACCGGGTGTCCAGCATATGGCGCTCATCACCGGGGACATTGTAACGACGGTCGAGAAACTACAGGCCAACGGACTGGAATTTCTTACCATCCCTCCCTCCTATTACGAAAACCTTGATGAACGGATCGGCGACATAAAGGAATCGGTCGCCGATCTCGCACGGCTTGGGATTCTGGTGGACAGAGACGACGAGGGATATCTTTTACAGATCTTCACAAAACCTATTCAAGACCGACCTACAGTTTTCTTCGAAGTGATCCAGCGCAGAGGATGTCGCGGCTTCGGCGCAGGCAACTTCAAGGCACTGTTCGAAGCCATCGAGCGCGAGCAAGCTCGCCGCGGAAATCTCTAGGAGGATCGACCCAATGTTGGTACTCGAAGAACACGAACAACCCACACTCGAGGGAGAGAATATCGTTGTCTTCAGTGGCAACGCGAACCCACAGTTAGCCGCCTCGATCGCTTCTTATCTAGAGGTGCCCTTAGGCAATGCCTTGGTGGAGAATTTTACCAACGGAGAGATTCGAGTCCAGATCGAAGAGAATGTCCGGGGAGCCGAGGTCTTCGTAGTCCAACCAACCTGCGGGAATGTCAACGATTCCTTGATGGAGTTGTTGATCATGTGCGACGCCCTGTCGCGATCTTCGGCGAGAACCATTACCGCCCTCATTCCTTATTACGGGTACGCCCGTCAGGAGAAGAAGACGACCGGACGGGAGCCTATCACCGCAAAGCTCGTGGCGAACCTGATCACGGTGGCCGGTGCTGACAGAGTGGTGACCATCGACCTTCATGCCGCCGCCATCCAAGGCTTCTTTGATATTCCTGTGGACAACCTGATGGCCATGCCTATCGTAGTGGACTACTTCCGCAACAAGAGAATTCCCAAAGAGGAACTGGTTGTCGTGAGTCCCGATGCGGGTGGGGTGAACCGGGCGCGCAAATATGCCGAACGACTCGGTGCGGGATTGGCGATCATCTTCAAACGTCGACCTCGTCCCGACGCGGTTGACATGATGGACTTTGTGGGAGAGATCGAGGGCAAGACCGCCTTGATTGTCGATGACATCATTTCCACCGGCGGCACTCTCTTGCGGGGTGCCGATTTGTTAATGGAGCGGGGAGCCAAGCGCGTTATGGCGGCCACCACTCACGGTCTGTTCGCGGGAAACGCCATCGAGGCCATCGAGGCCTCTTCCATCGAAGAGGTGATCGTTACGGACACGGTCCCCATTCCGTCGGACGCCAAACGAGGCAAAATCACTGAACTCTCGGTCGCTCCCCTCTTGGGAGAGGCGATCCGTCGGAACTATTTTAACCTGTCTGTGAGCAAACTTTTTGGATAGGAGGCTGTGCGCCCAGCGACAGCCCCCTAGTCTCTGAACTCTTGAAAGTGAGAAAACGTTTATGACCCCCGCATCTACTGCAACTGCGCCCAAGAACCTGAACCCCGGTTGGTCGACCTTCACTGACCTCTATCACGAATATCCTGAAGTCGGATTCAGTCTCGACCTTTCGGCGTGCGGCGTTGATCGCGCCGCGCTCGATTCGCTGAGCCAGCGTATGAATACTGCGTTGAAGGCTATGGATGAACTGGAGAAGGGAGCGATCGCTAACGGCGATGAGAATCGTATGGTCGGGCATTATTGGCTTCGGGCCCCCGAACTCGCTCCCAGCGTTGACCTCGGCGACCGGATCAGACAGACCGTCGACCGGATCGAAGCCTTCGCCGCGGACCTTCATAACGGACGAATCACGACTCCTGAGGGCTCAAGATTCGACACTGTGATCAGTGTTGGAATCGGCGGCTCCGCCTTAGGCCCTCAACTGGTAGAGAAAGCTCTGGCGACCCATCGGCAACCGATGGAAGTCTATTTTCTCGACAATACGGATCCGGACGGAATCGAGAATCTTCTAGGGGCTTTAGGCCCGGAACACTTGGCGACAACTCTCGTGGTCGTAACCTCCAAGTCCGGAGGCACCCCGGAAACACTCAACGGGATGTTGGAAGTCGAGAACGCTTTTGTCGCTGCGGGACGGCCCTTCCACGCTCACGCGGTGGCGGTAACGGGCGACGGAAGCAAACTTTTCAAAACAGCCCAGAAAGGCGAATGGCTCGCCACTTTTCCTATGGAAGATTGGGTCGGAGGGCGTACTTCGGTCACCTCCGCGGTGGGGTTACTTCCTGCTGCGTTGGGCGGCGTGGACATCAGGGAGTTCCTCCGAGGTGCGCGAGAGATGGATCAGCTGACGCGTCACGCCGACCCGCTTTACAACCCTGCCGCACTCTTGGCGTCGGCTTGGTATATCATCGGTGAGGGCCACGGGAAAAAAGACATGGTGGTCCTCCCCTACAAGGATCGTCTCGATCTTTTCAGCCGATACCTGCAGCAGTTAGTCATGGAGTCTCTGGGAAAATCTACCGACCGCGACGGGCGAACCGTAGAGCAAGGGATCGCTGTTTATGGCAACAAGGGTAGCACCGACCAGCACGCCTATGTTCAGCAACTGCGCGACGGGCTCCGTAATTTTTTCGTCACTTTCATCCTGGTCAACAAGACGCGGGACGGTTCACCTTTCGAAGTGGAAAAAGGGGTCTTGACGGAAGACTTTCTGAATGCGTTCTTTTTGGGCACTCGAACGGCATTGGCCGACGAAGGTCGCCCAAGTCTGACGCTGACGCTCTCTCGAGTCAACGCTTATCATCTGTCAGGGCTGATCGCTCTGTTCGAAAGGGCCGTGGGACTCTATGCGGAGTTGATCAACGTCAACGCTTATCATCAACCCGGTGTGGAGGCTGGTAAGAAGGCCGCAACTGGGTCCCTCGAGTTGCAGGCAGCGATCCTAAAGACGCTTTCCAAGAATAGTGATAAGGCTATGGGGGTTTCTGAACTCGCTAAAACCTTGAAGGCCGACGACCGCGAGGCCATGGTGTTCTATCTCTGCCGCCACTTGGCTCAGACAGGTCGCCTACGGCGAGTGGGCACCGGATCCGAGAGTCTCTTTAGGGTCGTGAAAGGGTAATATAAGCCTAATATGACCGAGGCGATGCAGTGGTTTGAGGACCGTGATTGGTGTTATTTGAGGGTCAAGGGTAAAGACCGAGTCGATTTTTTTCATCGACTGACGACGAATTCTATTCCCAAGCCTGGCCAACCGGCGGCTCATACCTTCTTCTTGTCGGTCAGCGCGAAGGTTTTGGCTGAATTCTGGGTGGTAGCAACCGCCGAGCACCTCAGCCTTTTTACCCCTAGAGCTCAGTTGACTTCGGCCAAAGAGAATATCGATCGTTTTCATTTTAGCGAAGACCTTCAACTGGAAGAGCCTGCCGGAAAACTTTTCGTTCTTACGAATCTGAGTCCTGAAGTCTTGGAAGCCTTCACGGTTCTCGCGGAAATCGTACAATCGCCGGACCCACGGCACGGCGAGACATCTGCTTGGTTTTTCGTTGAAGAGCCCCAAGTGGAGGCTTTTGTCTCCCTGTGCTCGGAGTCCGGCGTAGCCTTGAGCCAGACCGAAGCCGACGCCTTGCGATTGGTAACCGGCCGTCCACGTTACGAAGTCGACTACACAGGAGACACTCTTTTCTTGGAAATGGCACAAGACGACGATTTTTCCGAGGCGAAAGGATGTTATCCTGGCCAGGAAATTGTGGCCAGGATCCTCCACCGAGGTCGACTACAGCGCCATTTGAGAGCTTTCGAATCCCAAGAAATGATTCCGATGGACTGGACGAGCGTGGCAGACGGCAAGGAAATGGCGCGGGTCACTACCATTTTGCCCTGGGAAGAGGGCGGTAGTCGAGGCTTTCTCTACGTACGGCGTGAAGTCGGAGAGTCGGGGCAGATCCTTCAAGGCAAGGACTCTAGCGGCGTCACGTTCTCCTTGACGGTTCGGGCGAGACCCGGCGAAGTTCTGACGGGGTCCTCCGAATGAAAAACTATTTGGAGCTTTTGGCCGAGGTCCGTCATCACGGCACGGAAAAGAGCGATCGCACGGGAACTGGTACCCTGAGCAGGTTCGGCGCTCAACTGAGATTCGATCTCGCTTCTGGGTTTCCAGCGGTGACCACCAAAAAACTTTTCTTTCGCTCTGTCGTGACAGAGTTGGTCTGGTTCTTGAGGGGCGAGACGAACATCGCCTTCTTGAACGAACACAACTGTTCCATTTGGGACGCTTGGGCTGACGAGGACGGTGAACTCGGACCGGTCTACGGAGCGCAATGGCGCCACTGGCCGACCACGGACGGTGGTGAGATCGACCAGATTGCCCAGCTGGTCAAGGGGCTCAAAGAAAATCCTGACTCGAGGCGCCACATCGTTTCGGCTTGGAATGTCGAACAGATACCGACCATGGCCTTGCCGCCGTGCCATACGCTGTTTCAGTTCTACGTCGCCGAGGGGCGTCTATCTTGTGGCCTATACCAGCGCAGTGCCGACCTCTTTTTGGGTGTGCCGTTCAATATCGCCTCCTACGCCTTGCTCACCCATATGGTGGCTCAAGTGTGTGGCTTGGAGGTCGGAGACTTTGTTCACAGTTTCGGCGACGTTCATATCTACACCAACCATCTCACGCAAGTCGATACGCAACTCTCGAGAGTTCCCAAGCCGCTCCCGACCTTGGTTTTAGACCCGAGCGTCAAGGAGATCGACGGCTTTCTCCCCAATCATGTCCAACTCGCTCACTACGATCCGTATCCGCCTCTCAGGGCACCCATCTCCGTTTGAAAGAGGAAGCCGACGTGCAGTATTTTCATAATCCACTCCAGCCTGGCGGCGGGGGCGGGATCGACAAGGACAAAGCGCTCACACTTACCCTCTGGAACAAAATTGAGAGTTCCCTTCGAGAGCAGTCTGGTAGCGATCAGATCCTCTTTCACGCGGAGGTCAAACGTCTCTGTCTCGTTGTGGAGGCCGCGCTTGAGATTTGGGATCCTAACACCAAAGGCGAGCAGGATTCTAAAGCGCTTTTCTTGCGAGAACTGTCAATACAACTGCGAATCCTTGCGCATATGCGTCGTTTGGACGCCGAAGGCGTCGAGAAGTCCGCCGCAGCGGCCGCCGAAAAGGTCAAGTTGGAACTCCCTGGCGTGAAATCGGGCGCGGAAACCCTTTTGGAAGTTCTGCGGACGTCTATCACGCTCTCAGAAGAAGAACTCTTAGAAGGTATCGGAGTTCAGCCCCTGGCTATGGTTTTGGTGGAAAAGCAACAGCTTTTCGAAGAACTGGGTAGCCAGTTCTTTCGACTCCACGACCACGTGGGAAAGCGTCGCACCGATGTTGAGCGCACACTCCAGCAACTCCTGACGTTGCATTCAAGAAAGGCTCCCGAAAAATCATGATTATTGAATTAGACAATGAGCAAGACGATACGTTCGAAGCGATCCGCGAGATGGCTAAAACCTTCGGGAACACAGTGGAGAGAATTCGTGGAAGCGGACCGGTCGACACCCTCCATGTCATTGGAGACCCCCGCGATTTGGCTCAACACACTGAATATCTAGGAACTTTGGCCGGCGTCGGACGAGTTTGGCGCATTTCGTCATCTTACAAGAACATCGCTCGGCGGGTCGTTGGCGAAAACAAGCGTTCAGTGAAGCGACCGTCTCGGGTGGTGGAGATTCCTGGTCCCGACGGATTGGTTCGCCGGTTCGGTGATGGGAAATGCCTTTTTATCATCGGGCCGGATTCCATACAGAGCGAACAGCAGATTCGGCTAGCTGGTGAAAAAATTGCCGAACTCGCCGACCGGTTGAACATTCGTGATCGAGTGATGTTGCGGGCCGGCGCCTTCAAGCCTCGGACCCGACCCACCGATTTTCGAGGGATGGGGATGGACGGGATCCGCCTGTTGGACAAGGTGCGCGAAGACACGGGCCTGCCCTACGTCTCCGAGGTGATGGACCATACCTTGGTAGAGGAACTTGCCGAACATTTGGACTGTTTTCAGATCGGGACCCGCAACGCTCAAGATTTCAAGTTGTTAGAAACCGTCGGCGACACAGGCAAACCTGTCATCCTAAAGCGCGGTTTTGGCAACGACGCCGTAGAGTGGTTTAATGCCGCGGAGTATATTGCCAATCGGGGAAATCTCAATATCATGCTATGCGAGCGTGGTGTCAAGACCATGTTCTGTGGAAGTGGGTACAACCGTTTCACGCCTGATCTCAACGTCATCACCTACGCTCAAAAAGAGACGATATTGCCGGTGGTCTGGGATCCCAGTCACGCTGCAGGTGACGACGCGGTGGTGGTGCCAAACATGTTGGCTGCGCTCCCCTACGGTCCCGCCGCCTTGCTGGTGGAGACCATTCACGATGAAGCGTTTCGTAAGGAGCAGATGTGCGATGCCCGCCAAGCTTTGGCGATGGCACCACTCGAGGCAGCCATAAAAGCCGTTCTGGAATACGAACGGGTGCTCCAGCCCCTCTTAGAGGAGGCTCAAGATTACTTTGTCCATCGACCCACCACGGCGCCGCTTCCAACTTAAAGCCGATTATTTTTGAAGCCTTGACGACCGAGTTCACATCCTGGCAACATGCGGAAGGGTTATTCCAGTTGTGTACCCTCTGCACTAGCTAATATGAGGAGATTGAAATTGGAGTGGCAAGTTCGTATCGCTAAAAATCTCTTTTAGCTATCTTAACTCACAGTGCTACGACGCCCGTGATGCTTCGTCACCAATCTCAAGTCGGAACTGGAAAGCGGGAGCAACGATGGCAGTGATATCTGGAGACTCCGGTGGCGGGAAGCGCCGTGCCGATGCGGTTGGAAAGTCAAGATCCCCAAGGACGACAAGCTCCAAAAAAGCTATCAGAAATCCCGATTCCGGCTCAGGGTTGGAGACGCGGGGGCTTCGACGGTTAGATAGATCGACCAGTAGCTCAGTCGGTGGAGCCGGAGTTCTTAACAGATCATCGAGCACCGTCCCCTCTGACCCCAGATCATCTCGTGAACTTGTGGCCGACCAGGCCGCGACATCGAGGTCCTTGGTCGGGCCTAGACTGAGTAATGATTCCAGCACGGCTGCGGGGACCGAATCGCGTTCAGCGTATTCAGAGGCAGAACTGCAAGAGCAACTCGAAGGCCAAGTCACGGGACCAAGAAATCCAGAGGACCGAGAGGATGCAGACGCCGCACAGACCGCGGTCGCAATTTTGGGACCCGAACCAGAATCGGATGACAGTTCTGAGTCCACCGGCTTCGAGAACATCGACGGCCCGGTTACTGGAAGCGTCGACGGCGCGGGCGTGGGAGCGACAGGCACAGCGTCAATTAGTGCTGAGCGCGGCGGTTTTGGTGGGTTCATCGACGACTTGGGCGAGGGCGTCGGGAATGTCCGTGAAACCGTTGGCGAAGCTGCGGATTCCGGTTACAGCGCGATCGTCAATGTACAGGCGGACATTTCGACCGGAGTGACCGATGCGGCAGGCTCGGCGTTGGGTAGCGCTTTGGATGGCGTTGGCGCCCACGGTGTCGCCGATCAAGTGCGTCAAGCCGCAGACGGAGCGACGGAACATTTGCAAGAGCAGGCGGATTTTGCCGAAGAACAAGGTCTGGGAGCGTCACTTGTTCGCGGCTTCGACGACTTAGGCAACGTGGCCAGCGGGATCATTGAAGCCGGCAGCGAGACGATTAATCGTCCTGTGGAATTTCTGGCATCTGCGGGAACCTCGGCGCTAGAGAGCGGCGGGGACCGGGTCGCTGACTTGCTGGATGATGTGGGTGCTGGAGGAGTTGCTGACGCGGTTCGCGGTAGCACCCAGATCGCCTCAGAACAAATTCTAAACATCGTCGAGCAACAGAGTGAAGTCGTCCACGACGTTTTTTACGGCGTCGGTGAAGGCGTCAATTCCGCTGTAACCGGTGTTGGCGCTGCCGCTGGGAATCCTATCGCCACTGTGCAGGGGCTCTCGACGGTGCTGGAAGCTGCCAATCCTCTTTTGCTACCCGGTCAGATCATTCGTAATGGCGGGGATGTTGGTGGCACTGTTCAACAGAACGTGGAGGTCCTTCAGGCCGTCGGAGAAGGCTTGATCGCCCCAGCGATTGAGTCTGGCCGCGAAGAAGGTGTGGTTGCGGGTATCGCTCATGCAGGTTTCGATATTCTGACGACCATCGGGACAGGTGGCGGTGGAGCGGCGACGCACGTCGATGACGCCGCGGTTGTAGCCAATGCACTGGACAACATCGTGGGTGCCGTTGACAACGTGGCGGGTGCGGCCGACAACGTGGCGGGTGTGGCCGACAATGTGGTCGGTGCTGCTGACAACGTGGCGGGTGCTGCTGACAACGCGACGGCATCCGCGGACAACGTGACGGGGTCGGTTCAGGAAACTCCGGGCTCAACGACGAACACGAGACCCGGTCAAAACTCCGACGTAGTAGTAGACGATATCTCCCCCAACGGATTGATTGACGATCTGCCGCCCGGCGTGCGAGAACTGGACCAGAACTCGATTGCTGAGATTATTGATCGGACTGAGGTCGACATTCCCGAAGGCCTCGAGAATCCTCTCGTTCGACCGACTTCCGCACAATTTTATGATGAAGCGGGCCTGGGACCTCAGTTTGAGTTTCAAGTTGGTGACCAAAGCGTTGCGGTGTCACGGCCCTATCAGGCTACTATAAACGGCGGGGGAAGTCGGCCAGCGGTCGTTGCGTACATAGAAGATGCAGACGGAGTTGTTCGACCCAGGTCTTTGTATCTGAGCAATTCCCAAGGGGGATGGAGAGAAGCTTCGCACGCGGGGATTACTGGCGGCGGCGGAGGGATCAGTGATTGGATTGGAAAGGGCGGTGACGGCATCGCTGAATTCGCGACCGACTTACCTATCCAAACCCAGCAACCGTTGAACGGTCTTTTGGGGGGCGCCCCACCTTTAGAACTCGCCGCTGATATTTCGAGGCAAGCCTTTCTCGGGAACCTGCCGTTTGGAGAAAGTTCGACCAGTGTTCCCTTCTCTCAGGCGACAAACAACGTGCAGGGATTGGGAGTGGGAGAAGCATTAGGCGACACAAGATTCATCGAGCCTTCGAGTTTTCAATACAACTCCCCCGGTCAGGCACCAAACTTTGCCAATGGACCAGGCGCGGAATTCACCGTCCAACATCCCATAAGAGGTGAAATTTCGGCTCAATCCTTCACATCCGCCGATGGCTCTTTGGAGTATCTTTTCTACACAGATGATGGTGGGCGCGCATGGATCGGCCAAGTCGATAACTTGGACTCCCCCATCAATGAATTCGGCGTTCGCAGTGAGCCGATCGATCCCGGAAGCCTGACCACTCCAGCAATTGAGTATGACACTCAAGTGCCCCCTGGGTTCGCGGGCCCTTCAGTGGGCAACGGATACGTGGACATAAGTCAATACACCCATAGTTTGCCTCCCGTTCGCGACTACTTGAACTGGTTGGCAGCTTCCTAATGAATTTTCACCCGAAGCCCCAAGCCCTCGTACAGGCGGCTCGTGACGGATTGGGCAAAGGTGCCGATCTTCTTCATGTGCTGGCGATACTCCGAATTTTGGAGGGCTCCCCGGTCAACCCCGAAGCTTGGCTGTCCCACTTGCGCAAGAGTGCTTGTCTAGCATCGTCTCAACATTTGAACATCGCGCTTACCAAATTGCGTGAGTTTTTTAACCGCATCGATGCGGCTACCGGCACTCTAGCGAGTGAAGACGCTCGTCCGGTGCCTGACGACGCTGTGACGCTCCTCTTCGAGTGGGCAGACTGCATCGAGCGCCAGGCCGAACTCACCAGCGCTGTTGCGCCGGAAGGCGCTCTCGCCCAGAACAAAGCGAGATTCACAAGTTTAGACGCGCGCCTTGGGGCGACGCCCCATTTGCACTCCAGTCTTCGCGATCGTGCGACGAGATTGGCGAGCCTTCACGAGTTGCCTGTAGCCGCTGACTGATGGAGACTTCGATTCCGCACTGGACTGGCTCGAGGAGCCCCAAGCGACGCTTATGACAGGTTCGCTTAGCCCCTATCCGCCTTTAATGCGCTTTTGGATAGCATCCGCGAGATCTTGGTTTCCTCCGCGTCCGCCTCCGCGCCGACGACCTGACTCTGTAGGTGTTTGGTCGGACTTTTCGGGCGTCTTATCGCGATTCGAGCGTCCGCCTCGCTGCACTTGATTGAGGAACCCTCCGCCTCCGCCGGAACCAAAGGATGACGGACCTCTGCTGAAAGCCGAATCGACCGAAGTCCGCTCTTTCGCCCGAGCCTCTTCTCTCTTGGCTTCGAGTTGCTCGGCCTTCTTCTCGATCGCTCGGGAATCGACTTTCGGAAGCGGATCGAAGGGGAAGAACTTTGGGTTGGGGGCCGAGGCGACTTGCGAGAGAATGGCGGAGATCTGGTCTCTCCGAAGATAAACCGAGGGAGTCGGTATAGTGAGTCCGACCCCGCTTGCTTGATTTTTCTCGTTGGCGGCCCTCGCAGGTCCTCCACCCTTGCTTTCGATGTGTTGGGCGAGTCGTTGCAGATACTCTTTCGCTTGAGCGTTGTCCGGGTCTAGTACGAGGACCTTCTCTAGAAATTCTCGACCCTTGTCGAAGTACTTCGCTTTGAGAGAAATCTCAGCGGCCGCGAGATAATAGCGCGCCGCTTTAGGGTTCTGACCCATCTCTTCATACAGTTGAGCAACTTCTAAACGGGCTTTAATTTCTTCTTGAGGATTCATCACAATATCTCTTCGCAGCCGAGCTTACGATCCCTTATTTCCAAGGAAACAGCATCAGGCCGATGGCTCGCGTCCAATACGCGATAGCCTGGTCAAGCTTTCCCCTCTGATAAAAAAGAGTTCCAAGATTATGGTAGACATGCCAGAACCCAGGATTCAACTGTACGACTTTATCCCATTCCAAAATTGCCAGTTCGATCTTCCCCTGTTCGAGATAGGCCTCGCCCAAGTTGTAGTAAGCGGGCCAATGATTTCGCTGAAGTTGGGCCACCGATTGCCATTCCACGATCGCTTCGTCGAGTTGACCCCGGTGATAAAAATAGGTATTGGCTAAGTTCCAGTGGGCCTGCCAGAAATCGGGTTCAAACTGTACCGTCTTCTGCCACTGATTGATGGCTTCGTCAAAGTGGGAGCGTTGATAGTAAGCGTTCCCGAGATTGTTGTGAGCCTGCCAGAAGCCGTGCTCCACGTTGCAAGCTTTCTCCCATTCGGCGATGGCAAGGTCAACATTGCCGTGTTCGTAGTGCATGTTTCCAACGTTATAGTGAGCCTGAGCGAAATTGGGATTGATCTCGATGCTGCGCTCCCAAAGCTCCATTGCGCCCTCGACGTCGCCCTGTTCCATCTTAATGGTTCCGATGTTGTAGAGAGCGACCGCGAATTGAGGATCCAGCTCCAGAGCCTTTTCCCAATGCTTGATGGCCTCGTCTTTACGACCTTTGGAATGGAACGCGTTGCCCAAATTGTAGTGAACTTCGGCGAACTGGGGGTTGAGCATGAGGGCTTTTTGCCACTCATCAATGGCGGCGTCAAGCTTGTCTTGTTGGAAAAATCCGTTGCCCAAATTGTAGTATGCCGGTGCGAACTTGGGGTTCAGAATTGTGACCTTGCGATACTCTTCGATCGACTCCTCGATCTGTCCCTGGCGATAGTACGCCGAACCCATGTTGTAGTGGGCCACGAAGTTGTTCGGGTTGAGCTTGACCGCTTGATTGTACTCTTCGACGGCTTCGGGAAGCTTGCCCAATCCATCGAGCGCGGTGCCCAAGTTGTTGTGCGTGAGGGCGTTGTAAGGATCGAGAACAGTGGCTTTACGCCATTCCATGATCGCGAGATCGAGTTTTCCCTGTTTGTAATAATTGTTGCCCAGAATGTTGTGGAGAGCGGCCTCAGAGGGGCTAATGTTTGTCTTGTAGAGGTCTTCGGAAACCTCTTCAGTTTGCAACGCCTTAACAAGTTCTCCGACGCTTTGGAACCGCTCACCGGGGTCCTTGGCCATGCATTTGAGGACGGCTTCCTCAATGGAAGCGGGAACCTTGCGGTTAAACTCTCGAAGCGGGCGCGGTTCGGCGGTCAAGTGTTGCTGGATTACGGCCGGAAGGTTGTCGGCGCTATAGGGCACTCGTCCCGCCAGCATCTGATATAAAACGATGCCAAGCGAGTAAATGTCGGCCCGGCGGTCGACCTTCTCCCCCCGCGCCTGCTCGGGCGAGAAGTAGAAACAGCTGCCGATCATCTGACCGGGTTGAGTCAAAGTTTGAGACATTTCGACCCAAGCAATTCCGAAATCTGCGACTTTGATCTCACCTTTGTCGGTGACCATGACGTTGCCCGGCTTGACATCTCGGTGGACGATTCCGTGCTGATGGGCATAATCGAGAGCGTGGCACAGCGGAATGAAGAGCTCTAAGGCCTTGCCCACTTCCATGGGTCCTTTGTGTTTTTCCAGAACATCGTCGAGATCCGAACCGTTGATGAACTCGAAGACGAGATAATATATCCCCTCATGTTCGGAGATGTCGTAAATGGCCGTGATATTTGGATGGTTCAGGCGTGCCGCGGCTTGGGCCTCACGTAGGAAGCGCTCTTTGGCTTCCGGGTTGCCGGTCAACTGCTGTGAGAGAATCTTGATAGCCGCCGGGCGGTCGAGCAGAGGATCATGTCCGTGGTAAACCACGCCCATTCCGCCCCGTCCCAACTCTTCAATGATGTGATATCGTCCAATGGTGGCGTTAATCATAGCTTCGGTCCGGCCGAATTCTCCCTAAAAGGGCTCTCACCTCTGTGCACACGGGGTGAATGATTGCCCAATAGGACTCCGGGGCATTCGGTCTTTAGACGTTGCAAAAAGGTGGGAATCCCCAGAATGGGGCCACCCGGAACCGGTACGTGGGCAGCATAGAGATCCGGGTCGATATTGAGAGTTCGCAATTGAATCATGTTTACGTCGCACTCTTTCACAAAGGCGACCAGAGCGTCGACTTCTTCCGTGGCGTCGATCCAGCCTGGAACCATCAAGAGATTGAGAGAAACAAACACTCCCGCTCGACGAGCCAGCAGCGTGGATTCCTTGACGGCCGCGAACCGGTACCGTTTAGGTTGATAGTACGCTTCGTAGACGTTCGGCAAGACGGAATTTGTGGAGACCCGCAGAGAATCGAGCCCGGCGTCAACGATTTTTTGAACCTTCTCAGGGAGTGAAGCGTTGGAGTTGAGATGAATGGTTCCACGACCCGGGATATTCGTCAGTTCTGATACCGCCTCGGCGATGAGGTCCCCGGCCAACAATGGCTCCCCCTCACACCCCTGGCCGAAGCTGAAGATGGCTTCCTTTGAGCTTAGATGGTGGCGACCCAATTCGACAATCTCTTGCAGACTCGGTTTGAAATGAAAGCGTTCTTGTGGCGAGGGCGGAAGATCGTCGGGCTGCAGAGATATGCATCCTCGGCACTGAGCGTTGCAGGCTGGAGAGACCGTGACCGCACCCTCCCAGCGATGATAAAAAATGTTCTGAGCGTTGTAGCAGCCGTATTCCTTGGCGCAGACTTCGAGTTGCTTGAGGACACGGTTCTCTGGGAACTGCCTTTGCAGAGCGACAATCTTCGCATTAAGATCGTCGCCGTGATAAGAGTCGGGAGACCAGGTCGGTTTAGCTTCGGTCTGGATGGCGGCACAAACCAACTCCTCGCCGCGGGCGAAGACAGCCGTGTATCCAAAAAAAGGTAGGTGTTGAGCCTGCGGCTCCTTTTCAAAAGCCGGCATAAGGGTTCGGGTGTAGCCAATGGGAAGGCGCGCGGCGACCGCTAGACCGTCTAAGACGACTCGCTTTCCCTTAGCGTCGACGCCCTGGGCTATGCGTCCCGGTAGAAATTGGAGTTGTGCCTCTTCGGGAAGAGGCACCAACTCCAGATTCGAGGGTAGACGTTGATCGCAACCGCTGCGACCAACGCCTAGGACGCCTGGGACGTCCTCGACTTCTCCCGATGGTCGCCCCATAAGCGCGGTGACAGGAGGTCCAGACCGCTTTCCGGGCCGCGGAGACGATCTCCGCGGCCCGGATTTTTTTCGGTCTTTCTTCATCGACTGCTGGTCGGTGTGTCCTTGCCAAGGGTCATGAGAAACTCCGCGTTAGTCTTGGCGCGGCGCATTCTCTCAAGAACAGCTTCGGTCGGTTCCTGATTGTCACCGAGCAAGCTCAGGGCGCGACGCATCAGGATAATCTTCTGAAGCTCTTCTTCGGTCAGCAATTTGTCTTCACGACGAGTTCCCGACTTTTTGATGTCGATCGCGGGATAGACACGCTTCTCAGCCAGTCTTCGAGAGAGGTCGAGTTCCATATTTCCGGTACCCTTGAACTCTTCGAAGATAACCTCATCCATTTTTGAGCCGGTGTCGATGAGAGCGGTCGCGATGATGGTAAGGCTGCCTCCGTTTTCGATATTACGGGCGGCTCCGAAAAACCGCTTAGGAGTTCGCAAGGCAGCGGTGTCAAGTCCACCACTCAAGGTTCGTCCGGACGGCGGAGTGATGTTGTTGTAAGCGCGACCCATGCGGGTCAAACTGTCCAGCAAAATCACGACGTCTTGACCCATCTCTACCATTCGCATCGCTTTGGCCAAAACCAATTCGGAGACGTGCGCGTGATGCTCGGGAGACTCGTCGAAGGTCGAGGCGATGACTTCACCGTCGATGGAACGTTCCATGTCCGTGACTTCCTCTGGGCGTTCGTCGATGAGCAACGCCATCAATGTCACTTCCGGGTAGTTTTCCGCGATGCCGTTAGCTATCTTCTTCAAGAGGATCGTCTTCCCGGCTTTCGGGGGAGCCACCAATAGGCCGCGTTGACCTTTACCGATGGGCGAGAAAAGGTCGATGATGCGACGGGAGTAGTCATTGACTGTGTCGCTCTCGAGTGTGTAACGTTCTTCCGGAAAAATAGGGGTGAGTTGGTCGAAGTTGGGGCGACGACGAGCCGACTCGGGGTCGGTTCCGTTGACGGTGGCTACCTTGAGAAGTCCAAAGTATTTCTCGCCACTTTTCGGGGCGCGCACTTCGCCCAAGACCATATCGCCCATACGTAAGCCGAAGCGTCGAACTTGTGATACCGAGACGTAGATGTCGGAGTGACTGGGCAGGTAACGTCTTCCGCGCAGGAAGCCGTATCCTTCGGGCAAGAGTTCAAGGACACCGCTGGCATACAGAAGTCCGCGTTTTTCTCCCCGAGAACGTCCTCGACTGGAACCGCTGTCGTCATCCTCGTCTGAATCGGAATCGGAGTCGGAGTCCTCGTCGGAACTGTTGCTGTCGTCGTCAGATTCCTGACGGGGGCGCTCGCGGTCTCGGCCGCCTCCCCTGCGTCGTCGGCGAGAGCGGTTGCGTGAATCAGACTCAGACTCTTCGGACTCCGTCTCGGAATCGCTATCGCTATCGGAATCATTGTCGGTATCTTTGTCCGCTTCGGTATTTTCCTCGGCATCGCGGCGGGGTCGCTCGCGGTCACCACGGTCGCGACGGCGGCTTCGTCGGCGGGGACGTCCACGAGACTCGTCGTCGGCACTGTCATCGTTGTCGCTGCGGTCGGAGCTATCGGACGTCTCAACTGCATCGCTTTCGGGCGCTTCAGCTACGGCGACAGAAGAATCAGACGTTCCTTGACGGGAGCGCCGCTTGCTGCGCGAGGGGCGCTGCTCTTGAGCGTCGTCTTCCTGGTCTTTGTCGGCGGACTTGGTAGCCGTCACTTTCTTGGCTGTCGAGGAAGATGAGGCCGATTTTTTCGGAGCGGGCGCATCCTCGGCGTCTGAGGCGTGCTCCATGATCAAGGCGATCATGTCATCTTTCCTCAGCTTTTGAAATCCTTTGAGACCCAATTCTTTAGCTTTTTCCATCAATTCGACCCGATTAAGGTCTTTGAGGGAAGCCGTGGTCAACTTCGCCATGCGCGATTCTCCTTCGTGTTTTGAGGGGGCTGCTATCCGACTGAAGAACAGTCGAACACGCCCGTAATGAGGACTGTATTTTAGAGATTGCCCTCCCTCGTCGATCGTCACGGGTTGGTGACGATGGATTGGAAGGCGTGCCCTAATGACTAGGTAGTATCCGTTTCGAGCTACGAGCCAGCCAAAGGCTGAGCACCGAGAATGCAAGAAAGAACACTATTAGGACTCCGAGGTCTATGAGTCCATTCTCCACTTGACCTGCCATGAAAAAGCGAGTGCCTCGTTGCAGATAAAAAGCGGGGGAGAATGTGGCTGCCCGATTCAGGACCGTGCTCAACTCCTGGAGAGCCAGGGGTATGTAAATGACCATGAAGAGCGTGGAGGTCGCAGCGTTGGCCGCGGATTGATTCGTGCAGATGATTCCCACCAAGATTCCCAGTGCAGAAAAGCTCAGGCATCCGGCAATCAAATGGAGAAGGAGCAATGATGAGGGGAGAATGCTGTTCCCCAAGAGGACAGCTAAGGTGGAGACGAACGCGAGCGTAAACCCGGCTCCCACCTTTCCTACCCAAAGTTCTACCATGCTGACAGGCGCTGTCAAGACCCCCAGCAGAGTTCTTTGTTCTTTTTCTTCAATAAATGAGGCGGAACAGACCATCAACCCTGACATTGCGGTAAAAACGAGCCAGTTGGGAAGCAGTCCTCTCGACCAGTCGTCTTGATCACTTTTTGTTGATAAAGCGCCGTTGATCTCAAGATCGACAGGAACATCTTGTTGAGCGATGGTACGAGCAGCCTCTTCGATGACTTTCGTCAGCAACGAGGTTCGTAGAGAATTCCTCTCTTTGACGGTCAAGGGTAGCACCGGAAATCGATTTTCCAGGATCTCCGAGCTGAGGTCGGTCGGGATCTCTAGAATTCCATCCACAACGCCCTTTTCCAGGGCTTCTCGCCCCGCCTCCGCGGAGCCATATGAGCTAAGCTTTACAGCGTCAGAGGTAGCGAGAATGAGCCCGATACCCTCTCTTTGAGAGCCCACTAGCCCGAGACTGGGCTTGGCGAAGTCGTCTGACGCGGAGACACGAAGAAAAAGTATGCTGCAAACCACCGGGCCGATGAGTACCAGTAAAAAGGTGCTGTTTCGGAGGGCATCTTCGACGTCACGTCGCCAGATGGCCCAGGCTCGGCGCAACGGCTACTCGGCTTCGTCGGAGGGTTCGGGAGGATCCAGTGGGGTTTCTTCCTGGTCAGCGATGGAAAAACTGTTGTCGAGGTCGCTCACTAGCAGTTCGACCTGATTGGAAGGCACTTCCATCAAGATGACGCGATGACTTGGTTTCAGAACGGTCTTGGTTCCCGGCACCACTTCGAAGACCATCTTGTCATTGGCGTGGACCCGGTCAGCCATACGTTGAGCGGCGGCTTTCTGTTTATGGAATCCACCAAGGTAGAGAACCGTTCCGTCGTCGGAGTAACTGAGCTGTTTATGCCCAGCTTTACGCAGAATCTCAGCCAGCGGCTCAAGCAATGACTTCTTCGTCGACGTCATAGCCAAGCGATAATCTGCTTCCACCGCGGTTTTACGCTTATCGGCCTTCACAATAGGCTCATACCCAGCCTTTTTGAACGCGGCCGCGACTCCTTCGGCTTGAGTCGCGTCGTCCACCCAAAGCACGAGCTTCGACTTCTCTTCCGATGGAGCGGGGCCGCTGGTGATTTTAAGGTAGGCGAGAGCTCCAGCATCCAGAACTAATAGTAGTCCTACAACGCCTATCAGTACTCTTCGAATGTTCGCCATAATCTCTTCACTCTCCGCATCGGTTTCTTCGCTCTATTTACCCCGAAGTGCTATGTCACTCCTGCCGGGACTTACGTTTGTCGGCCAAGGCCAGGAGTCTTCTTCGCAGGCCTCCGGCTTCTACGCCGGCGACCTCCTCCACAGTGCCTGTGTGAGAGGCTTTCCCTCCGTCAAGAAGAACCACCCTGCCGCACAGGGCCTCGACTTCTTCCACGCGGTGGCTGGTCATCAGCACTCCTCCCCCTTCGCTTGCAAAGCGTCTGATGTCTTCGTAAAGCTCGTCCGTCGCCCCAGGGTCCAGGCCATCAGACGGTTCGTCGAGGAGCAACAGCTTGGGATTATGCAGAGTCGCTCTGGCCAGATTGAGCCGTTGTTGATAACCTTTGGAAAGCTGACCTGCCGGCCGGTCGGCAAAGGCTGTGAGACCATAGCGGGTGAGATGAGCTTCGAGATTGATGGAGTGACCGTGAAGCTCCGCAAAGAAGGCCAAATTTCTACGAACGCTCAAGCGGTTGTAGTGTCCGGCGCCTGAGTGCACCACACCCACCTGGGAGCACCAGCTTCTGTCAGACTTGGGTCGGACGCCGGCGATCAAGACTCGCCATCAGTGGGCTCGAGAAAGCCCGTCGCCAAAAGGAATGTGGTGGTCTTGCCGCTGCCGTTGACTCCTAGAAACCCGACAACTTCGCCCCCCTTCACACTCAGGTCGAGCCCGTTGAGGACGCCATGTTTCCCGTAGGAAAAGTGGACCGAGCGAAATTCTAGGAGGGATGTCGGTTCGCAAAGACCGTCTCGAGGACTCACGGAACTCGAGGGCACTACATGTAGCCCCAGTCCTCTTCGAGTTGGGCGCGGAAGCTTCGATTGAGTCGCATAGCTTCGTTCAGTTTCTCGTTGCCTTCCCACATCAACAGTAGGGACGCGTCGAGTATGCTTTGTTCGGCGTCGCCGTTGGCGAAGGCGCACATCGCTTCCATAGCCTCTTCGAAATCAAGAATTCCGGTCAATCCCAAGTCCACTTCATCGGAGTGATGATCGTAGTATCCAGAATCCCGAATCATCTCCATGTAGTTGTTTCTTTGGCCTTCCAGTTTGCCCTTGATGCCCTTGAGCCAAGCTGAGAAATCTTCTCTCCGGATGCCGCCTAAGCGCACGGCCTCGACCTGTTTGGCAAAGTCGTCGTAACGATGTGTGAGGTCGTTCTCGTGACCTCGAGGTGCGGGGAGGTTGAGGGGATCTTTGGCATCGATATTGAGTTGGCAATGCGGACATTTGGTGGTTTCCACCGGTACCGTCGCGTCACAAAACGGACAGTTCTTGATCTCCCCGGAAAGGGCTTCAGGATCGACCGGTTCCCCTCCGTCGGTCGATGCCGACGGCTGAGCAGGGATTGAGGGGTCGACTGATGAGGCCTCGGGCTCCGAAGATGGGGGCTCTTTCCCTCCGGGCAGGGGCTGCCCACACGAGTGACACTCGGGGCTACCGGGACTATTTGCCGCGCCGCAGAAAAAACAGACCTGCATTCCTCATCCTTCCCGAGCGGCTTTCAACGGTTAAGATCCTGTCCCTCCCGGCGTGGCGGGCTGGAGTTATCACCGAGTCCCCTCTCTAAGTTTCCCGCGCTCTAAGGTTAGAATCCTTTGGGCGAATTGGGCAGCCTGTTGGTCATGAGTGACCATAACTATTGTAATAGTACGTTCCTGATGGATCTGACGAAACACCTCCAAGACTTCCATAGTGGAGGTGGCATCGAGATTACCAGTCGGCTCATCGGCCAAGAGCAGTTCGGGAAGGTTGCCGAGGGCTCTGGCGATGGCAGTCTTTTGACGTTGGCCTCCAGAGAGTGTCCCAGTCAATTGGTCTCTTTCTCGCTCCATCCCGATGAGGCGCAAGAGTTCCCGCGCCCTTTGTCGGGATTCGGCTCCACTGAGCCCGGCCAGTTGCATGGGGAGAGTAATGTTCTCGAGAACTGTCAAAGCGGAAAGAAGTCGAAAGTCCTGGAACACAAACCCTAAGTGCCGCAGTCGGATCTTTTCTCTGAGGGACTCACCATCTTTGGCGACATCACGGTCTCCCAGGTGGATTTCGCCGTGATCCGGGTAGTCGAGGCAACCCATAAGATATAATAGGCTACTTTTCCCGGCCCCGCTGGGCCCGGTGACGGCGACAAATTGGCCAGAGGGGATCACCAGGTCAACACCGTCGAGCACTTTGTTTGGTCTAGGACCGCTGTCATAGAGCTTATGGACGCCGCGCAGAACGACTTTCATGGTGTCACATCCCCTTCCGAAGCTGAGCGACCAGGTCGATTCGGCTCACGATGAAACACGGAATGATGGCTCCCACTAGGCCGACAATGAATGATAGGCCCAAGGCCTGCAACATCAACATAGGAGTGACGCCAGCCATGGGGTAGGGAATCTCCAGAAGAATCCCTACGGCTTTGTCGAGGACGCCAGTTGCGAGATAGCCAAAGAGGAGACCCAAAAATCCCCCCGTGACGTTTAAGAAGATCGCTTCGTAGATAATCGTTAACGCGATCACTCTTCGGGATGCTCCAACGGCCCGTAAAGTGGCGTACTCTCCCAATCGTTCATAGGTGGACATCAGCATGGTGTTCATGCTGGCAGTGATCGCGATGAGAACGCCAACCATAGAGACAGCCACCTGTAGCAGCCATCCGTAGCCAAGGTAGTCTCTGGCGGCGCTAAGGTACTGTCGCCGTGTCAGCACCTTAATTTTCTGTACTCCCCCGTACTCGTTGTTTGCCGTCTCAGCTTCTTGGAATTTGGCGACCACGGATTCGATGGCGACTTTGGCTTGTTCGACCTGGTCTTCGTTGTTCAAGGTGATCCAGTACTCGTGAACTCCACGGTCTGAGCGCTGCTCTTGGAAGCTCTCAATGGGCGCCAGGATAGTGTAGTCCAAGAACCCGTCGGCCCCCATGCTTTCGCCTACACGAAAAGGGATGTCTTCGATCAGTATAACTCCGTTGCTCATCTGCTCTTCAATCTCTTTGACCAATCCGCGTCCCACGATCAGTTTGCGCGGAACGGGCTTTTTATCACCGAGAGTGGCGACCGGTTTGTCGAGGTTCGGATTCCCTGGCCGTGATGTTGAATTGGGTGTCGCGGGAGCCTTTGGAGATTTGTCAGCGGGGTCCGATTTGGCGTGATTGAGATCGTGCGGAGGGTAGGAGAAGCGAGCCCCTTTGAACACGACGGGTGCGTCCTCTAACGGCATCGCGATGACCGGAATCAAAGTCCGCGTGGCGTCGAACGTCGAACGAATCACGGGGGTCACGGTACGGATGGAGGGCACTTCTCGAAGGGATGCGCCGAGTTCCTTTCGTAAAGCAGGCCCCCCTCCACCGTTGCCCGACATGGGGCTGGCCGGTAAAGCCGATGATCGATTGGTGCTGACATAGATGTGCACTTCGCGGCTTCCTAGTTCTCGCTCCACCCTTTGGGTGAAGCCGGCCGCCAGCGACACTAGAGCGACAAAAGACCCGATGGCGAGAATGACTCCGACCAGGGTCAATAGGCTTCGTTCTTTGTTCCGAAGAACGTTTCGAAAAGCTAGACTCGCGATCACCTGCGACTCCTGCGGGAGACTTCGGACGAATGTTTCAGCCAGAACCTGAGCGGCCATTCCACGGCTTTACTGATCCCAATCCGAGGACCACGGTCAATTTCGTGTTCGGAGATTTCCACAGAGGGCGGCGTTAGCCGGACCGGGCCGGAGGCCAATGATAGACCGCTCCAACTCAACTGGAGGCCTAGGGCTTGGCCCAGTCGACCAGGTCCGTTGGCAAGATTGTCCGCACGGCCCCTACGTGCGACAACGATATCTCTGCCGTGGAGAACTTCCCCCGCGCGAATCAAGACCGCACCAGGACAACCTGGTGTATGACAGACCACGTTGAAGCAGAGGTGAATGCCGTAGCTACGGTAGATATAGTTGTGTCCTGTTGGACCGAACATCGCTTGATTGCGGGTAGTCTTACCTGCGAACGCGTGGGAGGCGGGATCGAGAAAACCGAGGTAGGCTTCAATTTCGACAATGGTGATGACCACCTGATCGCATTGAAGTTTCCATCCCAGAAGTTCTGGAGCGACCACTTCAGGGGAGCGAGCAAAGAAATCGACGGTCCGCTGACCACTTAGCTCGCTGCGAACCAAGTCTTGAGTCGCTCCGCGGGCCAAGTGTTGATGACGCGATCCTTGCTGAGACCGGCTCGACGGGCCATGTCCACGCCGTGGCGCAAGTTTGCAAACTCCCCCAAGGAGTGAGCATCGGTGTTGATAGCGATAAAACAACCCGCATCGACCGCCAAGTCTAGAAGGGATTCGCTGAGGTCCAGTCGCCTGGGGTTGGCGTTGATTTCGATCGCGACTTCGTGTTTCGCGCAATGGTCGAAGACCACTTTCCAGTCCGCGACATATCCTTCTCGTTTGCCGATCAGTCGTCCGGTCGGATGCGCCCAGATTTTAACTTTGGGATGTTGCAAGCCGCGAAGGAGACGATCCGTCATGGTGCGGCCGTCGAGATGGAACATCGAATGCACGGCCCCCACGACATAGTCTAGTTGCTCTAAGACGTCGTCGGGGTAGTCGAGAGTTCCATCCTCTAAGATATCGCATTCGTTGCCCATGAAGAGGTCAAAGTCGTGATGGGCTTGATTCCAGGTTTTTACACGCTGAGCTTGCTCGAGGAGTCTTTCGACGGTCAGACCGTTGGCGATGACGAGCGAGCGAGAGTGATCGGTAACTCCATAATAGCTGTGGCCCCTTCGGAGCGCCTCGGAGACCATGGCCTCAAAGCTTTCCTGACCATCAGAATCTGTGCTATGGGCGTGCAGATTCCCTAAAATGTGGCTCACCTCTATCAACTCGACGGGAACGCTTGACCAAAGGTCCTGGCGGTGACGGACCTCCGGTGCCGTGTTGATAATCCCAAAATAGTTTAGCATAGAAGTTTCGTCAGTAGGCTGATTTTGGTCCGATGTTTGGCTGAGAGCCTTAATGTGGTCGACCAACTCCGGAGGGCCCGTCAGATTCATCATCTCCCAAGGAGCGTCACTGGGAAGACACAAAGAGACCTTGACTGGGCAACCCGAGGGATGTTGAAGCTCAAAGGACCCGTCTCCTACCACGAAATCCGTTTTCTCACTCTCGAGGCGTTCGGCGAGCGCTTTTTCAGTCTGCTCGCAAGCCGAGGTGACAACTAAGATGTCGATCTGGGTCGTCTCCGGGACCTTGCGCCGAACCTCGCCCACCACGGAAACGTTTTCCACCGCGACGAGGTCTTTCAGGCTCTCAAGAATCTGCTGGGACCATTTTTCCGCCTGACTTTTGAGGTACGTCGGGACACGATCTGCTGCCCGTTCTACTTCGAGAAGGAGCTTCTCTTGCATTCTCTTGGAGAAGCCTTTGAGCTCAGAAACTTTGTCGGTCGACAGCGCCTCCCTCAGGTCATCAAGTGAAGTGACGCCGAGTTCCTTGTGAAGGAGAGCCGTCTTTTTGGGACCCAAGCCCGCTAAGTTGGAGACGGCCAAAAGGCCGACCGGAATTTCCGCCCGCAGCTCTTCCAGCAAGGGAATGGTCCCATGCTCTAAAAAAGACTCAAGCTTCTCGGCGATAGCCTTCCCCACCCCCGGAATCGTTTCCAAAGCATCCCGCTCCCGCAGGCTGGCAAGGTCCGTTTCCAGTTGGCGTAAGACCGAAGCCGCCTTGACATAGGCCTTGATTTTAAAGCGATTTTCGCCACGCAGCTCAAGATACTCAGCGATCTCAGAGAACGCGAGCGCGGCGCGATCGTTTGTGGGAAAAACAGCGGTGGTCGTCATGGGGCTACGCTAGGGGCCGGGGGCCAGTTTGGCCAAAGCCTAATGCTCGACGTTCCCCTTATTACGACGAAAAATAGCTGGCTCTAGTTCAATGTCCTTTAAGGCGCTGCCGAAAGTAATCTCTTCCTTCAGAGCGCCCAAGCTGAAGCCGCTGTCGTCATCGTCGAGCGGAGCGGGAGAACTCGATTGGAAGCCAGTCGCGACTACAGTGATGCGAATCTCCCCTTCCATCCGTTCGTCAGTGACCGACCCGAAGATGATCTGTGCTTCAGGATCGACGGCCTCAGAAATGATTCTGGCCGCCTCGTGGAGTTCGATCAGCGTCATATCGTTGCCACCGGTGATGTTGAAGAGAACTCCTGTCGCTCCATCGATGGAAGCTTCCAAGAGCGGCGAGCTGATAGCGGCCCTGGCGGCTTCCACTGCTCGGTTTTCACCGGAAGCGATTCCGATGCCCAGCAGAGCCGACCCGGCATCAGCCATAATCGTTTGCACATCCGCGAAGTCGACGTTGATGCGGCCCGGGACCGTTATGATCTCGGAGATTCCCTGAACTCCGTTGCGCAAGACGTCATCAGCCAATCGGAAAGCCTCGGAGATATTCTCTTTTTCCGACACGATCTTCAAAAGACGATCGTTGGGTATGGTGATGATCGTATCGACACGACTTTTCAGTTCTTCTATGCCTTGTTCGGCCATCTGCATGCGTCGTTGGCCCTCGAAGGAAAAAGGTTTGGTGACAACAGCCACGGTCAGAGCGCCGGCTTTACGAGCCAGTTCGGCGACCACAGGTGAGGCACCGGTTCCCGTTCCCCCACCCATTCCGGCCGTAATGAAGACCATGTCGGCCCCTTCGAGAGCTTTAAGCACTTCGTCGGCGTTCTCTTCCACGGCCTTGCGACCGATCTCGGGCGCTGACCCCGCGCCTAGGCCGCGGGTGACCTGGGAGCCGATGTGGATCCGTTGGTCCGCGTCACAAAGAAAGAGCGCTTGAGCATCAGTGTTGATCGCGATGAATTCCACACCGCCGAGCCCTTCTTGGATCATGCGGCTGACCGCGTTACATCCCGCTCCACCGACCCCGATGACTTTGATGCCGGCGAAGTGTTCCAGTTGATGTCGCTGCTCCGACTGCGGCGAGGGCTTTACCGGTGTGGTCAGACCTTGAGCCACAACGCTGGGCTTCACGATCGGATCCGGAGCAGTGCTCTGGATTGGAGGAGCCACGGGCACGACAGGCCGCGGCCGCGACAGCGTCGGCTTCTGGGACAGGGTCGGCGTCGACGCGGTTGGGGGAAGTGGCTCTAAAGAGGGTTCCAAACTCGGTTCGAGGGCCGGACTTTGCGAGGCCTCGTTTGTTTCGGCACCTTGGCTTGCTTCGTAACTTTCTTCCATCTCACACCTTTTCTTGACCGGTCCCACCAGCATTGGTAAAACACTTGGATCTGAGCCCAATTACCGAGAAGAGACCCCAGAATCCTTCTTACTTTGAGTTTTCTTCCAAGCTTTGAACATTTCTTCCACCACCGGGGCGGCCACCTCTCCCCCGTAGCCGCCAGAACCTTCGAAAAAGGCGAGCCCCACGACTTCGGGTTTGGTGGCCGGGGCCCATCCGACGAACCAAGTGTGGTTGAGGCCCAAAGGGTTGTCCACCGTCGTTGGAGCCTCAGCCGTTCCGGTCTTACCCGCGACGTCTAAGTCCGGGACATAGACGTTGGCGGCGGTTCCATATAGGGTCGCGCCAAGGGTTCCCCGCCAAAGTGGCGCGAGCGCCTTTTCATTAGCCCACGCGGTTTTCACTAGATGGGGTTTCGATCGCACTATATGTGGGGTGACATCCGTCCCGGTCAGGAGACGGGCGGTTGCTGTGAGAAGTTGTATCGGGGTCACCAGAAGAAAGCCCTGACCGATTCCTAAATTGGCGGAGTCACCCGCATACCACGGTCGGCTATGATGTTTTCGAACATAAGCGGGGTCCGGCAACAGGCCAGGGTTTTCCCCTGGAAGATCGATCCCCGTTTTCCCACCAAAACCCAAGTCCTGGGCGGTGGCCAACAGTTCTTCGACCGGCATCCTGGTGGCAAGATCGTAGAAAACCGTGTCGCAAGAAACAGCAATGGCCTCCTCGAAAGTCAGAAAGCCATGGCCGCTTGTGTTGAAACAGTGAAAAACCGTTTGGCCGATCGTCTTGCTTCCGGTGCAGTAGAAGCGTTCGTCGGCCCAAGTGGGATGTTTGCGGAGGACGGCCGCGGCGGTGACGAGTTTAAAGGTCGACGCTGGCGGATATAGACCGGCGATGGCTCGATTGACCAGCGGAGCGACGGGATCGTTGAGGAGTTGATCGACCTTCTTGTCTCCGGTCAGAAACAGTCGCGGGGAGAACTGAGGCCGACACGCCAGGCTGAGGATCTCCCCTGTTGATACGTCCATCAGGATGGCAACGGCCGGGGCCTTGGCTCTTCGGTTGGGACGCTCGACCAAGGATTGAAGGACGCTGTCGATTTTGCTCTCTGCCGCTTTCTGGATCTCAAGGTCTAAGCACGTGACCAAGTCTTTCCCGTCCTGCGCCTCGAACTCTTTGATCAAACCCAGCGGGACCCCGGTAGCGGAGAGGAGCATGGTCCGGATCCCCTCGATCCCGCGGAGTTGGGAATCGTAGAATGCCTCGAGCCCGTCCACTCCTTTCGTCGTCACTCGCTCGCCGACGGAACCTTCGATAGCTTCTTCGCGGACGTAGCCAAGAAGATGACAGGCTAACTGGTCGTGGGGATAGGCGCGAGTGGAAATCTCCTGAATTTCGAGTGCCGAACTTCGACTCACCAAGTCTGAACCGGCGGCCAGCGCCGCGTACTCCAAGGGGACAGACTGACCCTTGAGGAGCTTCTCAGTGCGCTCCTTGCCGAACAATTTCGCAAGGGCGGTCTGCAGTCCCGGTTCAGGAACGCCGTAGCGCTTGAGGCGCAAGAGAAATCTAGGAACGTGGTCTACAAGGACCCGTCCCGTGCGGTCCAGGATGCGACCCCGTTCCGGCGGTTCAAGAAGGTTAGTGGTCTGTTGCTCACGGGCGCGTTGCGACCATCGCGTCGGCCCTCCCATTTGCAACCAAAGGATTTTACCCAGTACCAAAAGCGTGGTCACCATAAGCAGACAGACGACGAGCGCGAAGCGCCGGCTAGAATATCCATGAAGATAGAGATCCGCACCCGTCATCGTGGGTCCCTCCTCGGCCCCAAAAGGCTGCGAAACAGCAAAAGAAAAAGTATGTTGGGCCAAGCTTCGGCCAGAAGGGATCCGGCCAAAGTGGTTCCCGAGATCGTGAGACTCACAGGGACTCCCGAAAAACTCATCATCAGGAGCTTACCGGTGCATCGGCTGATCGTGATCAAGACTGACGAATAGACGAGGAAGGCCGGACCGGAAAGCCGTTCGGAACTATCAGATTGACTTCCCAGCGCCTGCACAGCAAGCCACGCGGGCCAGCCGATCAGGAAACTCCAGACCGGCGCGACGCCTGACAGCAGCGACCCGCTTACCAGCGTCAAAGCCCATACTCCAAGGCCGTATCGCGCGGGTAAACCGAGGCGGTACAACATCAGGGCTAAGCAAAGACCGACGTCGCCTGCCGGACCCGAGAGGCTACCGAGGCGGGCCCATCCCCGCCACCACTGCCACAGGAACGCCAGCGCGAGGCTTAGAATTGTTCGGGTGGTCAACGCCACCAGATGAGGACCTCGGCGGGGGTCGACGGCAAAGCCGTGAAAGTTGCGAACTGGCGGTCCTTGTCAACCGTCCCGACCTGCAGCCCTTTGCTGTAGAGATGACCTAGTCCTGAGGTTCGCACTCCGTCCGACTCTACGATCTGGTCCTCGGCTCCGCTCGTTACCGGTCGGAGCGACAATGCGGGTCCGCCACGACCTTCCAACAGGAACGGAGATTGGCGGTCGCCTACTACCACGGAGAGCTGCGTCTCTGGCGAGCTCAGTAGGCGGACGCGCCCGCGGAAAAAACGTTCGTCTCCGGATTGGACCAACACGATGTCGGCATTGTCGAGACTGCCGATCACGCCTTGGGGCGTAAGAACCATCGCGGTCTCTTTGGGCGGATTGGCTTCAGGTGAGTCAAATTCCACAGTCAGAAAGCTCCACCAGGAATCCGGGTCGCGTCGAGTAACGCGTGCCGCTACAACCTGACCAGAGAGCCTTGACCGCAAAGAGAGAAGCTGGTGAAGCGAGGCGTTCTCCTCCCGGATCGAAGACGACACAGGATAGGTTCGCGCTGAGGGGGGTGTGTGAAAACGACCTCCCGCCAAACTGTAGAGAGCGCGATCGGCGAGGGCAAAGAGTGACGTCTCAGGACTGTTTGCCAAAAACGGCCACGAGAAAACCAGCAAAACTAGCAACGTCAGAAGTGCTCCGAGTAACTCGTTCTTCAGCTTCATCAAGCGACGGACCGGTTCATCCAGTTCCTGGTAAGGAGCACAGTCAGTGGCCCCCGAGGGATAAGCGTGCATCCCGGAAATCCTAGGATGGAGCTCACGGGATCCGTTGAAACGTCCTGAGGCCCGTCACCTAACAGGTCGGACCAGCTTTCTTGGATTCTTCGCCATTCGTACAAAAAGGGCGGGTCTGTGCTCAAGAACTGTTTCCAGGAAAATCGACAGCGTGTAGGCAGGCCGGAGAGTGTATGCCGACCGGCGACTGCGACCTCGAGGGGGTCAGACTTGCGGTCCTCCTCCAGGTCCTTGGAATTCTCCAAGAGTTCTGCAAGAGATCGTGAACTAAGGTCTACAAGGCATTGCGTTCGAAGGTGGTCTTTGATCTGTCGGGCGACTTGAGCGTACGAGAGCCGCAAATCCGTGCCCTCCGAAACGACGCCGGCACCCCTTAAGAGGGTCCATTGGGTTTGTGTGGGCTGCAGATCTACCAAGAGATGGAGAGCTTGGCAGCCAGCCTTGAGACCACCGCAGGCTTTGACGAGCTCGCGCTGCCAAGACTTTAGCGTGCCCACAGAAGAAAACGGGGAGTCCTCGAGGGCTTCGTTCCACAAATCCCGAACCCAAGGCCCGGCAACGGAGGCTGGCAGGTAGAGTCGGCAAGGTTTAAAGTTGGGCAGATACTTCTGATGGAATAGGCGAAGGAACTGACTTACTTGGGCTGCGTCCACCGGTCGTTCATCGTGGAACACCGCCAGTGGCTTAGTCCGCGCCCCTCGCGGGACCCAGTCTTGAGCTCGAGCGCCCCAATGACTCAATTGGCCGTTGCTTGTAAAACGCAGGTAGGCGGGCTCGCTGTGCAGGAGAAACCTGCGCTCGTCCTTGGACCACAGCCACAGGCTGAACCGGTCGCCCGTCGTTTCCGCTATTGCGTAATCGGTTCCCGTTGGCCACCAGTCTGGACTAGGGTGTGTCACTTGCCAAATTCCCAAGGGAATCCGGCTTGCGCCAGCAGTACACGCAGATCCCGCAGAGGGAGTCCAACCACATTGTAGTAGCAGCCCTCGACGCCTTTGATCAAGGTAGCCCCTGGGCCTTGAATTCCGTAGCCGCCAGCTTTATCGAAGGGGTCTCCTGTCTCGACGTAGCTAGCTATCAAGCTTTCGCTCAGCTCATCGAAGTCCACCCACGTTCGACGCCAGACCTCATGAACTGTATCGCCGTGAAAAAGCCAGAGAGCCGTCACTACGCCGTGACGTCGACCCGACAGGGTGCGAAGAAATTCGAAGGCCTGCTCTGAATCGGAAGGCTTATCAAAGAGCCGAGCCCCGAGGTGGACCACCGTGTCCGCGGCCAAAACCGACGGGGATACTTGGCCCTCGACCTCGAGAAGGTCACGAAGGATGGCTTCTCCTTTAGCGCGAGCACGCCCAGCGGCGACCAACTCAGCCTCCCCTCCTCGACCCACACCGGCGATGGATTCTTCTACGCTGTCGGGTGCTGGGCGGGCGAAAAATGGGACACCTAGCTCTTCCAGGAGGCGCCGTCGCCGTGGAGAATGGGAGGCCAAACATAAGAGATTGTGGCTTGTCATTAGCGAGGAGTTTAACCCGCCTCTCTGTGACCGGTCAAGGAGAGAGAAGTTTGAAGGATTGCCCTGATCTCGCCGCGATGAGCACCGCGGAACGAGCCGATTTTTGGTCCCAAACGGACCCCCGCGAGCTGCGCCGCCTCGGCGATCGCCTGCTCGCCGAGTGCCTACCTATTTACGAGCGTACCGTAACGCGAGAACTGTTGAGCGAGCAAATCGTCCGCGGTCGCGAAGAGGCTGGATGGACTCGTGCTGAGGTTGCCGATTTCCTCGGCGTGACCGAGAGTCTCGTGCAAGCCTGGGAAGAAGACGAGGTCAGCCCGCCGGACTCCCTACCGCTCATCTTAGCCCGACTTTCCATCCTGGTGACTCAAGGGGAATGACCTTCCTATTGGCTGGCGTGTGGGCAGTCATTCCTTTCACTCCGCCCGGCCACTTGCAGCTTTTCGGTCCCTTCGCTCTATCTGCCCACGGAGTCGCGTTTTTGGCGGCGGCGCTGATCAGTCTGTTTCTTACGAAGAAGAGACTTCCACGGAACTATCATAGAGCCCTAGAAGATGTCGTTCCCCTCATGCTTCTGGGAGCCGTGATTGGAGCGCGAGGACTCTATTACTTGGAGTACCCTGAGTTGTGGAGCCGTCCCTGGGGGATTCTGGCGTTTTGGGAAGGCGGCTTGGTCTCGTACGGGGGCATGTTGGGAGCGGTCGTTGCGTTCGTTCTCTATCTTCGTCGCAAACGTCTTCCTGTTGCGTTGTACTGTGACGCTCTCGCCCCTACCGCGTTGATCGGATGGGGCGTGGGACGGATCGGCTGCTTTTTGAGTTGGTACGGTGAATACGGGAGTCCGTCGAACCTACCATGGGCCTTCGAAGTTGATGGGGTGGCACGCCATCCCGTGGCACTCTATCTGACCGTATGTCTGGTCACCGCTGGGGTCGTGCTGATGCGCGTCGAACGGCTCCGACCGTTTCGGGTCACTGGACTTTCTTTTATCGCTTATGGCTTGATCCGAGGCGTCTGCGATACTTGGAGGGTCTATAATCCCGAGTATTTTGTCTGGACCTCGCGAGGCGCCTGTCTAGTGATCGTGCTACTGGGATGGAGCCTGCTGCGCCGTCCCACGGAGGCTCCGATAAGTTCCGGGGTCCATGAGGAAGAGTCAGACGGTGAGTAGCGAAGGCACTGCAGTAGGAGAACGCCGCCTTGGATAAAGAAAAGATGGTCGAAGAGTTCGCCGCAATGCTGGCCGCCAAAGAAGCGAACGAGTCCGGCGCGGAGGAGCCCGATTGGATTGAGGATTTCTCCGACCCTTTGGAAAACATGCCGGGGGGATTGGTTGATTCCTTCAATGAGTTCGACGAGGTGACTCTTGAGGATGGTCGCATCTTGCGACGCTATCATAGCGGAGCCGTGCGAGTTGAGAACCCGACCAGCGGAGTGATTCAAGAGGAGAAGGTGGACGGGTCGCTTGTGATCTCGATGCCTGACGGGAAGGTGCTTCACCAGGAGTTTCGTGGCGAACCGCTGTTGCTCTACGACACAGAGAAAGGCGGACCACCGGGCCTGGCGAGAGTATCAACGGCTCAGTTGCCTGGGGAGAGTCAGCCAAGATTTGTTTTCCACTTTCAAGATGGAGAGATCGCTCACATGGTAGAGATCGAATCTCTTCGCTATTACCGTTTGCGTAGAGAGTAGGGGGAGATTCGATGGACCAAGACGATAACGACGGGCAGGACGGTTCCTCCAACAAGATCTCCATTGGCGAGGCTCTGGCATCTATCCGAGGAGCCAAAAAAGTCGATCTTCCTCAAAAAGCTGGTTCATCGAAACCAAAGAAGCGTCAAGGGCGGCCCACGGCGGCTTTCTGGGTCCGCAACTTGCAGGAGAGCGTACAGCGTCGAGCAGATTTTCTATATGACAGCATTCGGGAGGATCCTGGAGCGAAGTCGGCTATGGGTCGTCGGGATTTCTACTCTTCTGAACGTTTCACCATTCCTCTCGACGCAGTGAGTGCTATCGTGGAGGTGACTCCGGGAGTGCCGCTCCCTCCGCCACGGCCGCTGTCGACTTTTTCCGATCTCACCGGGATCGACGTCGCCAACGTCTCTCCCGAAGCGGTGCCGCGGAGCGCCACAGTCCGTTCGCAGGCCCTAGTGGACGGCGAACTCGCGGGTCGAACCGAGCAGTTGCAAAAACTCGACCTCTCGGGTCACCTTCAAGACCCCGAACAACAGCGTCCGCCGCCGGGAGAAGAAATGCGGTTTGCTCCGTCTTCGAGTTTCGACTCCGGACGATGGATCATCGAGGAGATTCGTCAGGCCCCGAAAGCTCGTGCGAAGAACCTCAAAAGTAAACCCTCTCATCAGGAAGATGTTCGAGCGCCGGGAAGACTAGTCATTCTGCGAATAAAAGGGTCCTCTACGCGGAGGCGGTTGGGGTTTCGGTGACATCGACCGGGTTGACACTCGCCCAAAACCCAGTCCAACACAAGGCGGCCCCCCAGGCTTGGAGGCTCGAAAGAGCAGTAAAAAGATGGTGCATATGATGGGCCCATCGACTGTCGATCGCCATAGACACAACGAGCGTGGCGAAGCCCAAAGCCATGGCTGTTTTCCAGTGTCTCGTGAAGACCCCGCTTCCATCTAGAGCCAAGGCGAACCCCACGGTGATGATGACCGGCCAGATAAAGAATGCGTGACGCTGTAAGGTAACCACAAAGGCGTCGAGAAAGTTTGAAGCTCCCAAAGCGGAGGCGAGCAAAGCTACCAGAAGTGAGCCGGAAATAAAGGCCACCGCTCGCAGGCTGGCTGGATAGAAGCGCGCCGGAAAGCGAACCCGTCGATACCCTTCCGAGGCGAAAAGTGTCGCAATCTTTTTGAGTGTAGCGACGGTGGAAAGGGCATCGTCTCCGCGAGATTCGCCGAGGGGGTCAAGCAAGAAGTAGAGAGCCTGGATTCCCGCCGCGGCATAAAAGATGTCGTCGAGAGCCCCAAACCAAAGTGCCGCGAAAGGCTGAAACTCCACGATACCGCTCTGATAGATCCACTGGGCCAAAACATCGCAGACCAGCAGCAACCCGAAAAGGGGTATAAAGTTTTTCTGAAGTTTTTCCGGTGTCATCCTGTTGTCCTTAAACCCGCCGCGACGCCTTTGATCGCCAGTCGCATCAGAATTGGGGCACTCGGGTCTCCGTCTTTTGCCATTTCGAAGGCCCGAAGCTGAATAAGATTTAGGGGATCTACGTAGGGATTTCGTCGCATAAGTGAGGCCGCAAGCCACGGTACGGAGCCTAAAAGTTCGGTTTCCCCTGTCACAGCGAGAATCCTATCGTGTGTCGTGGCGTGTTCGGCTTTGATCGCTTCCCAAACGGCCCAGACCTCGGGCTCGTCGCGCTGCCGAGCGGCGTAGGCCTCTGCGATCGCCATGTCGGCTTTGGTCAATGCAAGAGTGGCGTTGTCCACCATGGCTCGAAAAAAGCTCCACTCCCGATACATCGTGCGAAGCTCTTCTTCGTCATGGTGTTCGAATGCCGCTCCGAGTCCGTACCAGGCAGGGAGCAAGATGCGCGCTTGAGTCCAAGCAAAGGACCACGGAATAGCTCTCAGGTTCTCCAGGCTCGGCTCGGCATCGCGTCGTGAGGGTCGCGAGCCGATCGGTAGCTGTTCGATTTCAGCGATGGGAGTGATCTCTCGGAAGAATCTCAGAAAACCAGGCTCGGCGAGCAGTTCGCGGTAAGCGGCCAGGGCACGCTCAGACATACTGTCCATACTTTGAGACCACTTGTCCGCCAGCGCTTCATTTTCTTGGTGCTGCGGCTTGTGAATCGACAACTGCGCCCAAAGCAACTGCTCGAGATGACGATAGGCGATAGCCGGGTCGTCATACCGTTCGGCGAGAACCTCCCCTTGCTCCGTCACTCGCAATCCAGTGCGCGCCACGTTGACGGGAAGCGACAAAATGGAGCGAGCGGCCGGACCTCCTCCCCGTCCTAGGGCGCCGCCTCGGCCGTGGAAGAAGAGGAGCCGGACTTGGTGCTGTTCTCCTATTTCGGCCAAGCGTCGTTGAGCTTGGTAGAGGTTCCAGTTGGCCGCCAGATAGCCGCCGTCTTTGGTACTGTCGGAATAGCCGATCATTACCATCTGTTGCGGATTGTTCTCAGCCATCGTCGAGCGGTAGGCCGGACTGTCGAAGAGTCGACCCAAAATCTCAGGGCCGTGGCGGAGATCCGCTACCGTCTCCAATAGCGGTACCACCTGCTGGGAACAGTTCGGGGCGAAACTTTTCTGCAGCCAGAGCAGGCCCAACAGGTCTGAGGCATGCTCGGTCATGGACACGACGTGAGCGCCCAAACCCTCACCCTGAGTCTTGACGCAGAATCGCTCGATCACGCCGAACAGTTCAATGGTGTTCTGCGCGATGGGAGAAAAACCAGTTCTCGGCAGCTCGATGGGAATCGCCAGGACCTGCTCGAGCAGCCGAATGCGATCCGACTCTGGAGCCTCTTCAAAGTTCTGGTGAAGGCCGATATGGCCCATCAATTCCGCTACGATGGCTCGATAAACGACGGCGTTTTCCCGAAGGTCGAGACACACGGTGCAGAACCCGAAGGCCTCAGAACTCGCAATCCATGACCGTAGCAGCGGTACAATCGCGGACCTTTCGTCTGGTCGGTGATTGGCAATGCTCTGCTCTAAGATTTTCAGATCTCTCGTCAGACCGAGGCTGGAGCGGTATGAGGCGACGCCGCCGATCAAGGTTTGTTGAAGTCTCCAGTCGAGGATCACCAGAAGCTGTCGATAGCACTCCTCACTAGGAATCGCTTTGAGTTTGTGCGCCATCGCTGGAAATTCCGTTTTGTAGTTCTCCAGCCGTGCCAGTAAGGCGTCGTCGAAAGAGACGCGAACCGCCGACTGGGTGAGCACGTCCATAAGGTCGCGACACATCTCGCGATGTTTCGCGATGGTATACTCCCGCAATCTTTCCAAAGTCAAGGCGGTGACTGACGGTGTGACAAAGGGGTTTCCGTCCCGATCTCCACCGATCCAAGTTCCGAACGAGAACATATTATGGCGCAGACCGGACGCGTCGGGGTAGAATTCCTCTAGGGCGTCGGAGAGATCCTCTGTGAGCCTTGGCACGACTTTCCATAGACTGTCTAGAACGAAAAACGACCGCTCCAACTCTTCAACAACGGTGGGGCGTTTCACTCGAAGAAGGCCGGTTTCCCAGAGCGCTAAGACCTCCGCTAGAATGTCGGAGCGGATGCGCCGTTCTTCGCGCACCAGTAGGTCACCGCTCTGTCGCCATTCCAGGAGCTTCCTGATACGCCGCAGTTTGGAACGCACGGCGCGACGTTTGGCCTCGGTGGGATGGGCGGTAAAGACAGGCTCGATTCCGGACCCCGCCAGCACCCCGGAGAGGTTTTTCGCTTCCACCCCGGCGGCCTTGAGAGCTTTGATGGCCGAACGGATAGATTCTTTGCGGGGTTCAGGTTCTCGAGCTTTCTCTCGACTGCGAAGGACTCGAACCCGATGGCGATCTTCGGCCAGGTTGGCTAGGTCGAAGAAAATGGAGAAGGCTCGTACCAAAGTAAAGAGTTCTTCTTCGTTGCAGGTTTGTAAGCGAGCCACAAGCTCGGCTCCGGCTTCCGAATCTCCTCGGCGTCTGCGCTTAGAGAGGTGGCGGATTTCCTCCTCGAAGGCGAGCATCTCTTGGCCTTCCTTGCATCGAATGACCTCACCGAGGATCTCTCCGAGATAGCGTACCTCCCCTCGAAGGTCGTTGTCGTCGACCTGGGTCGTTGAGATAGAAGGTTTGGACGATTTCTCAGTGGAGCTAGTCAGCATATCGGAGGGATTCCCTACACGGAAGACCGGCGCCTCTTTCGATTTTGTAATCCAACTCACAGATTTGTGGTCACTCAAGGAGCATAATTCGCATGGGATATGGCAGTCTTGGAGAGAGCCGGAATGAGGAAATCACGATGGGCACCTCCGTAAACGAGCGGATCGCTTGCGCGGTCACAGCGCAGAGCCAAGAAATAGAGAGTCTGAGTCGTTACCTAACCAGGTACCAGCGAGAACGCAGTTTTTCGAAAACTCCAGGCCTTCAGGGGAACGCTCACAACGACGTGGGTCGACAGTCTGGCGAGAACGCGACAATATATCATCTAGCGCGTAGGTCCCCATTTCATCACCTCCATGCGGAGTTTTCTCTGCTTCTGGGCGTAGGTGGTGGCAGACTGGTTCGCAAACTCTGGGATCGTTTCCATCTAGATCCCTCCGAATCGCGGCCCGACGCCTTGAAACCGGTCGTTCTCAAGCTTTTCTCGACCGCGGCTCGCATCGCCGCTCCTAGGGGCAGCAGTCGGGCTCTCGAAGCCATTCTAAGAGGTTTTGAAACGGAATATTTCCTGACGGAATCGACGGCCAAGCCGCCCGTCGATCCAAGCCACGAGCAACGGTTCACCCTTTTAGCGTTGATCTCCACCGGGCAAGGCGTCCAACTGTTGAGTTCGGTCCTGGCTTCGAGTAGAAACGGCGTGTACCGGACGGCGCCGAGCACCCCTTCGTCGAAAGCTGGCGGTGATCGAGCCCGGTTGCGTCGAGAATTTCTCTTTGAAGTCTCTTGTCGTTCCAAAAACTGGACTGAGGCCTACAAACAGGCTCGTGCCGTGAATCTCTCCCGGCCGGAAGGCGGTGTCGGGCGGACCTTGGAGGGGAGATTTCAAGAGGTTTATCAACGTCAACTCTACGAGGCGGTTCACCCATCCAAAAAAAAACAGTTGTTCTCCGACTTGGCGAACAGTCTGGTAGAACGCCCAGATATTAGAAAGGAGTACGCAATCCAAGCGTTCTCGCAACCGGCCTGCTCCACTCGGCCGGGTGCGCAGGAGTCCCTCCTATTGGAAGTACTTCCCCCGGAGGATCCGCGCTGGATGGTAGCTTTGAGCCGGATTTACCGCCAACGCCCCGTGCCCGAACGATGGATGAACTCCTTTCGAAAGATCTGGCATACGCAACCACGTTCTCGAACCTACGTTCAGCTGGTCTTCTCGTTTCTGAGGCTTCCTCGACGTCGCGCTCAGGCGATCTTGTTCGAGCAAGAATCCCGCTTCACCATTCATCAGCCTCCGGCGTCTTTGACCCGAGCGCGTCTAGAGCGGGTTCGAGGGGACGTT
>JBBKWP010000364.1:0-19058 GCA_037968995.1 Candidatus Xenobia bacterium
TCTAGACGCCCGCTTCCAGTTTTCGAAACAGACCGACCCACTCAGCCTTTAAGATGAAATCTTCACTCAGGTACTTCGTCCCCAGGCTCTCCACCATCTCGACCATGCCGTCTCGAGTGAGGTGTGTGATGTGCTCCTCGGCGTACCCGCCCGGAATCACCCGTTCATAGATTCGCTCGATGATGGGCCATTGCCATCCAGCGTAGTCGGGGGTGCCCAGTATCAGGCGTCCACCTGGTTTCAAGACTCGTAAAAGTTCCGAGACCGCACCGATCGTATCTGGTATGTGTTCAATGACCTGAGAGCAGACGACCGTGTCGAAAGTGTCGTCGCCGAAAGGCAGGCCGAAAACGGACCCGTGAACGAGGCGGCGATGGAACGGCCTGAGGTAGCGTAGCTTGGAAATGTTATAGTCCAGGCCCACCGCTCCGGGCAGAAACTGGATGATCTTGCTGGACCCGCAACCGACGTCCAGGATGCTGTTGGTTTGACCGGCCAACATCTCGGTGATGATCTTGAACCGCTTCTGTTGCCAGTAGCGCTGAGGATAGATGAGGCTTCGATAGGCGCGACCGTCATAGTCGGCCGCCTCGATGGAGTTTCGAAGGCGCCATAGCGGCCAACTCGAGGCCAAATACGAGCGGGCGAATCGGATCAGCGCGACCTTGCTCCGCCCGGCACCGCGGGGCTTGTAGAAGAACGGAACTTCGAAAATTCGATAGCCCTTGAGATAAATTTTGACCAGCAGTTCAATCAGAACTTCAAAGTTTTGTCCCTTGAGTTCGATGCCCTTGAGCGCGGAGCGTCGATAGAGTCGAAACCCGCTGGAAAGATCCTTGAGCGGAATGGACAGCAGTCGACTGAGGAATCCATTGAGGAGTTTACTCATGACCAGTCTCGACCAGGGCATATGAGCGTCACCGTGAGCATAGCGTGAAGCGATGATGACCTCGGCGGACTCCCGGGCAGCCCACACGGAACGAATGAAGTTGGGGTCGTGACTTCCGTCGGCGTCCAAGGTCAGAATCCAGGTGCCGCGACACAACTCAAGGCCCTCTCGGAAGGCCGATCCGTAGCCGTCTCCTTGTTGTCTCTCCACTCGCGCCCCGGCGGCGAGAGCTTCTTCGGTGGTTTGATCTGTGGAATGACCGTCCACCACAATCAGTTCGTAGCGAACTCCCAGATCGGTGAGAACTTCCGCGGCGAGTTCTAGTTGGATTCGAATATTGCCGCCTTCGTTGCGGGTCATTACCAACACACTGACATCAAAGGGATCCGGATCTTGGGCGGTGGGAGGGGCGGAGTCGGGGTCTAGGCTGGGAACCCCGTCAACGACCGGATAGGAGCGTGAGCAGTCTTGGCACTCGAGACCCGATTCCGATCTTTTAAACTCGGCATGACAGCAGGGCGACTTCAAGATTTTTATAAGATTGTTTAGTGTACTCACCGATTCGGATTCGGCTCACGAATCTGTGAAACCTCTGGTCTCATCCGAGTTTCCTGAATCGCGCTGTAGAAGTCGAACCCCGCTGCCAAGGTAATGATCGGGATTTTCCACGGCCAATCGAGGAGAAAGGCCGCCAGAAGACAGAAGGTCCAATTCCAAAGACTGGTGAGGATCCGTTTCTCTTTGCCGAACGACAGCCAAAGGAGTGGCCAGAACCAGAGAGTGTACCATGGCTGAAAATAGATCCTCGTGCTAAAGAGAGCAAACAGGACGATGGCCATCGGGAGATACGGCCCGGTGCGAAAGGAGCCCTTCAGAATGAGGAGGCAAACCAAGCCGACGACGGCATAGAAGATGGCATTGGAGATTGTGGGAGTCCAGGGTGAGTTCCATCCGAAGAAATCGATCGTTCTGGGAACGATCCCGGCGGCTAGGAGATTGGACCAGTGGTCATCACTATAAGCGACCACCTTGGAATACTCTCCGCCCTTGATGGCAAGGTAGAGCCCCCCATACATCGTCGCGAAGGAAAGAGCGAACTTAAAGGCTTTGCCTTTCCCGCGTGCGAGAAGCCAACAGAAGGCAATGGGGAGACAGACAATGCCCACGATTTTCGTGCTGGCGGCAATTGATAGGGTGAAGGCCGCCCAAACCGGGGACGAACGCTCGATATTCTTTGCGGTGAGTATCAAAAAGAGGCAGATCACAAGATCCATGTGTCCGTCGACCAAGGTGTACCAAATCAGAACAGGGTTCGCGAGTACGGCCAGTAGGAGTGTGGCCCGCAATCGTTTCTCCCGCCAAACAGAGTGGGCGGCCACAGCAAAGGCCGCGTAAAACGGCACGATGAGAAATTTGACGACCGTGATCAGCGGGATAATAGACTGAACGTCGCGTCCGACGATAACGTTGGCCAAGGTAAAGAGGCCCAAAGAGAAAGGGCCAAAAAACGTCGTCGTCCCAAACCAAAACTGATCGACTTGACTAATGATCGGGTCGTTCACAAAGGCGAAGAGGTTAACTTGGTAGGGGGAAACGCCGTAGGCATAAATCTGTCGCCCGTAAGAAACGTAGTAGGAAGGGTCCTGGGTGAAGACAGGTTTCACCCAAGCCGCCACGAGGGCGAGCGCTGCAATGCCGAGGACGAAGAAGCGCAATGCTTTAGGAGCGAGGGGGGCTTTTTTCTGCTCCCCAAGGCGAATCTCGTTCGTCCACCATACAGCGGACCCGGTCCATAGGAACCAGAGAATGGTCACAGTAGGGTCCGAAAGCGTGGCATCCAGATTCATAGCGATATAGTCTCGATCGGAAACCAGATGCTCTGAAGTCAAGATCGCTAAGAAGCCAAGCGAAAGGTATATAAGGAAACTGGGAAGCAAGGCCAGTTTTCGTCCTTTCCGGTAGCCTTTCCACTGGCGTTTCATTCTCCAGATCGACATCTCCTGGAACCTGACGGTAGACACATCTAGGTATAAGATTCCTTGACTTGGGTAAAAGAGGCAAGCGTAATGAAACGGAGAGTGTATGGATAAGACGAAGACGGTCGCCGACGTGATCGGGCAGGTCAGCGACGGCATGACTTTGATGATGGGGGGCTTTGGATTGTGCGGAATTCCCGAGAATTTGGTGAAAGCGCTACTGGCTCAGGGTACCAAGAACCTCACGATTGTTTCCAATAACGCTGGGGTGGACGATGCCGGGATTGGACTGCTGATCGCTAACGATCAGGTGAAGAAGATGATCTCAAGCTATATCGGTGAGAACAAGGCTCTTGAGCAGAAAATTATCCAAGAAGAGATCGAAGTGGAACTCAATCCTCAAGGCACCTTGGCCGAGAGAATTCGAGCGGGGGGAGCGGGCATCGCCGCGTTTTACACTCCGACCGGAGTGGGAACGCTGATAGCCGAGGGTAAGGAAGTCAGAGAGTTCGACGGTCGAAAGTTCGTTCTGGAGCGGGCCTTGAAAGACGATGTCTCCTACATAAAGGCTTACAAGGCGGACACCCACGGCAATCTGACCTATCGCAAAACGGCTCGAAATTTCAATCCAGTGATGGCCACGGCGGCCAATTATGTTATCGCCGAAGCCGAAATTTTGGTGCCGGCCGGAGACCTCGACCCGGATGAGATCGTGACTCCGGGGGTATACATTGACGCAGTGATTTTGGGAGAGAACTATGAAAAGCGAATCGAAAAAAGAACTTATCGCGAAAAGAGTGGCGCAGGAGCTTAAAGACGGCTACTACGTCAATCTTGGAATCGGGATCCCCACCCTCGTCGCTAACTATATCCCTGATGGGATGACGGTGATCCTACAGTCGGAAAACGGCATGCTGGGAATAGGGCCGTTCCCCTTCGAGGGTGAGGAAGATCCCGATCTGATCAATGCCGGCAAGGAGACGATCAGCGAGATCGCCGGAACCTCTTTCTTTCACTCGGCGGATTCGTTCGCCATGATCCGTGGGGGACATATCGATCTCACCGTGATCGGGGCGATGGAAGTTGACCAAGACGGAAACCTCGCGAATTGGATGATTCCGGGTAAGAAAGTCAAGGGTATGGGAGGCGCCATGGACCTGGTCGCAGGTTCCAAGCGTGTCATCATCGCCATGCAGCACACCGCGCCGGATGGCAGTCATAAGCTGGTCAAGAAGTGCGCGTTGCCTCTCACAGGGGAGGGAGTTGTGCACTTGATCGTGACCGATTTAGCCGTCATTGAAGTGGGACCGTCGGGATTTGTCCTTAAGGAAGTTCAGCCGGGGCACACCATCGAGGAGGTGCTCGCGGCCACCGGAGCTGATCTTAAGGTACCGGAATCGTTGGCGATTTAGCCCCCGTAGAGCCTAAGCGCGATCGCAGGCCGGACGAGAGCAGAATATCTAAAACAAGTGAGCGTCTCGAATATGACGCCGCACGGAAACTAAGAAGGAGACTATCCATGAGTCGTATCGCGACCCAAGAACGGCAAGAAGAATTTGTCTCGAACAGTCATCTGATCGGGCCTCACCACGAAGAATTACGTCGGGAGTTTCGAGCCTTTCTCAACGAGCATGTGGAACCTATTTCGGCTCAGTACGAAGCTGAGGAACGGTTTCCGCGGGAGCTTCTTCTTGGCCCCATGGCCGAGAAAGGCTACTTGGGAATGCCCTTTCCCAAGGAATATGGCGGGCGTGGAGAGGATGCCGTGGCCACCGCGATGTTGGTGGAGGAGTGTTCCCGCAGTTGGGGCTCTTTGGGAATCATCATGGCCGCCCACATTGGACTTGGAAGCAATCCGATCGCGACTTGGGGAACCGATGAGCAGAAGGCGAAGTACCTGACACCTCTAGCCAAAGGTGAGCGACTCGGTGGATACGGCCTTACTGAACCTCAGGCTGGGTCGGATTCCGGAGCGACCAAAACGCGCGCGGAATTTGATGGCACACACTGGGTTTTGAATGGACAGAAAGCTTGGTGTACCAATGCGACCGAAGCACACAGCTACGTCGTAAGCGCGGTGACCGACCCGGACAAAGGGCACAACGGAATTTCCGCTTTCATTCTCGAGCGAGATTTTCCAGGTTTCTCTTTCGGTAAGAAAGAAGATAAAGCAGGCCTGCGCGCTTCCGCAACTGGAACTCTCATATTCGACAACTGCCGGGTTCCCGCGGAGAACCTCTTGGGACAACAAGGACACGGTTTCAAGTACTTCATGGCGACCCTCGATGGCGGTAGGATAACCATCGGCGCGATGGCTCTGGGGCTGGCCCAGTGTGTTCTCGATGAACTGGTGAGGGTCCTCAAGGACGAGAACCTGATGGAAAACCTCTGGGATAACGAGTACCGGTTGGCGCCGCTTGCGGAGATCGCCACTGACGTAGCGGCCGCCCGACATATGATCTACAATGCGGCCTTACAGAAACAGAACCTCGATCGCTGGACGCTCGACGGGGCCTTCGCGAAGTTTTTCGCATCAGAGATCGCCATGCGGGCGACCAACAAGGCGGTGGAGCATCTTTCCGACCTGGGACTTTCCATGAACAGTAAAGTTTGCCGAGCCTTTAGAGATACGAAGTTGACAACCATTGGTGAGGGGACCAATGAGATCCATCGCGTGGTGATCGCCCGCGAAATTTTGAAGCAGTTGAGCTAAGAAGAAGGAGCCAAAGATTATGACTATGACATCCGTTGCACCCGGTATATGTTTCGAACTCTCAGAGGACCACAAGATGGTCCAGGAGATGGTGAAGAAACTCGCCGACGAGCATATTCGCCCGAAGGCCGCTCACTACGATGAAACACGAGAGTTTCCGTGGGAGAACGTCAAAAAGCTCTCTGAACGCGGTGTGATGGGGGTTACGGTTCCTGAAGAATACGGTGGAGCCGGCATGGATACGCTCGCCTATGTTCTCGTGATTGAGGAGTTGTCGCGGGCCTGCGCCACCACTGGCGTCATCACAGCGGTTCAGAACAGTCTTGGTGAGTACCCGTTGCTAAAGTTTGGTAGCGAGGAACAGAAGAAGAAGTATCTTCCCCTCATGGCGTCTGGAGAGAAGATCGCCGCCTACGCATTGACCGAGCCCGGCAGTGGGTCGGACGCCGCGGGAATGAAGACAACGTGTCGACTCGAAGGCGACCACTGGGTTTTGAACGGCCAGAAGAACTGGATCACCAACTCCACGGCGGCCGAGATCTTCATCGTATACGCGACCAAGGATCCCAGTCTCGGACATAAAGGCATCTGCTGCTTTATCGTGGAGAAAAGCTATGAGGGCTTCTCTATCGGCAAGCACGAGGAGACCATGGGCGTACGCGCCTCGGGCACCTGTCCCTTAGCTTTTGACAACGTGAAGGTCCCTAAGGGGAATCTCCTCGGGGAAGAGGGTCGGGGCTTCAACATCGCCATGGCTGCCCTGGATACCGGCCGAATCGGAATCGCAGCGCAAGCCGTCGGGATCGCCCAGGCTGCGCTCGACGAAGCGCTCAAATACTCCAAGGAGCGCGAGCAGTTCAATCGGCCCATCAGTCAGTTTCAGTTGGTTCAGGAGATGTTGGTGAACATGGCCGTGAAAACCGAGGCGGCCCGCCTTCTTCTGTATAAGGCGGCGAAGAAGCGCGACAGTGGCGCTCGTTTCACCATGGAAGCGTCTATGGCCAAGCTTTACGCTTCGGAAGTCGCGGTCCAGTGCGCACTAGACGCTATGCAAGTGCACGGTGGCTACGGATATTCGAAGGAGTATCCAGTGGAGCGTTTTCTCCGTGACGCGAAGGTCACTCAAATCTACGAAGGAACCTCTGAGGTTCAAAAATTGGTCATCGCCAAGCAACTTCTAGCCTAGAAGAAGCCCCTGGGAGAACCCAAAAAAAGACCTCGCCCGCTTCGGAGAAAACCGAAAACGGGCGGGGTCTTTTTATTGGGGAGGCTCGGGTGATCTGTCAAGCTTAAGTCTGACAGTTCACTAGGGTAGTGTCAGGGACTGAAGATGGTTAGGGTGGACGACAACTCCCACGAGCAAGAGAAAGACTCCCGCAGAGAGAAGGCTCATGCCGGACCGTACTCGGTTAGTTCTCTGCTGGCGACCCAAGGCGCCGAGGAGTATTCTAAGAAGTCCAACCGGAAGGCATAGGAAGCCAATGAAGGCCAAAACTATTGCGAAGGTCTCTCTCACCTATTCGACCGTGTCGCTCACAAGGGTCACCTCTTCGGTCGGTTTCTTTTTGCCTCCTGAGACCTTTTCGGCCAGTCCCTGCACCATGACATAGAGTGAGGGAATCACGAAGATACCCATGAAGGTGGCCACGAACATTCCGCTGGCCACCGCCACTCCCAATGACTTCTGTCCCGCGGCACCGGCACCGGAGTTGGCTAGTGCCAAGGGTAGTACGCCCAGGATAAAGGCGAATGAGGTCATCAGGATCGGCCGGAATCGCAGTTTGGCACCGGCCAGGGCGGCTTCTTTCAAGGGCAAGCCTTCCTTGTCGTACTTCTCCTTTGCAAACTCCACAATCAAGATGGCGTTCTTGGCGGCTAGCCCCAGGAGCGTAATGATTCCGATCTGTACATAGATATTGTTATCGGCGCCGAACAGTTTGGTGCCCAGCAGAGCACCGAGAATGCCGGTGGGTAAACCCAACAGGATGGAGAAGGGGACGGCCCAACTCTCGTACTGTGCGGCCAAGAACAAGAACACGAAGATAAGAGCCAGAATCATGATTTGACCCTGTTTGCTGGCCGATTCTTTCTCTTGATAGGCTGCGCCCGTCCACTCGTAGCCGTAGCCTTCGGGCAGGTTGGCTTCCGCCAACCGTTCCATCTCAGCGATCGCTTCACCCGAGCTAACCCCCGGTTTGGCGCTGCCGAACACTTCGGCGGTACGGAACAGATTGTAGCGGATAATTAAGTCGGGACCGGTGGTCATGTTGACTTTGGTCAATACCGAGAGGGGAACCATCTCGCCGCTTTCGGTGCGCACATCCAAGTTGCCGATATCGTCCGGGGTGCGTCGATACTTGGCCTCAGACTGCACATAGACCCGCCAGGTTCGACCAAAACGAGTGAACAGGTTGACGTAGGCTCCGGCTAAGTTGACCTGCAAGGTCGTGAAGATGGAGTTGATCGGCACCCCCAGGACCTTGGCTTTGTCGCGGTCGATCTCGAGGAAGACCTGCGGCACGAGCGTTGAGAACGGAGAGTAAAGCGCAGGGGACAGCAGCGGGCTTTGTCTGGCCGCGGCCAGCAAAGATTGCACGGTTTGGTCTAAATCCTGGATCGATTTTCCCCGCCGGTCTTGCACCTCCATGGTGAAACCGCCGGCGAAGCCCAGTCCGGACACGGCCGGCGGATTGATGACCAGTGCCTGCACTTCGGGGAATACGCTCAGCTTCTGATTGAGTTGGCCCACGATAGCCGAAGCCGAGGTGGAAGGGTCGCGCTCGTCCCAAGGTTTTAGGATCAAGAAGATGGTTACATAGTTGGGACCCGTGCTACCAGAGAGAATGCCCAATCCACCCAGCGTGTTAACGGTCGCAACCCCCGGCTGATCGATCAGCACCTGTTCGATCTGGCGCGTTACTTTATCGGTACGCTCGAGCGCGGCACCGGGCGGTAAGGTTACGCTGACCAACAGGTAGCCGCTGTCCTCGGAGGGGATGAATCCGGTGGGCAACGTTTTGTTGAGGAAGGTGGTGCCGAAAACGACGGCGACCATCACCAAGACGGTGACGAAGAGATGACGCAACACCAGGGCCACAGAGCGTCCGTAGCCATTAACGACGTAGCCAAAGATTTTCTCGAAACCGGCGATGTACCAGCCGAAAGGCCCGCGCATCTTTTTGCGCGGACGCAGCATCATCTGGCACAACGCGGGCGTTAAGGTGAGCGCCACCACCGCCGAAAGAACGACGGAGGCCGATAAGGTTACGGCGAACTGGCGATACAGTTGTCCGGTCACGCCACCTAGGAAGGCCACGGGAACGAACACCGAGCAGAGCACAAGAGCGATGGCAATCACAGGTCCTGAGACCTCGGACATGGCTTGTTCGGTGGCCCGCAAGGGCGTCATCCCTTCCTCGATGTGATGTTCCACCGCTTCCACCACAACAATCGCGTCGTCGACAACAATGCCTATGGCTAAGACCATGCCGAACAAGGTCAAGGTGTTGATGGAGAATCCGAAGGCGAAGAGGACAGCGAGGGTCCCGATCAGCGAGACCGGTACCGCCAGGAGCGGGATCAGAGTGGCGCGGAAGTTGCCCAGAAAGGTGAAGACCACGATGACGACGAGGATAAAAGCTTCGGTGAGGGTCATCACCACCTCTTTTACCGAGGCGTCCACAGCAAGCGTTGTATCGAAGGAGACGCGATACTCCATGTCTTCTGGAAAGTCTTTGCTCAAGAGCTTGAGTTCATCTTCCACCCCCTGGGCCACGGCGATCGCGTTGGCCCCGGGTCGCTGATAGATCAGGATAGGAATTTGATCGGTCAAGTTACGTCGACCGAAGGAGTCGTACGACTCCGCTCCCATCTCGATGCGGGCGATATCTTTCATGTGAACCAACGAGCCGTTTTCGTTGCGCTTGATCACAATGTTGCCAAATTCTTCGGGCGTCTCAAGCTGACCGCGTACGGTCACGGGATACTGAAAGGCTAGGCCACTGGGTTGAGGTGGAGCCCCGACGGTCCCAGCGGGTGCCTGCAGATTCTGTTCGCGGATGGCTGCGGTGATGTCGGATGCGGTGACGCCAAACTGTTTGAGTTTGTCAGGCTGCACCCACATCCGCATGGAGTAAGGCGCCGAACCGATGCGAAGTTGGACATCACCGACCCCGGGAACACGCGAGAGGGCATCCTGCATGTTCAGAGTGACGTAGTTGGAGAGATAGAGCTTGTCGTAAGTTCCCTTGGGCGAGGTCACCGATGCCAACATGAGGATCTGGGTGGACTGCTTGACCACTGTGATGCCGTTGCGAATGACCTCCTCGGGCAGGTTGGCGTTGGCTCGAGAGACGCGGTTCTGCACGTCGACGGCGGCCAGATCGGGGTCCGTTCCCACTTCAAAACTGATGGTCAAGGAGTAGCTTCCGGCACTGGTCGATTTCGATTGCAAGTAGATCGCGTTCTCGACACCGTTGACTTCTCGCTCGATCAGAGTGGCCACCGTCTTCTCTACTGTCGCGGCGTCGGCGCCCGGGTAGACGGCAGAGACCACCACTGTGGGGGGGGCCAAGTCAGGGAAGCGGGCCACGGCCATATTTGGCAAAGCCAAAGCTCCGACGAGAGTGATCAGGATCGATATAACGATGGCCAGAACCGGCCTATGAATAAAAAACTTCGATGACATCTAGGTGCCTGCTTTGGAGCCACTGGCGGCATCCGCTTTCTTAGGTGGAGCAGCGTCGGGGGGCTTGGGGGCGCCTTCTTTTTCTGGATTAACGGTGATGCCCGGTCGGATCTTCTGAAGCCCGTCGACCACGATCGTCTCTCCTTCTTTGAGGCCCTCCGTGACCACGTAAGAGTCTTTCACCCGATCGCCTAGGGTGATCGTGCGTGGTTCGACCGTATTGTCCGACTTCACCACGTAAACTGAGCTGAGGGACTGGTTCGCTGACACGGCTTTCTGTGGGATGATAAGGGCATCGGCCACTTGATGGTTCTTCATGGTCACTCGACCAAAGCCGCCAGGTTTGAGAAGAAAATCAGGATTTTGGAAGCGCGCTCGAAGGATCAGGGTGCCCGTTTTGGGATCGACGTTGTTCTCCGACAGAACGAATTGACCGCTTTCAGAGTATTGCTCTCCGTTGGCGAGGGAAAGTCCAAAGGGAGAACCTGACAGTCCCTGACCTTGTTTGAGAGCCAGATACTCGGATTCAGAAATGGCGAAGTCCGCGTAGATCGGATCGGCCGAGGAGAGAGTCGCTAAGACCGCGTTACCCTGAACGATCATGGTTCCGCGATCTAAGTTAAGGCGACCGATGAATCCGGTAAAGGGCGCTTTGATGGTCGTGTAGCTAAGATAGAGTTGCGCTTTGGCCACATTATTTTTGGCGTCCATTACCACCGCGAGCGCCGATTGGACAGAGGCCTGGGCCGATTCTAAGCTGGCTTGAGCCGACTGGACATCGGCTCGGGCCACGCCGACATCGGCTTGGTCGCTGACATTGGTGTTGGTCAATTGGGCCTTGACAGCGTCGCGCTCGGCTTTTGCGATGTTGCGACGGTCCACAGCCTGGTCGAACTGCTGTCCCGGCACCGCGCCCTGTTCCTGAAGCGGCTTATACCTTCTAACTTCTCGTTCGGCTGCGTCGAGGGTGGCTTGGGCGCGGGCCAGGTCCGCTTGAGTCTCTTGGAGGTTGACCTGAGTGAGAGATTTTTGCAGGCGGGCCTGAGCTTGACTGACCGAACCTCTCGCTTGGGAGACTTGTCCTTCAGCTTGGGCCACTCCCGCTTGGGCTTTCGCGAGCGCCGCTTCAGCCGCGGCGATATCAGAGTAGTAGGGGGCCGGGTCGATCTGAAAGAGTACCTGACCTTGTTGCACCATGGAGCCCTCTGCGAAGTGGACAGAATCTAGCTCGCCTCCCACACGGGTGCGGATCTCGACTGTCTGTACAGGTTTGAGTTCCGCGGTGTAGTCCCGAAATATCGAGACAGACTCACGCTTGACGTTGGAGACCTGAACTGTGGGGGGCGGGGGGGCTGCTCCAGCGCCCGCGCCGGCTGAGGCTTTCTCCTTACTGGAGCAGCCGGCAATAAGGAGGACGCTCAGTAATAAAGATGCGGTTTTCATTGATGTAGTCTTCACAGGGGTCCTTTTCACGAGTGATCGATCACGGTTTGTAGGCTGTTAGCCAATTGTTGAGTCAGAACGTCAGGGTCCGCATTCTGGACACAAGCGTCACCAACCATGCGGTGAATGAGAATGAAGCCGAAGATGTGAGAAGTGATGATGGCCGCCTTTTCTCCGGCGTTGGGGCCGGGAAGGACGGAGGTCAGAGGGATCGTCATCTTCTCTGCTAGAGCCTCTCGCAGGGCCGGCAGTGCCTCGGGACATCCAACCGAGCGGATAAATAGGAGCATGCGTTGAGGGTTCACCATCAAGGGCTCCCCAGATCTCGTCTCCACGGCTCCCGAGATGACGAACTCAGCCAGTTTGCGGCCTAGCTCGGCCGTTGGTCCAGAGTAGAGCTCACGGTAGTCGGTTTCGTCGAGCAGCACCTCCCGGAAGAGAGCTAGTTTCGAGCCGAAGTACCGGTTGATCAGGGCACAATTGACTCCGGCATCAGAAGAGATCTCCCTCACCCCGACTTGGTCATAGCCATGTCGGAGAAAAGCTTCTCGTGCGGAGTCGAGAATGGCTTCCTTGGTTAAGTGAGACTTTTTCTTTTGTGGATTTAGCGGAGTCATATCAAACACCCAATTGAACGTTCATTCAGGACTGACCATAGACTTCCACCATCGAAAAGTCAACACCTGTTTACCTCTTCGAATTGGAGGGGGAAACTTGTCCTTGAGAAACTTGGCGTGGATGTCTACCCTGATCCTCGGCGCCAATTCCATGATGGGTTGGACACTGTTCGCCCCCATCGCAGGAGTGCCCCGCGACCCGGGCTTAGTCGGCGCTTGCAGCCCCAGAACGAGGATGCCCAAGGGGAGCGGCCTGCGGCCCCTCGATATGGTTACCTCCGGCGAAGTGAAACGCTTTCTCGAGGAGGTTCGCCCAAAAGTCGTTATCCATTGTGCCGCCATCTGCAAAGTGGAAAAGTGCGAGCGGCATCCTGACTACGCCTGGGACGTGAACGTCGGCGGAACGCTCAACCTTTTGCGTTGCCTTCCCGCCGACGTTCGCCTAGTTTACTGTTCTAGCGATCACGTCTTCAGCGGAGACACAGGACCCTACACAGAAGACAGCACACCCGACCCCATCAGTTACTACGGGGAGACCAGGGTGGAATCGGAACGCCTAGTCTTAGAGCACAGGCCAGACGCCCTGGTCATTCGCGTTCCGCTCTGCATAGGCCCGTCCTATAATGGGCGCAGTGGACACTTTGACTGGCTGCGCTATCGATGCGGCAAGGGTTTACCAATGACAATCGTCCAAGACGAGTTCCGCTCCGCGATGCCCACCGATGCTGCGGCGCGGAGAATTCTTGAGATGGTGGATTCAGACCTGAGAGGCATCCGGCATCTCCAGGCCACAAGAGTGGCCTCGCGTCCGGCATTAGCCGAGGCCCTGAGTCGTCGTCAGGGTTTGGAGGCCGTGCTGAAATTCGAGACCCGCTCTCAGAGGCGGGTGCCCCATCTCGGGCGGGTAGAGATGCAGACCGTCTTCGCGGACAATTTCGCAGCGCCTATTCCTTCGGTTTTGGATTAGCCGTCCATGCGAGGATTTCTCTTCAGCGCCGCTTATAGCAATCTATGGATCGCGCTCTCTGCGGGTGCTCAGGTCTACGTGAACTCTTGGCTTCTCGGTCATCGAGTGTCAGCAACGGCGATGCTTCTGGCGGTTTTGGGAATGTTTTGGGTCTACACCTTCGCTAAGGCGGTCCATTTTGACGCTCAGGCCGACGCCGCCAACGATCCAGGACGGACCGAGTTTCTGAAAACCCATCGCAAGCCACTTATCCTTGCCGGGATCAGTGGCTTGGCATTAGGTACGGTATTGGCGTGGCAACACAGCGCGATGACGCTGCTTGTCTTCTGGTCGCCAACCTTCATCGGGTTGCTCTACGACCTTCGACTAGCGCCTGCAACATGGCGATATCGCAGACTCAAGGATGTTCCGGGACTCAAAGGGGTCTCGGTCGCCTCGGCCTGGACTCTTCTTATTCTCGGTCTCTGTTCGGTCTACGGAGCGGGCGCCTCATGGGCGACTTGGTCGTTCTTGGTTTCGTGGAATTTTCTACTCTGGTTCATCAACACCACCTACTTCGACCTCGGCGACCTGGCAGGTGATGTCCTGGAAGGGACCAGGACGCTACCCGTGGCGCTGGGATTCCAAGCCACAAGAACGATTTTGCACCTGCTGAATGGGGTGGCGGCTTTACTGCTCATTGGGGCGGCGCAGTACCATATTGTACAAGGTTCGGCCGTGGTACTGCTGGTGCTGAACTTGGTTCAGTGGGAACTCCTCCGGCGGGCAAAGGATGAAAACGTGGATATCGGGTGGGAGTGCGACGTCCTCTTCGACGGCGTTTTTCTGCTCGCTGCCGTGCTGGTTTGGCTCATTGGGTGGCTGGGATGAGGGAAAGATTGCCACTCTCGCGTACTCTCGGGATGCGCTGAGGCAGCGCGCCCGCTCCGCCCCGCCCCGCCGGTCCAGCAGTAAGGTTACGCCCGAATTCGGCTAGATTGGCGAAATCCGTGCCCCAAGCGTGGGTAAACCCGCAGTCTGACCGCGGGTCGACGAAGGTTGCGACTTTCGTGGAACCTGAACTGCTCTGGCCGGTAGAATGACAGGATTCCTGACGCCATGATCTAACATCCACCGTGCCGGCTCAACGGAGAAGACTGACTCTGGTTCAGCGAGCCGCACTGCGCTGCGCGCACGGAGGGGGTATCGGTTTGTATAAATTGGTCTATCGTCAGCTGGTTCGGAGTTTGGCGGCGACGCCCTTGGTTCTGATTTTAACCCTGCTCCTGAGCACTGCTCAGAGCCTGACGGCGGAACCGATTGGGCGTCAAAGCTTCACCTATTTGCTTACCGCCAGCCGCCCCGGACTGATGTCGTCTTTGACCGAAGCCGAGGGGCGCAGCTTTGAACTTCATCGCCAGTATCTCAAAGAGCTGCGCGAGCAAGGTTTTTTGGTTATGGCCGGAGCTTGCCGGGACGGGGCGTTCGGCCTCGTGGTGATTGAGGCTGCCAACGAGGGGGAAGCACGCGAGATCATGGGTCGAGACCCTATCGTCTCTAGCGGGTTGCTTCTCGCGGATTTCCACCCGTTCTATCCTCCGCTTCTAGGCCTTGGTCTCGAGCGGATTCCACTGCAGATCCTGGAAAGCGAAGAGGGCAGTGTTCTCCCTTTCGTTCAGTTGAATGTCGACGGAGTGGAGGAGAGCTTTCTTCTCGACACGGGGGCGGCGGATAGCAGCGTAGTCGAGAACGAGCACACCCGCTCTTACGAGAGCCTCGGGATAGCTGAGTCGGTAGGGGCGTCGGGGATTGCCGCTCAAGCGGATCTGATTGAGCCAAAGACAATCGAGATGGGAAACCGGATTCTCTACCGACCCCGTCTCAAACGCCTCGGAGGGCGTCGCAGCATTTTGGGCATGGACATTCTGCAGAACTTTATCTTAGAGATCGACCTGGCGGGGCAAGAGCTCAGTCTACTACGCTCTCTCCCTCAAACAGGTTCGCCCTTGAGTCTGCGCCGCTTGCCGCGCGGCCACCTGATCCTCCCAGTGAACCTAGGCCGATCGGAGGCGGCCTCCGCCCTTTTCGATACCGGCGCCGATGTCTGCGTGGTCGACATGAAATACGTGAAGGCACATCCTGAACTGTTTCGTCACCTGCGATCTGAAGACGGAGTTGACGGAAACGGCAACACGATATCGTCCGAAACCTACCTCTGCCCCAGCCTGACTGTGGGCGAACTCGAGTTGCACGACGTGGAGATGGCCGCGTTCGAGTTCTCCGAGACCTTCCGCGGCAGCCTCCAGGGCGTGCCCATCATCTTGGGTAACAACGTCTCGAGACACGCTCGCTGGTTCGTCGACGTGTCGAATAGCCTTTGGTTTTGTCAACCTTACTTGGGTCAGGGCCAGCCGTAGTTAGGGTCTGCAGGCTGGCGTACTGTCCCTGCCAAAGATCCAGACCTTCGAAATAGGCTAGGGAACAACCAGTATGGGGCAGTGAGCATGGTGTAGGACATCTTCGGTGACGCTGCCCAAGAGCCACCGAACGATCCCCCGGCTACCGTGGCTTCCCATCACAATAAGGTCCATGTTCTGCTCTTGGGCGAACTCCACGATATCGCTGTGACCGCGGGTCCAGCGTACGGTGGTGGTGGCCACCAGGTCGCCGTGCTCGGCGGCGACTTTTTCCAGATAGTCGCGGGCGTATCCCATCAGGGCGTCCATGTCCATTCCCTCATAAACCAGGGGAACGAAGCGATAAAGATGGAGCTTGGATTGGGTGGCGGCCGCTAACTCCACGGCTTGCGCTAGGGCTTTCTCAGCCAGTGTGCTGCCGTCCAGGCAAACCAAAATGTTTTCAAGTTTCGGCTTCATTAAATGAGATCCGGCGACCACTAGGACCGGATTGGATCGGGAACGCACGATCTTGGAAGTCACTCCGCCGGCCTGCTGGAACTTACCCGCGCTCCTGCCGTGCCGCGCCATGACGATCATATCAATCTTCTCGGCACGGGTGAGGATGGCTTCAACGGGGTCACCGTTTTCGACGATGAGGTCGCAGTGCAGCCCTTTGAGATCCCCACCCTTGGATTCTAAATACGTCAGAATCTTCTGTTCCATGAACTCTTCGGCCAGCACGTTTTCGGCCAAGCGGGAGAGGTCGGGAAGCAGATAGTGAGTCGCCGGCGGCTCAAAACAGCGCACCAACTCAAGTTCCACCTCTATCTTCTCGGCCAGCATGGCCACATAGCCGAGCGCGCCTTCACTTTCCGATGAGCCGTCGAGCGGCACCAGTAACTTGCGTTTCATAATCTTTAGCCTACCTCTCCTATAACAAGCTTATCAAGATCCGGGTCAAGACCTGCTGTTTCCGTGAATCAGACCGGACCGTTTCCCGCGGCGACGATGGAGTCTCGAGAGCCGTGGATGGGGATTCGGCAAAGAGCGACACCACCGGGAAGGCCCAGACCGCTCAAGGGCGAACGCCGTGGCGACACCATGAGGCCTAGCCGCCTCTAGAGAAAATGGGAGTGGTCAAATTATGAAAATTATTGCCTGTGTTAGACAAACACCTGACACGGAAACCGTCGTGAAAGTCGCCGCGGACGCTAAGTCCATCGAGACCGACGGAATCAAGTATATTATCGGTCCGTACGACGAGTACGCCTTGGAAGCCGCTGTGCAGATCAAAGAGAAGGACGGCGGTCAAGTGACGGCTCTTTCTATGGGCCCGGCTCGAGTTGCTGAGGCTCTGCGTTCGGCGCTGGCCAAAGGCGCCGACTCCGCCGTGCACATCAACACCGAGGGCGCTGAAACCGATGACGCTTTGGTGGTGGCGACAGCGCTGGCCGCACAGATCAAGGCTCAGGATGGCTTCGACGTCGTTTTTACCTCCACCAAGGGTGCGGATTCCGATCGCGGGGCTGTTGGTCCCATGCTCGCCGAACTTCTCGGTGTTCCTTACGTGGGACTGGTCACCAGCGTCGAAGTCGAGGGCGGTCAACTGGTCTGTAAAAGAGACGTCGAAGGCGGAGTGACCGAGACATTCTCGGTCAGCACGCCGGTCGTCATCTGTGGCGAAAAGGGTGTTCGAGGCGAGCCTCGCTACCCGTCGTTGATGCAGATCATGAAGGCCAAAAAGAAGAAGATTGAAAATGTCGATTTCGCTTCCTTGGGCGTTGACGGCGGTTTGGCGAAGCTGGAACTGCTGGGCTATGAAGCGCCGCCGGCCCGTCCTCCCGGACGCATCGTCGAGGGTGCCTCGCTCGATGCCAAACTCGACGAATTGGTCCGATTGCTCAAAGAAGAAGCGAAGGTGGTTTAGAGATGGCCAAGATATTTGTTCTAGGAGAAGTCACTTCCTCAGAAGTGAACAAGGCAACCTTAGAGTGCTGCTCAGAGGCCAAACGAGCCGGAGCGACTGAAGTCCACGCTGTGCTTTTCGGTAAAGGGGGCGAATCGGCCGCCGCATCGGCCGGAAAAGCTGGGGCCACCCAGGTGCACTACGTCGAAGAAGCCGGCTATAATCTGGCTCAACGCGCCGCCACCGCCGCCTCTCTTGTGGAAGCTCAGAAACCCGCTTTGGTGCTGGTTCCCGCCACTACTCACGGTAAAGAACTGGCCGGAACTCTGGCCGCCCGATTCCAATCGGCTTACGCCAGTGAGTGTCTCGAGATTCGCTTGGGCGACGACGGAAAACCTGTGGCTTTGCGGCCGATGTACTCCGGCAAGGTTCGTGCTCGCGTCAAGCTCAACGGTGACGGACCGGCCGTGGCCTCCTTGCGACCCAACGTGGTCGCGGTGGACGCGGACGGCGGCGATGCGCCAGTGGCCTCGGTGGCTCTCAGCGGAGAGGCCGGAACCGTCAAGTTGACCGATTCTTCGGCTAAAGCGGCCGCCAGCGGGGAAGTGGAGCTTTCCGAAGCTTCCATTGTTGTGTCCGGCGGACGTGGATTGAAAGATCCTTCGAACTTTCATCTGATCGACGAGTTGGCCAAAGCCTTAGGCGGCGCGGTCGGAGCCAGTCGCATGGTGGTTGACGCGGGCTGGAAAGAGCACCGTTACCAGGTGGGACAGACCGGCCGTGTGGTCACTCCTGACCTCTACGTCGCCGTTGGTATCTCCGGTGCGATTCAGCACTTAGTGGGAATGCAGAACTCCGGTTGCATCGTGGCCATCAACAACAACCCCGAGGCTCCGATTTTCAAGGTCGCGGACTACGGAATCGTGGACGACCTATTTGAAGTCGTGCCGAAGTTGACCGAGAAACTGAAAGCCTAAACACAGTTTCAGTCTCTAGGACCTATGAAAAAAGGGCTCCGCGCGGAGCCCTTTTTTCATTCCCGGACAACTGACGCCTTCATTGGCATGCTTCCACGGGCTCGATAACGCTGACCAGAAGATATCCTCCGAGCCAGCGACTGATCGTGAGGTCCCAGGCCACGATTTTAGAAACGCCGAATCTTCGCACGAGTTGGGACCAGAACCAACGCGACGGGGCTCTCAGCGGTGGCAAAAACTTGTGGGCGTCGAAAAGCAGCGGGAGAAAGGCCATGCTGTACTCCCTTTGCAACCTTCCGTGGGCCGGCAGGCAGTCGGCGAGCGTCCGTTTCGGCGTCTCTAGCCCGAAGGGCCAACGCCCGAGCGCTTCTAAGACAAATTTTCCGAGGCGGTAAAGGAGCGAGTGGGAGTAGGGCGTGAAAATAACAACTCGACCCTGAGGCCTGAGTATAGAAAGAAACTCCGCCAGCGAGCGCCTTTGGTCTTCGACGGTGAAGTGTTCCAA
>JBBKWP010000365.1:0-13667 GCA_037968995.1 Candidatus Xenobia bacterium
AAACCGCCCACGTACAGGCTACTCTCAACATCCATCCGGCACGGTTCCAATCATAGCGAAAACTCTTCGACTCTGATGACAATAAGAGCGACAGACTCAAAGGATCGGGACTCCCGTCAACGTGGCCGTTCTTAGACGCTCCGCCTCTTCTTTGCAAATAACAGCTGTTAAACAGCCCCATGGGATAGTCTCATCAGAAGATAACAAAAACTGATGGAGGCCAAGAAAATGATGACGAACAACACGGTGAACCCCCCTAAAGCTCCCTCGATGGCGACCAAGATCGCTCGCGCCGCTGGAGCTTATGCGCAGAAGGCTAACCATAACGGCGGAATCTACGTCGCCCGTCACGGATTCGGCGGCAGCGCAGAAGTGGGCGGAATCGGTGGCGCGGCTATGAGGGCTGCGGGAGTGAGCAATGGCGGAATTGCCGGCGCCGCGGCCCGAAGCTTGGGAGGCGCCGGAAGCTATCTTGTCTCCTCAGAAGCCGCCCGCGCCATGCTTGAACGCAACCAAGACAAGCTGGGCGCACTCCTGGAAGCGCGCCTCAAAAGCCAAGCCGGTCCCATCAAACCCTAGGCTTCCCGGCCACCATCTCTTGAACAGTCGACAGATTTGGCACCGACAACTCTACCTCTGGACCCCCGCCGGATACGCCCCACGCCTGGCCGTCCCGAACAGCCGTGACTCCGTCGTGACCCTCTTGTGGGAACGCTATCATACCCACCATCTAGGATGAGGGTATCAAGAACGTAGGCGGGCAAGACAATGTTAATTCTCAACTCCAACACCACAGGAACCAACCAAGTCACCTCCAGGAGATTGGCGGCACCCACAGAGGTCCAAGCGGACGCAGCGAACGCTCAGCAAGACACTTTCGAAAGCGGCGGTTTGAGCGCCAAGAGTCTTGTCGCCAAAGGCGCCTACGCCGCTGGAGGTGCCCTAGGCGGCACCGGCCTCGGTGTGGTCACCGGATTGGCCTTGAGCAACTTGAGCGGCAACCCGGTTTTCGGCCAGTTGGGTGGAGTCATCGGCATCGCGGGAGGAGTCGCGGCGGGTTTGGCGGCCTCCAAAGGAGACCTCAATAAGGAGGCCCTCACTCGCAGTGTCGGTTCTTGGGTCGGAGCTTCGGCGGGCGCTTCCGGTGGGATGTGGGCCTTAGGTGCCATCGGCGGCGCACTGGCCCAGAATGGAGCCAGCGCCGTGCTCGCCACCAGCGGGGCCCTGATGGGTGCCGCGGCCGGTGGACTGGTGGGTGCGGCCCTCCCGTTCATAGGCGTGAAGGGCCCTATTTCGAACACCCTCAAGAACACCGCGGCGGTTGTTGGCGGAGGCGTTAGCGGGGCGATGTTGGGAGGGACAGCGCAGTCTCTGGTCACTAGCATGGCGGGCGACCTGTTCTCCAAAAAAGCAAAAGAAGCCGGCATGGAAGCGGCTCAGTATCTAGCCCAGAACGTCCCTCAACTGAGCACGGTGCTCGCTCCCATTCCCCTGATGCTGGGGGTGGTCGGAGCGTTTTCGACTCTTAGCGGGACCCACACAGGGAGCTCGAAAACCGGAAAAGCGCTCGTCACGGCCAGGGATGCGGGTATCGGCTCAACTATCGGCTATGGAGTCGGAGCGGCGGTTGGCGGTGTTATCAACGCATTTGGAGCCACAACGGCCTACAGCATCGGGACCCCGATCGTCGGAGCGGCCATTGGGAGCCTGATAGCGCTCGACGGTCATCGGTCAGACAAAACCTCCGTCTATGCTACGGCCGCGGGCACCACTGCGCTGGCAGCAGTCGGCGTGGGCGTAGGAGACGCCATCGGTCACGGACTGACGGCGCTCACTGGAAACCCGCTCTACTCTCAAATCGGAGCCATCGCCGGTGGCGCCAACGGACTCGTCGGCGGCTTGAGGGCCAATGATGTGAACAAGAACGGCTTTGAAGTTGTGACGGGATTGGTCAGCGGGGGCGCCAGCGGAGCGCTCCTGGGAGCCGGAATCTCAGCTCTCACTGGACAGCCGATCTGGAACACCGTGATGCCGATACTCGGCGCCGCGGCGGGAACACTCACCGGCCTGGCCCTGGCGCTCGACGCCAAAGTGGGCTAAGGCCTGCGGACCTTCCACCCCAGAATTCCAGGCAAACAGAAACCCCAACTGTTGAGCGTTCCGTGCAGGGTGTACATGACTGGGATGGTGACCCAACTCAGGCTTAGGAAAGGGCGCCAACCATAAAGAAGGGCCAGCGCCATTCCGCCGGCCAGCGCGCAGCCGGAGAGGGTGAAGAGAATCTTTGTGGCTCCGGTTTGCTGTCCGGCGAATCTCAAGGTTTCGTAACTGACCGCTAGGGCCGCGCCCGACAAGATGGTGACGGCCGCGGTTTCCACCCAGTTCGGTAGATTGAGTTGGGTCCCGGTGATCCCCACAGCCACCAGAGGAACTCCCAGAATGACTCCCCAGACCGAAAGCGGTGAGAGTTTGTTGCCTGGGCTGGCCGCAAGCTTTGAGGTCAGCCACGGTAGCGCGAACCCGGCGTAATGGAAATGGACTCCCGTCAAGAGGACAATGACGCCCGAGAAGCCTAGCGGTTGAAAGCCTATCTGGTCGAAAAAAGCCCACACCGCGCCGACCGGCAAGTAGACCGAGGCGGCCAGTCTACAGATTGGCGCGGCTTGGAAAGAGCTTTGTGACCAAGCCCTCGAAAGGTTTGTGAAAGCCAGCAAGCAGCCAACCGCAAACCATGGGACGCAGCCCCAAGCCGCAACTTGGGGAACCCAACAGCTGGCCGCGAAAAGGCATGCGCTGAACAGGCTCGTGATCCGAAGCGTTTTCGTCCAAGTTCTTGGTTCCGTCGACCAGGCCAGACAGACCAAAAAGGGCGCCACAGAAAGCACGCCCCGCACATAATCTAATCCAAACAAGAAGAGCTCAACCGGTTTCAGTCCGGCAAGAGTTGAGAAAGCACACGACGCCAGTTGCCGCCCACCACCTTGGCGATGTCCTCGTGGCTCCAACCGGCTTCCATCATGCGCGCGATCAGATTAGATACCTCTGCGGGACTGTTGAGATCGTTGGGAAGGAAGCGAACACCGTCGAAATCTCCGCCGATGGCCACGTGGTCGATGCCAACCAGGTTTACAGCGTGCTCGAGATGCACAAACACGTCATGAGAGGAGACGCTCCTGGTTTCCTTCGGCGACAAAAAGTCCGGCACGAAAGTAATCCCCACCACCCCGCCTGTGTCGGCCAACTTGACCAACTGGTCGTTGGTCATGTTGCGTTCGATATCCACAAAATGCGCGCAGCAAGCATGGGTGTTGATCAGAGGCCTTCCATCCATCAAGCTCAGGAGGTCGTAAAACCCCTTGCGTGAGAGATGCGCGCAATCGATCGCCATTCCCGTAGCCAGGCAGTTCTTGACCAATCGCCGACCGTCGTCGGTCAATCCGAATCGATGGTTGTCCGACGGACTGCAACCACCGGCCGCCCAGTTATTGGCGTTGTGAGTGATTCCCACGGACCGAAACCCAAACCGAAAAAACATCTCCAGTAGGTCGAGGTCCGCCAACAGAGGGGCGACACCCTCCAGGGTTAACATCATGTGCTGCCCCGAGCTTGCGGAAGCCACGCGCTCCAAGTCCTTCTTGGTCAGCACAAGCGACGATTTTTCACCTAACCGTTCGCAGGCCCGGTGAACGAACTGAGCGATCCAAAGAGCAGTCACGGTGCCCTGATGACGCGAGATCTCGGGTGGAATGTAGACCGCCATCAACTGCAGATTGAGCCCGGCCGTCTCCATCTTCGGATGGTCGATGTGAAACGACTCGGTTCCGACCCCTGTCACGAAGTCCGCACCGGCGAAGGCCACCCGAGCGAAGGTGTCGGCATGACCGTCACAGTAGAAATGATGTTGAAGAAACTCTTTAGGCGTCACCGACCGCCTTTTCTTGCAAAACGTTCAAGTTCCTGGAGGTCGAATGCACGCCCCCAAAACTTCATTGGATCTAGGCGGAGCGGCGTTCCAGAAGCCATCGACTATCGAGGTCGGTTAGAACCTGACCTAAAACTTCGTCCATCGTGCGTTCATCGGTATCCACGATCCTCGCTCCACATCGGTCGACGGCGAGGTGAAGCAGTTCGGAATCGACTCTCGAGAAAAGGACCGGATCGCGGAACATGAACTGATCGTGAAGATCGTTGATCTGCCGTTTGGCAAAACGCTGTCGCCGTGTTTCTAAACAGGCGGTAAGGACATAAGCGGCGTCAAATCGTGGAAGGCGATCGGCCACGTCGGAAAACTTCTCGGCGAATTCTGGACGTCCTACAACTCTTTCAAAAGCCAGACTGCGCAGGGCACAAGAGTCTTGGATGTGAAGACTCAAAGGGCCGCGGGGAGGCTGGAAATTTCGTAAGTCCCAGAGGTGAGAAGCTAGAAACAGCGGACCGCCTTCCTCGGCCGTGAATCCAGGGTCCCAGCGCATCATCTCACGGGTTACCTTGCCAACCGGGTTGTCCAGGCAGAGATCGCCGTGCCCGACGCTGACAGCCCATCCTCGACGGCTATAGTGAGCGGCTAAACCCTCAATGAGGGTGGACTTGCCCGCCAAATCCAAGCCCTCCACTAGGATCATGCGGCCCATTCCGAGGTCTCCTTGTTGTTGAGCAAAAAGTTCTTGGCGTCGTGAATGATGCTGTGAAACTCACCGTAAGTGAATCCAGTGCGAGGTTCGAAGTAGGTCTTACGATCCCAATGCGTGAGATCCGTCGCATCCAGTTCCTCCACCGTCATTTTAGCCAGTTTCCAGAACGGTGTTGAACCGGTGGGGCGCGGCTTGAGTCCGAGGTCGGAAAGAATCCTAAGACTGTAGAGTACGTCCTCGCGATTCTGGCCGGGCAGGCCCAACTGAATGTAGGCTTTTCCTCGCACTCCGTGCGCTTTCAGGTTTTGGGACACCTGTTCCAGCAGACTCGGATCGACTTTAGGGATCATTCTTCGTCCGCTCGGCGAAAGAGTCTCCACCCCAAAACCGACAGCCACCATCCCAACCTCTGCAAGGTCGGCAACCAAGCGCTCATCGGCATACGGGTTCATAAGGTCAACAACCTTAAAGGTGGTTTTTGAGGCCGATTGCCGACGAAGCCGGATGAACTCGGCTAACCACTCCCGGTCTTGACAGAATAGGGGTGAATGCATCTGAAAAACTGTGTAAGGAGAAGGAATGGTCTCCATATACTCCACCGTCGCGCGGGCCGAGCGGCGCCGGTCTTTAATGCCCTCTTTGCGTGGCGTTGGGCACCACCGCGCGCAGTTGATGGGGCAGCCACGACTTACAGCGAAACTCAGGTCGTCGGCCTCGCGCCCGCGCTGTTTCCGCCAGTACGTGTAGATGTCCGTGTCGATAGCCTCTACGTCGGGAAAGGCCCACTCGTCGGGGTCAAGAGTTCGCCCCGGCCCGGACTCTTGCCATTCGTCACCAACTCGGAAGCTGACACCATGCGACGGAACGTTGCCGCGCTCGATCGCCTCGATGGCGTCTGCCACTACCAGTTCAGGGTCGCCGTTGACCGCGAACAGGTCGAAGGGATCCCGTTGGAAATATTGCGGGATGTAGGAGGTCGCTTCTCCCCACACCAAAATCTTGGTGCCAGGTGCGATCCGACGCACCATCTTGGCCACCCTCATGGTGGCGTGGGCCTCCCAAGGTCGCGTCCAGAGCACCAAGTAGTCGGCCGGTTTGGCGGTCGCGAAATGCCGAAGGATGACACGCTCAATGGCACCGTGAAAACTGGCTGCCTCAGTGACGATGTCCGCATCGGGGAAGCGACTTCTGAGATAAACCGCACCGGCGGAAAACAGGGCGTGGAAATAGTGGGGGGTCTGATCGTAGATAAGATTTGGAGGGGCGGCCCAGACGATTTTCATAGCGAAACTCCTTCAGAAACGGTTCGGGGTTCGCTTATCTTAGCTCTGCAGTAAACGCAGCGATGTGATTTTCTATACAATATGAAAACAAATTTTTTTGGAAATCTAGGGAAACTTGTCCTATGGATGGAGGTTTTATCTTCTAAGAAACACCGGAAAAGTCCAGTAAAGGTTCAGCTCAACCTCCCTCCTCCTCCCTAGCCCCAAGGACTTGCCAGCATCCGGTGTTTCTTTTCTTCTTTTGTCAAGCTGACCATCAGGGCCAGAGCGGCGCCCGGCGAGCGGCCAACGCTTCAATACCTTCGAGAAATTCTTCTCGAGCGTAGCAGTGGGCCTGCTCTTCCGCCTCTTGACGTAATGCGGCCTCCAATAACGGTCTCTCTCGTTCCCGTTCATTAAGGAGCAGAGACTGGGTGGCCAACGGAGCCCCTTTGAGAAGCCCCAACACGATTTCCTCCGCGGCATCCGCCAGTCCCCCGATGGCCACGACTCGAGTCAGAAATCCGGCGCGAAGAGCATCTGAGGCGTTGAGACGGCGTCCCGTGAGAACCAACTCTCGAGCCAGTTCGCTTCCCAAGCTCCGAGAGAGAAAGTAGGACCCGCCCATGCCCGGGTGCAGCCCGAGTCGCGTGAAGGGGGCTGCGAACAGTGCTGATTCGTCGGCGACCCTCACGTCACAAGCGGCGGCGAAACAGAAGCCGGCACCCACCACGTGTCCCTGCAAGGCGCAAATCAACGGGACATTGAGATCCCTAAGGCCTAGAAAAGACAGATAAAAATTCATCATCTCAGAACGATTGGTTTCGAAATCTTTTGCAGCCTTGGCTTTCAACATGGCCAAGTCTCCCCCGGCTGAGAAGGCCCTGCCTTCGCCAGAAATCACCACCGCGCGGAGATTCCGATTTTTCAGCTCTCGGGTCGTCTCTCGGAACGCTTCGGACATGGATTCGTCCATAGCATTCAGATTTTTAGGAGAGTTCATTCGAAGGTGGGCAATGCGACCGCCTTCTTCAAATGTTAATTTGACTTTGTCCATAATCTTTCACCCGAAATTCTGTAAAAGTTGTATTGTCGGCATCGCCGCCGCGATCGTTATGAAACCAACGATCAGACCCATCACCAGCATAATAATGGGCTCGAGGAGCGAAGCGGCGCTATCCATCGAGTACTCCACTTCTTGGTCAAAATGCTTCGCCACATAAGCAAACATTTCTACCAACCGAGCAGACTCCTCGCCGGCACCGATGAGATGCAAGGCTGTGCTTGGAAAAACTTGATGCATCTGAAAACATTCCGTCACGGTACAGCCCTCAAGGAGAGCTTCCCGAGCCTTCTTCAATCTCCAGGCAACGAAGGCGTTTCCCGCCGCCTTTTCGGAACGAGCCAACGCTTGATTCATGGTCACCCCCACCTCTAACAGGGTGGACAGCGAGTAAAGAACCCGAGCTGTGACGGTCATCTCAATGACCGGACCGACGACCGGAATCTGGAACGGAATGGCCGCCAATCGACGCTGGAGGGTAGGTCGAGAGCGGACATAGCTTTGAATTTTTGCCCTCGTGACCCAGAAGGTGAGCAGCAAGGTCGACCCGACGGCGATGATCGGTAAAAGAAGGTCTCTAAACTTCAGCAAAACCATGGTTGGCCACGGCAGGTCGACTTTTAGGTCCAAGAACATCGGTGTCAATTGGGGGAGAATGAAAAAGATAAATCCCAACGTTCCCAAGAGAGACACCCCGAGCAGGACAGACGGGTAAGTGATCACCGCAATGATGCGTTTTCGAAGATCTATTTCACGCTCCAAGAGGTCAGCCAAACGGCCCAGCATTTCATTGAGGCGACCAGAAAGCTCTCCCGAATGGACCAAGCCCACAAAGACATCGTCAAAGGAGTCGGGATAGCCCTCTAAGGCTGCCGAGAAAGTGTAGCCTTGCTCAATCTTCAACACGACATCTTTCAGAATGTCCGCCGATTGTGGGTCGGATTCCGCACAGAAAGCCACTGACTGATGAATCCCGATGCCGGCTTTTAGCATGGCCGACAGTTGACGGGTAAAAATCGAGAGTGCATATCGCGACATCACCACTTTTCGCTTCAGAAGATTCCGTCCTCGGGCCGCTAGGCTGGAAACCTCTGACTTGGCGGACGGTGCGATTCCCGCCTGAACTTTAGACGGCCTAGACGAGGCCGGGCGAAAGATGGGCGCCTTCAAGGCGGAACTCGCGGCTAGGGCCGCTTCCTGAGACGGAGGGACCCGAACGGTGCCGGTAGGACCTGGTCGGCTTTCGGCATCTTCCGATGGGGACGCCTTGGAGACCGGAGTGGTTGGAAGGTAGTCTTTGGGTTCGGCCTGCTTATTCTGCGCCTTTTCGGAAGAAGGCTTCTGCAGCATGGCTGGGATGTTCGGCGCCTGAAAGGACGAGCCGGCCTTGAATTCGAGATCGGAGACAGTCTCGGCAAAACGCTCCGGACCAGATAGGTCTCCCAGCAGGTCTGGGTCTAGGCGCGCGCGCTCCTCAGCCTCAAGTTCGGCCCGAATAGCATCGAGGTCAGGGAGGGCCGGGAGGTCGGACGGAACATCGATATCGGCAGAGTCTTCGTCATCGCCCTGAAGTCGACGAAAAAGCTCCTCTGGCGAGGGAAGCGCCGACTCCCCGTCTACCTCTTCGCGACTCATCTGCTGAAACAGTTTTACCGGATCAGGCAGTTCCGGGAGAAGGGCCTCCGACTCCCCTGTTTGCCACGAACTCTCCTCGTCGGCCGGAACATCCTCAACCTTGGTTCGAGTAAACTTCCGTTTTATTCGCTCAAAGAAGGGAATCTTCTCCTCTTCGACCGGTTCCGGAGAGTGTGCCTCATAAGACTGCATTTGTCGAAACAGCTCTTCGGGATCGGGCAAGAGAGCCTCATCATCAGCCTGGAGAGCAGTGTCCGGAGTTCGGGCTTGGAGCACGCGTTCTCGCGACACCATCTCTTGAAAAAGAGCGTCAGGGTCTGGGAGGTAATCATCACCCAACGTTTCCGAAGCCGCTTGAGCTTGCATCTGCAAAAAAAGTTGCTCAGGATCGGGCATATCGTCTGTCTGGATCGACTGCTGAAACCTCTCTTCTTGGCGGAGCATCTGTTGAAACAGAGCATCGGGATCCGGCAACTCATCGTCGATTTCAGGGGCCTCAGGTTGCTGCTGGGCCCTCATCTGTTCGAACAGCGCGCTCGGGTCGGGAAGGTCCTCTTGAGCGTCGACCTGAGCTTGCATCTGCATGAACAGATCGTGCGGATCGGGCAAGTCATCGTCGCTTTGTGCGACATCGACGTCCTCCGTTTCCCAGAGATCGACCTCAGATCCGGCCTCGTCATCCGGGGTCTCCCAAAGGTTCGACTCCTCAACGTCGTCGTCGTCGTCGAGCGACCGAGACGCCTTTAGGATGGTGGGAAGGCTCGTTACTGGCCTCAGTTCTTCTGAATCGTCCGTTGGAGACATCAATTCCTGCCCCCTCCGGCCTGGGGAGAAGGACTCAGAGGCAGAACGCCCTCTTTGCGAAAGAAGAGAAGAAAATGACTGGCGACCGAATGCGGTGCAATTTGCTCAGGCGTCTCTTGCGACTTCCTGGTCAGCGTCATACGCTCAGCATCCAGGGTCCAGCCCTCGACGAACTCCCGACCTTCGCGGACAGCCTTTACAGAACATTCGACCGTGTGTGCATCCACGGCCCGGACGGAGTAGTCATCGACAAAATAGACACAGCCGTATTGGTCGGCGATGACTTCGCGCCAAAAGTGACTGCGTCCGGCTCCAAAGATGGTAAAAAGTACCACGAGACACAGAAACCCTACTCGTCGTCTTATGACGCTCATTTCCGCGTCACTTTATGAACTGGCACCCAAGACACTGTGTTCTTTGCGTTCGACTTCAGAGAGAAAAATCCCAGGAAATAAAGAGGCGAAGTCCCAAACGCGTTTGGAACTTCGCTCTCGTAGTGAAAATCGGAACTCTTTCTAGGCCTCTTGAAAGTCCTTAAGCATCTCCTGCAGTTCGCCGTTCTCATACATTTCCAAGAGAATATCGGATCCACCGATGAACTGACCCTTGATGTAGCACTGCGGGAAGGTCGGCCATTCACTGAAAACTTTCAACCCTTGGCGAAGTTCATCATCTTCCAAGATATTGTGATCTTGAAACTTGACCTTGGCGGCTTTCAGAACCTGCGCGGCCCGGGCGGAGAAACCGCACATGGGGAAGTCTTGGGTCCCTTTCATATACAGGACCACGTTATTCTCGCTTACGTCTTTTTCAAGACGCGCTTTCATTTCGTCAGTTAGGCTCATAAAATCTCCTCTAAGGTTGTTGGGGCAATCCGGTCTTCAACGCCAGCGCGTGTAAGGGACCATCGAACGAGTCGCCCAAGGCCGCGTAGACCATCTTGTGTTGCTGGACTTTGGTCTTTCCCGCGAAGCTTGGGCTTAAAACAACCGCTTCGAAGTGGGTCCGGTCGTTGAGTGGGTCCAGCACTTGCACCTGAGCGTCGGGAAGGCCGGTCTGAATGAGTTTTTCAATATCTTCTGTCGTCATCACGGCCGTATCATAGATAATCCCTATCAAAGAAGTCAAGATTATTGTCGTAACACGTCACCCCTTTGGATATTTTGAAGAGGGAGGGGGTACTGCCTCAAGAAAGTTACTAGAGTATGTTTGACAAGCTCTTTGGTCGTTCTGAGCCGAGGAAGGACGAAGATCCCTTTGGTCTTCGGCCTTACTGCCTAGAATTGGGCCTTGGCAAGTGCATGACCAATCTACAGCGAGCGGTTCGACCCAGCGTGACGATCGCCCTCGCCGAGGCGCGACCGGACCTCCCGCACACGGCCAGCCGACTGGGGGGATTTCCGGCCCTTCCGGACCGCTTCGAGTGGCCCCTTACCGAGGCCGGAATACCTATGAGGTTTCTCGGTCAATTCACCTGCGTGGAACTTTCTTTAGCGAAACTTGATGGACTTCCGGAGGAAGGGCTCATCTCTGTCTTCTTGGACTGCATAGACGACGAGCCGAGTGTCGCCAAGGTCTTCCATTTCAGTCTCAAGCGAGACCTCTTGCGGCGGGCTCCTCCCCTGAGTATGGGCCCAGACACGTCAGCGTCGCCCGCGCACAGGCCGGTTTTCCGGACCGTTCCGAGCCTCCCTCATCCCAGCAGCGCGGCATTCGAAAGCCTTGAACTCAGTGAAGAAGACCTCGACGCTTACGAAGAACTGCTGTTGAACATCGAACACAGTCTTGACCCTTACCAGATTCGCTGCGGCGGGCATGCTCCGCAGGGGGATATCGACCCGGAAAGCTTTGAGTCTAGTGACGTCTCTTGGGAGTTCTTTCTTTCTGTTCGAGATATCGAAGACCTCGAAATCCTGTGGCCCGAGGCTGGATGTGCCGTCATTTGGCTTCCCACCGGGACCACGCGATTCAAGGAAGGACAGGCCGAGGTCACTTGGGAGCCTTTCGAAGACGACTGGACCGAAGAGGGCGACGATGAGACCGAGGAAGACGTTGATGAGGAAACCGAAGAAAATGATGATGATGATGAGTGAAATCGAATGATGAGCATCCTCGCTATTCGAGCCTTCTACTGCCCAGCCTGCGGGGCTCCTCTCGACCCTGGAGAAGCGACTCGAACGACCTGTGGATACTGCGGCTCCGTCCTCGAGATCCAACGCCGCCAAGTTACTCAAACCCAGCGCCCGGATTCGGGTGCGGCCCCATCCGAAGGCCCTCCCCTACCACTCGCCAGCCTCATCAGTGTGCAAACCGGTAGATTCGAACTCTCAATCATGGAACAGTTGGTTCCGAACACACCTCCCGACGGGTTTTTTCCGTTGGTCCTCCCAGACGAGAGGTTCGCGCTCGCATTCCTCCGGCTAGTGGATGAAAACAACAAAACCAAAGTGGGCGACCTCGATTCTCTCTGCCGAGTGATCACCCAAAGCCTCAGCGATGAGGAAGATCCAGGTTTGGCAGCCTTCCAAGCTCTCGAGCACCTGTCGGAGTCAACCTTTCTGGGACGTCTCGAAGTCGCGATTATGCTGTTCTCTCCTGACCGCTCTAAAGTGACGGTCTACAACGCTGGATGTCCGGGATCGATTTGGTGGGTATCCAGCGAAGATGGTCGCGTGATCGATCTCTTTCGTGCCTATCCGCCACTTGAAAAGAAGATGCTTCGGCTGTCGAACGATCATTTTTCGAACGCACCGCCCTGCTACTTGGCCGCCGACGATCTGATTGTGGCGGTCTCCGCAGCTTACGTGGGGCGAGGAGAGGACTCCTATTCCGATGGCAGTCGTGTGCTGATTGAAAGCCTGAATGCCAACCTCGGTGAACATCCGCTGCGAGTGGTGACCTTGGCTAAAAATAGCTATTGGGAGAGCCTACCTCCGGCCGCCCTCGAGACTCCGCCGTCTGGGGCCCTGAGGGTGGCCGCGGTAAGAGCATTGGCGCCGGCATCCGCTCACGACCTTCCCCAGGCCACGACGGTGAAGTGCGTGGAATTCGAGAACTATGAAGCCTCCTTTCTTCTCACCGGCACCGAGCATTTGGCGCTCCATCCTCTGCACGATGGTCGAGCCTGCTTTCTGCTACTGAAGGCTGACGCTCTCAACGCAGAGGAGATCGAGCGAATCACCAAAGCGGTCCTAGAGGTGCTCGACCGCCGAGACCACGGAGACAACGAAAACCCACGCGAAGCGGGACGACAAGCTTTAGCCCAAATCGAACGCTCGTGCTCGATCTTGGTCCTACAGGTCATACCTAAGTACGGTCGAGTGAAATGGTTCCGCGCGGGCTGGGGGCAGCCCATCTGCCTCGGCCCCCGCGGAATGGCGGACTCTGATTTCGCGCAGAAATTCGACGGAGGCGGGGAGGCGAGTACCGCCCCTCGGGCTCGTCTATTTTTTCCCGGAAATCTGCCTTTTGAAGGTCCCCAAACCGGCACGAAGGATGTGGGAGAGAGCTGGTACGGCGGCAAGGCTTCAGCCCTCTATGGAGCCCTGTTCTCCCACTGGCGTACGACCGACACGAGTAAGGCACTGAGAAAGCTTCTGCTGGCTGCCCTAGGAGATACCCTTGACAACGCCGGTAGCTTGCCGCCCGGTACCGATCTATCCGGGTCGTTGCTTCTGACGCGAAGTCGGGAGTGAGATCTGCCCCAATCCCGAAGTCCGCTCAAAGAGCCTACCAGCGAATCTGAAGCCAGGTCCGCCCGATACGAAAGGTCTTTCCGTTGTCGAGTTCTCTGCGACCTTGGAGGCGCTCGTCGTCAATGAAAGTACCGTTAGTAGACTCAAGGTCCTCGAGATAGATGGCCTGAGCCTGCACCTCGACAATAGCGTGCCGACGCGAGACGAAACGATCAACCGCCAACTTGAGCTTCCCCTCACGACCGATGTCGGAGGTGGAATTGAATTGATAGACGTGCCCGTCTAACGGGCCCGAAAGAACCTCAAGGTGCACGTTCATGACGTCGGCCCCTCTGGCTTCGGAGAGCGCAGCGGAGAAAACACTTGGCCCTCACGCTGGGGACTAGGACTGGGTGTGGGAGGCCGTTCCGGAGGGGGTCCCCAGTCCCCGATGTCCGGATTCGGGTCCAATGGAGGTCGGCCTAAAGTCAGCCTAGAGGCGGAGGGGGCCGGTGCGGAAGGGCCTCCCCAATCGTCAGGTCCAGGAGTGGGCGGGCGCGGGGCGGGCGGGGCCGGGTGTGGGGGGGCGCGGGGGGGG
>JBBKWP010000366.1:0-4242 GCA_037968995.1 Candidatus Xenobia bacterium
CCTCCGGGACACTGGAACGAGATCGCTTTGGACCTGGCCGGGAAGTACAACTACGGCATCGACGACACCGTCAAGATGCTGTTCGCTTTGAACGGTGGGTTACTGGACTCGAGCATCGCCGCCTGGGAGGCCAAGAGGCACTATAATTTCATCCGCCCCGTCGCTGCTATCCGCGACCGCTATGCGGGTCAGTTGATTCCCACCTGGGGAGGACCTGGGGCAGATACCGTCATTCGACCCGGCGAAGAGTGGATACCGTTTCAGATCCGTACCTTTGTGACGCCGGCTTTCGCGGAATATGTTTCCGGGCACAGTACCTTCAGTACTTCGTCTGCCGAAATTCTTAGTCGTTACACGGGCTCCGACGAATATTACGACGGAATCACCCGCAGCGAGTTTGATTTCGACGGTAACGGCGAATTCGACTTGGTCGGGGAATTCAATTTTCAACCGAACTCGGCTCTCATCGACAGCACTCTGCCGTCTTCTGTGGTCACGCTGCGCTGGCCCACGTTGACTGAGGCGGCCGACGAAGCGGGCTTCTCACGACTCTATGGCGGCATCCATTTTCAGGATGGCGACCTGCGTGGAAGGGCCATGGGTCGTCAGATCGGCGCCGCGGCTTACGAAAAGGCCTTGTCTTTGTTCAACGGCGGTCCGCAATAGCCCATACGGACCCTCCCAAAAGCCTCGACCCGACTCGGGTCGGGGCTTTTTTCGTTTCGGCTCGAATTTTTCTGTGTTTTTTTAGGCTTCCAACCTATGCTTGTCCCATGAACGTGTCCAGTCGCCATCAGAACCTCCAGATTCCCACTTACGCCGCAGGGGCTGTGCCCCTCACTAAGCCTAAGAGTTGGGAACTTAATCTTGCCGACGGTGAGTGGAGTAAAGAGCATGATCTTGACACCTACGAGCGCACCTATGCGAATCTAGGAGCGGCCACGGGGGCTTTCTTGAGTCATTTCGCGATGATCGGAGCCGGAGTGGCCTTAGGCATCAGCTTTGGGGCCGGAATTGGGGCCGCCATAGGCGTGGGCGTGCTGGGAGCGGTGGCCGGAGGCGCGTTGGGCGGCTTTGTCGGGGCGAAGACTCAAGGAAAGACTCTTTGGGGGCGCTCGTTGCTCTCCAAGGTCGGCGCCACCGTCGGTCACGTTTTAGGTAAAGGGGCCAAGGCCATCGGTATTCCCCTACGCAGCGATCTGGTGGACACGGCGAAAAACTTTTCCATCGCGAGTCTTAATCGATACGGCACGGACATGGCTCACAGCGGCCATCCCTCCATTCCGGCTCCTGAGGCTGATGCATTGATTGCAAACCTCCAACCGGGAGACATCATTCTTACTGGGGACGAGCGAAGCACGCCGTTCGCCACGATTACCCAATTGATGACGGGGCGCTCGAATTTTACCCACGCTATCTTGTATGAAGGCGACGGCAAGACCATCGAAGCCAAGATGAAAGACGGCGTAATTCGCGGTGACCTCAAAGAGGTGTTGACCGGCAAGCACCACGCCGTCGCGATTCGGCCCGATTATGAAGACGGCCAGGCGACAAAAGTCTTGGACGCCGGTCGCGATATGCTCGGAAAATCTTACGATTTCAAGTTCAAAGACGGCAACGACACCTATTACTGTTCGGAAGCCGTTCACGCCGCCGTGAAGAAGGGCGCTCCCCAGGTGGACTTTCAAACCCGTCACTTGCTGGGTCGGGAGATCGTTATTCCCAACGACCTTTTCTATACCGATAACGCTGGAGTGGTGGGAGAAGTTGGCCAAGGCCGCAGTTACTTCGACCGATTGATGGGAAAATTTACCGCGCCTGAGGTCTAACAGAGTCGGCTTCAAGGGTTCTTTTCACGTTGGTCCAAGAACCACCTATGATTCGATTTATCCTCGTTTTGGTCACCCTTTTCACACTCACATGGACGGGATGGGCGCAAGGCAAAGAAGCGACGTGGGACGTGAGTCATCCCCCAGGTTCGACGACCGAAGTTCCCATCGATGTGAGCGAAGGCACCTGGATGTCTCTGGACGTTTCGCCCGACGGCAAAACCATCGCCTTTGATCTGCTGGGCGATCTCTATCTGCTCCCCATGCAAGGCGGCGTTGCCCGCTCCTTGACCAGCGGAATGGCTTGGGACATGCAGCCACGCTTTTCTCCGGACGGTTCTCGTCTGGCCTTCACCTCTGACCGAGGCGGTGGAGATAACCTCTGGTATCTTCCCCTTAACGACCCCAAGAAAGCCCGAGCCGTCAGCAAAGAAGACTTTCGCCTCCTCAACTCTCCGGTCTGGGACCCGACGGGTTCCCTACTGGCCGGTCGGAAACACTTCACGGGGACTCGTTCTCTGGGTGCCGGAGAGATCTGGGCGTATCACATCGATGGGGGTACGGGTGTGCAACTCACCAAGAAAGCCAACGATCAACTCGATCTCGGCGAACCGGCGTTTTCCCCAGACGGACGGTATCTTTTTTACTCAAAAGACGCCACACCGGGACCGACTTTTCAGTACAACAAAGACCCGAATGCGGGTATCTACGTGATCGAACGACTGGATAGGAAAAGCGGAGAAATTACGCGGATCGCCGGGGGATCCGGAGGAGCCTGTGCCCCAACCCCTTCACCTGATGGGAAAAAGCTTGCCTTCGTGCGCCGCATTCGAGGCCGATCGGTGTTGATGCTGAAGGACCTGACCTCGGATCAAGAGGTGGAACTGTACAACGGGCTGGATCGAGACATGCAGGAGACTTGGGCCATCCACGGCGTCTACCCCCGCATGGCTTGGACGCCCGATTCCCAAGAGGTCGTCTTTTGGGCCGGCGGGCGTCTTTGGCGTCAGCAGGCGGAGTCCGGCCGGACTCCGGTGGAGATACCTTTTCGGGTCAAAGACTCCCGCCAAGTTGTCGAAGCCTTGAGGTTTCCAGTAAAGGTCGCACCTCCAGAAGTCACCGTGAAGTCTGTTTCGACCCCTTTTCTCTCCAAAGACGGTCGAAGGGTGATCTTTGCGGCGGTAGGGCAGTTGTGGACCAAGAGCCTCAGCGATTCGACGGGGACTCCCACAAGGCTCACCAATGCCCCCGATATCCAAGAGAGTCACGGCCGTTTCGTCGCCAACGACAGCCAGGTTCTTTATGTCACTTGGGATGACCAAGACCTCGGCACCATCCGACTTCGCACGCTCTCAGATGGAACCGAGAAGGTACTGGTGGATAAGGGCCGTTTCGCGGATCCTGCCATGTCGCCGGATGGCCGCTATCTGGCCTTCCGAAAACTCTCCAAGAGCAGCCTGTTCTCCCCCCTTTATACTCAGGGTCCGGGATTGTATCTCAAAGACCTTACCCGTCCGAGCGACGCCCCGCGCCTGATCGACCAGGGCGGTCTAGGAGCCCACTTCACGAACGAGACCGGCACGCTGTATTTCCAGCGCTCCTCTGGTGAGAAGACGAGTCTGGTGCGCAAAGACCTGATAACCGGTGAGGAAAGAGTTCTGTTCGAGGGCGAGGACTTGCAAGCAATCGTACTCTCGCCGGACGGGCGCCACGGTTTTTTCTGGGAGAATCTGACCCTGTACACCTTCCCGGTGACCCTGACGGGACGAACCGTCTCCGTCGGAAGCGCCCTGAAGAATCTGCCGACGACAAAGGTTTCCTCCCAAGACGGAGCCTACTTTCCGAGTTGGAGCGAGTCGGGAGAGCTTTCTTGGAATGTAGGCCCATCGCTTCGCCGCCGAAGCACTTCGGGCGAGGCGCTTCCATCTTTGGATCTGAGTTGGTCGCTCAAGGCTCTGTCACCCAAGGACCAGAACCTTGTGGCACTCGTCGGCGGCAAGGTCGTGACGATGCGAGGTAACGAAGTGATCCCGGAGGGCACAGTGCTGATCAAAGGCGACCGCATCGTTGAAGTCGGTCCGACCGCAGAGGTCGTCGTACCCCCGGGGACGCAAACTTTCGACTGCCGCTCAAAAACCGTCTTGCCCGGTATCATCGATGTCCACTGGCACGGCTCGTTTTCCGATGGAGAAGGGTTTCCCGAGGTCAACTGGGTGGGGCTATCGAGCCTTTCTTTTGGCGTGACCACGATACACGATCCGTCCAACGACACGGCCTCAGTCTTCACCGCCAAGGAGATGCAAAGGGTCGGCCGTCTGCTGGCGCCACGCATTTTTAGCACGGGCACCATATTGTATGGAGCGAAGGCTCCCGGCTATTTCGCCCAAGTGAGTTCGGTAGCCGATGCGCGAGG
>JBBKWP010000367.1:0-7881 GCA_037968995.1 Candidatus Xenobia bacterium
CGCGTTGGAGATACTTTTTAGCGGTTCTGACGACCAAGTCTGACGTCACCCTGTCGAACTGGTCTTCCATCGCATTGATCTGCTGGGGGTCGTCGTCAAAAAGAGCGAAACATGCGAGCAGGTCCAATTTCCCGAGGCCGTCGCGTTCGTCGATTTGGTTGTAGAGTCGCGAGCGTAGCCCTACCTTGGCGAGTTCGAGTTCCGCGTCGCTCAGTGGTTGCTCGGCAAGGTGGTCGATCACTGAGTCGAAAGCCCCCAGTCCGTCTTCCGGTGTGAAGCCATCCGAGAGGATGAAGGTTGTCATCCATAGCATTGGGCCCCGGTAGTCGAACTGACTTCCCAAAAGATAGTTGATTCCTCCGTTGACCTCGCCCGTCAGGCGCTGCTCCGTCACCAAGTTTTGATGCAGGCGACTCGAGTCTCCCGAGAGCAAAAGCTGGTCGATGATTCCCAGAGCGTAGTACTCGGGTGACCCTCGAGGCGGCATCTGATAGGCGAGAGCGAGCGCCGGCCTGGGTGCCAGTTTGTCTTCGAGTACTACGATTTTTTGCGCCGTTGTCTCCGGCTCACTGAGGTTAGGTAGGGGCGAAATTTTCCCCTTCGGAATCGATCCGAAGTGCTTCTCGACCTGAACGAAAGTCTTTGCAGCATCTACGTTTCCGATCACCACGACGACCGCATTGTTGGGAGCATAGTGAGTCCGATGAAAGTCTCTCACATCCGAAAGTGTGGCGGCCTCGAGGTGGCTGAGTTCGCCATAGAAGTTGTGACCGTTGTACCAGTTGGAGAAAGCGACCTGGGGCGCGGCAAGCCACGGAAAGCCCCCGTAAGGTTGATTGGTGACGTTGAGAGCGACCTCGTTTTTGACCACCTCGACCTCTTTTTGAAGCATCTCTTGGGTCAGTGTCAGGCCCTTCATCCGATCCGCCTCAGCCCAGAGCATCGCTTCGACCTTGTTCGCCGGGACGAGTTCATAAAAGCTCGTGAAGTCGAATCGGGTTCGCCCGTTGGAATACCCTCCGCTCTCACCAACCAACTGCTCAAGCTCTCCGGACCCCAAATTCTCTGACCCGCGAAACATCAAGTGCTCGAAAAGATGCGCGAAACCGGTCCGATCTTTGGCCTCCGTTCGAAACCCAATGTTGTAGAAGACTCCGACGATCGCGATGGGAGAATCGGGATTGGGCGAAACAACCACCTTCAAACCGTTGTCCAATGTTTGGTATTGGACAGGGACTGTGTAGCGGTCCAAAGGCTTGGCTGGTGCGCTCAATGTCATCAGGGAAGCGAAAAAGAGCAGGGCGGGTAATGCGATAAAGTTCTGCATATCACACGGTAAGCTGAGGCCGTTAAAGGAATGTCAAGAAGGTTGCACGATCGCGGGATCCAGCGTGTAGAGTTTGGAATCTTGGCTTGAGCCAAGGAAGGCCCCGCCCAACATCGCTCCGCCCCAACTCGCCCTGGTCGATTCGTCGAGGACGGTGATACTGCCGTTCGTGTTGATCGAGTAGGACCGAGACTGAGACCACAACACCCCCGCGTAGGAATGAGTGTGGGAGATCTCCGCCTCCCAGCCGCCATCTTCGGTCGGTAGTAGCTTGCCTACGCCCTCGACCTCAACTTCACCAGCGTTGGGGTTAGAGTCTGCTCTGGTCAAAAAGGAGCCGCCCGGGCCGCGACTTGGGGATATCCCATCATAACTCTTCAGCTCGGCGATATCTTTATTGAACTGATCCATACCCTGCTCAAACGTCTGGGCCGTCCGGTGGGAAACCCCCTCGGTTTGTGTGAACTGAATGTTAACTTCATCGAACGGCTACCTCCGGCCTGGCATAGGTGCCCGCCAGGGCATGGACATGAGCCCCCTCTCGGGTTTCCCTGAGTTGGTGCGGTTGCGCTTTCACTTAAAAAAGTAGCGACATACCGGGCGCACGTGCACGGCTATTCGGCGTCGAGAGTCGGTTTGCCGTCATCCTCTGCGCGACGGCGTAGGACCGTGCTGATAGCCATGAAAGTCAGCAAAAAGGTCAGACCGAAGGTTAGAACCGTTTTCGACACATCGAAACCGATCGTGTGATCCGTGATGTCAGGTGTGGTTGCCCAGGCCATCAGCATGGCGACAACGAGGCTAACCACGATGGCTCGAAAGTTCATGAATTGGGATTCTCTGTTCCACCGATCCTACCCTCGAAGTCTTTACAGCCGGTTCTTCTTTTGAAATCTTGTGTCCCGAAGATGAAAATTCAAGCACTGTTCGGCCTAGCTGCGGGGTGGACAAGAGCCGCGTATGTCCCGCCGGACCCAGCCTGACCACCTTTGTCAAAGTCATTCGCACTCGAGGGTGAGCGAGTCTTCTCTTCTTGGGCCTTGCCGTGTCCGGTCGAAAATCGTAGCATGCCCGGGTGAGGGGCCCATTTCCGGCCTTGCAGGTACAGATTGAGATTTCTGTTTTAAGGAGCTTTCCTATGATAACCCGGCGGCAACTTATCATCGCCAGCGGCTCTGCCTTACTTTTCTCGGCGTTGAGAACGAGCAAGGCGGATGCGGCCTCATCCATGACCATTAATCCAGAATTAAGGGCTATCGAGCAACGCACGGGTGGCCGCCTTGGTGTGGCTTTGATGGACGGCGAGGGGTCTTTGATAGCCGCCAATCGTGCTGATGAACGCTTTGCTATGTGTTCGACCTTCAAGGCATCGCTTGCCGGCGCGATGATGGTGGCCCATGACGCTGGAAAGCTCGACCGCTTTGCCGAGGTTGCGGTGGGAGAGAAGGATCTTGTCTCCTATGCGCCTTTTACCGAAGAATTGGTCAAAAGCGGAAGCACGACGACTTTAGACGCACTCGCGAAAAACGCCGTGCAGATCAGTGACAACAGTGCCGCCAACATCGTCATGCGGGCCGTTGGCGGGCCTGCGGCGATGACAGAGTTTTTTCGAGCGCACGGCGGCAACGATACGCGGCTTGACCGTTGGGAGACAGAATTGAATGAGAACGCTGTCGGCGATCCGCGAGACACAACAACGCCGCGATCGATGGCTAACCATCTTCGCCAGATCTTGATTGGCCAGACGGTAGGCAAAGCAAATGCGACCACCTTAGGTGAGTGGATGATCGGGAGCAAAACCGGTGACAATCGTATCCGGGCCGGTGTGCCGGAGCGCTGGACTGTGGGCGATAAGACCGGGACGTCGTCGCCACCCGCGGCAACGTATAACGATGTGGCTATTATCTGGCCGGGCCACGGGGACTATAAAGGCAGCCCCTTCCTACTGGTCGTCTATCTTGACCGCCCCAAGGTCGATGCCAAAGCGGCAGACGCGGCGTTGGCCGACGTCGCGCGCGTTGCGGTGAAGCTTATGGGCTTACCGGATTGAGGATTGGGAGTTCTACCTTCGTCAAGCGGCTTAGGCTGCCGGTCCCTGGCGCTTTTCTAGCTTTGTGACTCGCTCTTCCAAAGTTTCCACCCGGCTAAGAGGAGCCTGATTCTCCATATCCTCAACGATGGCATCGAGAAAACTTCCGAACCGGGTGTCGAACTGCTTGAGGCGACCGACCATCTGATCCCCCAAGGCCACGACTTCCCGTCCGAGCTTCGCGGTTTCGCGCATGGATTCTGCGATCTCATGCCCTTGCTCTGCGATCTTCTGGCCCTGCTCTGCGATCTTTTGGCCTTGCTCCGCGATCTTTTGGCCCTGCTCCGCGATCTTTTGGCCCTGCTCTTCGATTCTGTCGCTGTTGCGCTCGATTCGCGTCGCCATCTGATCGATACGCTTGTTTCCGTCGGCTTGGCCGCCCCATAGCAGTTGGAGATCGGCTCTCACTTCGCGCCTGAGTCGTTCCACTTTCTCACTCATATTGTGCCTCCAAATTCGGTATCCGCTTCGCTCATTTAAGAATATCAGAGACCTTCCGAACAAAACAAGCAAGGTCTGTTCACAAGGCCTTCGCGATGAGTGACTTGGTCTGCGATGGACGACGCGGGGGGATGAGCGAGGCGCTTAGTGAGACGTTGAGACGTTGCTGCGCCTAGCCCGCCACGGGCTCCTTACAGTAACGGTCCAGCCACTCAAAAAACACGCGATTCCAAAGGACGCTGTTTTGAGGTTTTGTTACCCAGTGGCCCTCCTCGGGAAAGTATAGAAATCTTGAAGGGATGCCTTGGATCTGAGCGGCGGAGAAGGCTTCCATTCCCTGACCTATGGGCACGCGAAAGTCTTTTTCATTGTGGATTACTAAAAGGGGCGTGTCCCAATTTTTGACATAACGGTTGGGTGAAAACTCGTCGTACTTCTTCTGAATCGCGGGGCTCTTCCAGTAAGGTCCTCCGAATTCCCAGTTCGCGAAAAATAGCTCTTCTGTCGTGCCGTACATCGACTCCAGGTTGAACACACCGCAGTGGGAGACCATGGTGGCGAAGCGCTGGGCGTGATGCCCCATCAACCAGTAAACGCTGTAGCCTCCAAAGCTGGCGCCCACCGCGGCGGCACGCTTGCTGTCGATGTAGGGTTCGGCCAGCATGGAGTCGGTAGCACTGAGAAGATCGTCCATGGGTTGCCCGCCCCAGTCGCCGCTGATCTGGTCGTTCCATTCGCGACCGAAACCAGGAAGGCCGCGTCGGTTGGGGGCGAGCACCACGTAGCCGTTGGCGGCCATGAGGTGAAAGTTCCAACGATAGGAGAACCACTGTCCGATCTGGCCCTGGGGGCCACCTTGGCAGTAGGTCAACATGGGCCACTTCTTGCTAGGATCGAAGTCGGGAGGATAGACGACCCAACAATGGATCTTTTTGCCGTCGGTGGCTTCGACCCAGCGCTCTTTGACAGTGGGTAGTTTCAAGGTGGCGTAGATCTTGTCGTTGATATGACTCAAGGTGCGCGAGGATTTGCTGGCCAGGTCTAAAACCGCCAGTTCGTCCGGACGCTCGGTACGGGCGAAGCTGACTAGAGCCTTTTTCCCGTCGGGGGAAAGACCGCGCAGCGACCATTCGAACCGGCCTTCACTCACCTGCCGCAATCCTTTGGCGTCGCGGCCGATGCTGAAAAGCTGTTGGCTCCCGCGATGTTCCGAGGCGAAGACGAAGCCTTTACTATCTGGCGTCCAATGGGTATCGTGAACGGTTTGGTCCAGGCCTTTGGTGGCTTCTGTGATCTGTTTGGAGGCGAGGTTGTACACCATGATTCGGTTGCGGTCGGACTCGAAACCGTCGTGTTCCATGGAGTGGTAAGCTAAGGATTTTCCGTCGGGAGAAAAGAGCGGGTCGTTGTCATATCCTTTGTTTGCGACGCTGATATTGATCGCGTCTTGACCTGAGGCGACATCGAGCAGGTAGATGTCACTGTTGGTGGATTCGGCCCAACGTTGCTGGTCCTTGAGAGTATAGGCGAAGAAGTTCCCGTCGGGCGACCAGTCGAACTGGCTAATCCCTCCGAAGGGTGGAACCGGACTGTCCACCCGGCGCTCTCCAAGAATGTCGGTCCCTTTGCCGGCCTTGCCGTCGGGTTTGATAGGGGCCAGATGGATATGACTGTACTTGTAGTCGTGCCAAGCGTTCCAGTGACGGTACATGAGACTGTCGATGATGCGGGCGTCGGCCTTCGGGAGGTCTTCATAGATCTCTTTGGGCTCCTTGTCGAGCTTCACGTCCAAAGTGTAGGCTAGGTTCCGACCGTCCGGGGCCACTTTGAGGTTGGCACAGCCGTCTTTGAAGGCACTCAGTTGGAGAGCGCCGCCGTCGGCGGGATTGATAGCCCAGATCTGATCCTGTTTCTTGCTTTGGGCGTCGGCTCGTCCGATCAGATAGATCCGTTCACCGAAAGGGGAGGGGGCGAACTGGACGTCTGAGATCGACGGCCAACCGGATAAGAGCTTCCGTTGGACACCAGTCTTGAGATCCACCACAGAGAGCGATGACTTCCCGTCGTTGCTCTTTAAATCGTAGCTTCGCACCGTGAAGGCTGCGGTCTGACCGTTCTTGGAGATGTCAGCGTCTCCCAGTCGACCGAGCTTCCAGAGGAGTTCGGGGGTCATCAGGTTGGGCGGTGGACTCTTCTCTGGAGTCTGGCCTGCCGCTGACAGGGTCAATAAGAAGAGGAAGACAATGGGGACAATCTGTGCTCGCATGGCCGGCGCTTTCGCCAGGGCCTCGGAGTGGTCCTCGGACTAAGAATTTGCCATGCTTGAAAATTTCTCTCTAAACGGAGGCGGGGGACCGATCGCGAGGTATTTCCTGGATATGGACATGGATACAGCAGAAATGCGTTTACTCACCGTACCTCAATTCGCCACTCGCGTGCGACGTTCCGAAGATGAGGTTCTGGCCCTGATTCAAAGCCGAGACGTCAAGGCCTTGCGACCCGATCCCGAAGGTGGGTATCGGGTTCTGGAGACCGAAGTGGACCGTTTGCTGCAAGAGCGAACGACCCGCATTAAGCCGAAAGCCGCTCCCTCGTCATCTGGAGTTTCGCGAACCGTTCCTTTGGCCACGCACCTAGGGGTGGTGACGACCTTGGAAATAGCGAAAAAAGACAATGCCCGCCTAGAGCGACTCAATTCCACTCTGCAGGCCGAACTGTTTCAGTATCTCCGTCTGGCGGATGAAGCCGGCCGCGAAATGCTGGAAATCAGATCGCGACTGGAAGCCAGTCAGGCCGCGTCGGCTCAATTGGAAGCTGAGAAGCAGTCCGCCGAACTGGCCGTACGGGCGGCCGAAATCCGGGCGAAAGAGTTGGCGGACCGACCTTGGTGGCAACGGATTTTTCGCTAGTCCTTACTCAGTTCGCTTTCGTCTCCCGAATATAGTCATCGACGAGTTCACTAAGGACGTCCAGGGGCACGGCCCCGTGAAGCAAGACCGTGTCGTGAAACTGTCGGATGTCAAAATCGGATCCTAGCTCGGCTTGGGCCTTGGCTCTCAGTCGCATAAATTCGTTCATCCCCACTTTGTAGGCGGTGGCTTGGCCGGGCATGACGATGTGGCGATCCACCATCTTTCGGCAGTCGGTTTCGGAATTCGGGGTGTTCTCAACGTAATAATCTAAAGCTTGCTGTCGCGTCCACTTTTTGCTGTGGATTCCAGTGTCCACCACCAGACGAACGGCGCGGAAAAGCTCCATGGCCAAACGGCCAAAGTCCGAGTAGGGATCTTGGTAAAAGCCGTAGTCTTTAGGTAGGTTTTCACAGTAAAGCCCCCAGCCTTCGATGTAGGCGGTATAGCCGCCCAGGCGACGGAACTTTGGAAGCCCCTCCAGTTCTTGGGCGATGCTCAGTTGCATGTGATGACCGGGGATCCCCTCGTGGTAGGCGAGCGCTTCCATCTGATACTTCGGCATGCTCGTCATATCGTAGAGGTTTGCGTAATAATATCCGGGTCGCGAACCGTCTAATGCGGGTGATTCATAGAAGGCTTTGCCCGCGGACTTTTCTCGGTAAGGCTCGACGGCTTTGACCACGATATCGGCTTTCGGCTTGGTGGCGAAGAGCACATCTAGTTCGGCTTTCATGCGGTCGATGATGGCGGTGGCTTCTTTGAGGTAGGCCGCTTTGCCGGCGGCGTCGTTGGGATAGAGGAATTTGGGGTCCGTGCGCATGGAAACGAAGAAATCGGCCAAGGTCCCTTGGAACTTGACTTTCTTGAGGATGGCTTCCATTTCGCTGTGAATTCTCGCGACCTCAGACAGGCCTAGTTGATGAATCTCGTCGGCGGTCATGTTTGTGGAGGTCGTCTTTTCAAGGGCAAAGGCGTAGTATTCCGCGCCTTTGGGAAATTTCCAGACGCCGTCGTCATCGGTGGCCCGTTGGGCCTGGTCGGCGAGGATCTCTCGCAGTCCCCTATAAGCGGGGCCCAGCCCGTTTATGACGGCGGCCTGTCCGCGGCTCATG
>JBBKWP010000368.1:0-38629 GCA_037968995.1 Candidatus Xenobia bacterium
GGGTGGGAAGCCGTGCGGACCATGGAACCCGCGGTGGGCCCCAGGCCGGACAAGTTCCCTGCGGCCGACTCACCGGAGCACGCCTTTCTCAAATGTCGGCGGTGCCTGATCTTTGACCACGTCGCTCAAATGATCACCGGCGTTGTGGTCGTCACGGTGAAGGACGACGCCGGTGACGATGATGCCCGATCCTTGTATGAGGAAGGTCTCATTGAACTTCAACTCTTGCAAGAGCGAGCACGCTCGGCGGTCTCCCATCCTCCCACACCTAAGCCGAAGGACTTTGTAGCCGAAGAACAGTTCCTAACCCCCCGGGAAGCGTTCATGGAGAAGGTCGAAAAAACCAAGGAATATATCCTTTCCGGTGATATTTTCCAACTGGTCCTGTCACAACAGGTCCGCCGAAAAACTTGGGTTGACGCTGTCGCCATCTACCGGGCGCTCCGAATGCTCAACCCCTCACCCTACACCTTCCTCTTGGACTTCGACGACTATCAACTCGTTGGTTCATCGCCTGAAATGCTAGTCCAACTCAACGGCACGCGCGCGGTGGTATGCCCCATCGCAGGCACCAGAAAGCGTACCGGATTCGACGCCGTCGATCGTGAGGCTGAAGCGGATATGCTCGCCGACCCCAAAGAGAGGGCCGAACATCTGATGCTGGTAGACCTCGGCCGCAACGATCTCGGACGTGTCTGCGAATATGGCTCTATCGAGGTACCACGCTATGGAGAAGTCGAGTATTACTCTCACGTGATGCACATGGTCAGTCGAGTCGAGGGTAAGTTGCGAACCGATCGCTCCCCGTTCGACTTAGTCCGCTCCGCGTTTCCCGCCGGGACCGTCTCAGGAGCCCCTAAAATTCGCGCCGTGCAGTTGATCGACGAACTCGAGGATCATCCGCGAGGCTTCTATGCCGGTGCCGTCGGCTACTTCGGCAGTTGGGGAAGCCTGGACACTTGCATATCCATTCGTACCTTGATGCTCAAAGACGGGTGGGCGACACTCCAAGCCGGAGCGGGCATTGTGGCCGATTCCGACCCAGCCAAGGAGTGGGATGAGACCATCAACAAATTGGCTGGAATTCGTCAGGCCATCGACATGGCGGAACAGAGCTTCGGAGGAGAAATTTCGTGAAACCGACTTTACTTGTTTTAGACAACTACGACTCCTTCACGTACAACTTGGTACAACTCCTCGGGGCTTTCTGCTCGGAGGACTACCTCCTCGATGTGGTGCGAAACGATCAGATCGATATGGCCGGAGTCAGGGATAAAGCTCCGGCTCTAGTTGTCGTATCCCCCGGCCCAGGTCGACCCGAACAGGCTGGAATCTCTGAGAGTCTGATGAGTGACCCTGACTTAAAATGCCCGCGCCTGGGTGTTTGCTTGGGCCATCAAGCTCTAGCCACGGCCTTCGGTGCCAAGGTCATATTGGCACCTCGTCTCCTACACGGCAAGGTATCCTCTGTCTACCATGATAGCAAAGGGGTATTTCAGGGGCTTACCAACCCGCTAGTGGCCACCCGATACCATAGCCTCATCGTTGAAGAGGAGAGCCTACCCGACGCACTCACTGTGTCTGCTTGGACCTCCCACGGTGAAATTATGGGACTCCGACACAAGTCACTCCCCGTCGAAGGCGTGCAATTTCACCCTGAATCACTGGAGACGCCCGAGGGAGCTCGCCTCTTGAAAAACTTTGTGAATTCTCGCGACATTTGACCCCCATTTTAGTCTTGACACGAGGATTCCAGTTGCTATAATGGGGGCCTCCGAAGGGCGGGCAGCTCAATTGGTAGAGGACTTGCGTCACAAGTCCTCTTTCGCCCGATACCGTCCGGAGAAACATATCGTGGGGATGTGGCCTAGTGGTTTAGGGCGCCTGCCTGTCACGCAGGAGATCGCGGGTTCAAATCCCGTCGTTCCCGCCACGAGCCCGGGGAAACCCGGGCTTCCCTTTATGGGAATGCCGAAATAGCTCAGTCGGTAGAGCAAACGACTGAAAATCGTTGTGTCGGCGGTTCGATTCCGTCTTTCGGCACCAAAAGAACCTCGTCCACCGAGGTTCTTTTTTTTGCTCCGACCTCAGCTGAACAAAGCTAAGGAATTGAACCGCCGACACACCTCTCGACCCTCGCCCAAAAGTAGGTTATAACCAACCCATGAAATTTGGACGGGTCAAACGTCAGCACGGCCGCCTACAGGGCTTGGACGACCTTCTTAACCAGATCGTCCACCATTGCGACCACGTAACGCGAATCGTTCCCGGCAGGATCAACGTCCGCAAGGGCAATTCTCGGGGTCTCACGGTTCAGTATCCCACGGATGCTGGGCTCAAATGTCAGTACCACGCCTCGGGCACCGTACAGGAAGTTTTTCTCATCTGTAGCGATCACGAAGCCGCCGCAGAATGGCTGCGAATCGGCGGTTGGCTTCAAAAAGGACGCTCTTCTGGGAAGACGCCCGGGGTCTCTCCTGACACCACATTCTCGTAGGCGCCCTGTAGTTGGTTCCGTAAAAAGCGCCTCGACAAAACGGAATTTTCCTTCTCTCGAGGAACACCTGAGAACAGCCCTTAGAAAGGCGCCTCTATGGCTCTATTAAACGAACTTTTTTATAACTTCAAAGATATCGTAATGGGCCCGAACCTTGACGACCGCCGACTCACCGCACGAGCCCGTTGCAGTATCGCCCTGTCCTGCCAAACTCCTGACGGAGCCATCGTCTGTATCCTCAAAGACCTCAGCGTTACGGGAGCCCGCATCCTCACTGACCAGAACTGCCGAAAAGGACTTCCCATTCTGCTTGTCGCTCCCAAAGGTTCGGGCGAGCAAGCTAAGGCTGTCAAGGGCCAAGTCGCCTGGTCGCGGTTAACGCGTGACGGTTATCTGATCGGTGTTCAATTCGGAGCCACTCAAAACTCTTGGGTTCGCAACGTGTTGCGCGAACTGGGTCTAACCTCGGCCGTACCCACTCAACAGCGAAAGTTTGTACGAGTACCGGGAGATATCGTCATCGAGATTTGCGCCCCAGGCTTTACAAAAAATGCAAACCTGAGAGATCTCAGCATCGGCGGCGCGCTCATTGAGGGAGAGGACAATTTTCTTACGGACCTCCCCTTGCGCCTGACGTTTCCAGCGTTCTCAAGGGTACCTAAGCTAGAGATTTCGGGGCGCGTCCGTAGCTGCAAAAAGCGAACGGAGGGCAGTCGCTATCAGACCTCGATTAAATTCGAGACTCTTAGCCCTGACCAGCGAAAGCGACTCATAAAACACCTCAGCCAGTTGATGAAACACTCTCTAAAGACCTAGCGCTCCCTATGAAACCTCGCTATTTTCGTTGTCTCATGGGCCGTGAAGCTCACGCTCGGCTCACAGAATCCGGTGTCACTCCAGAGAGCTTCGCTCTGCTGCTGGCTGCCTCAGGGGGGCCGAAATGGTTGGGCCTGGTTGGAATCGACCGCGCTTTGATGAGATTTTTGCGGAGAAGAGTTTCCGACCGACTACCGATGTTGGGTGCTTCCAGTGGCGCTTGGCGCGTTTGCGCCATGTCGGCCGATGAGGATGGCTCGGCCTACTCTGAATTAGTAGAAGCCTATATCGGACAGCGATTCGAGGGACGCCCGAAGCCCCACGAAGTTTCCGCGGTCTGCCGGGATTATCTGAGCAAAATTTTTACCGACGAACGCCTTCAATACGCTACCGCAGCCTCCCCATTCCAAGCGAATCTTACCACAACCATCTTGAGGAGAGAGAAACCCAGCCATCGGGAGATGTTGACAAGTTTCTTAGGTTTGCCTCTTCTCAACGCGTTCGACCGTCGACTCATTGGTAGGGTCCTGGAGCGGGGGCTTTTCCAGGCCGGCAGTCCGCCGACGGACTCTCCAGTTTCTGGCCCACCTTTCTGGGACAAGATACCCACTAGGAAAGTAGCCCTCGACTCTGAAAACTTCGTCCCTGCCCTCTTGGCCTCCGGGTCGATTCCCTTCGTCCTTTCCGGCGAGTCTGTACCCGGTGCTGGTCCAGGCCACCACGTAGACGGCGGGTTGATCGACTACCATTTCGAGGTCGAGTCGAAGCATCCCGTAGTCTATCCACATTTTTCAAGCGACCCCGTCCCCGGATGGCTCGATCAGTTCTTCCCGTTCCGACGTCTGTCGCGATCGGCTCGATCCAACCTATGTCTCTTGATACCCTCCGATGAACTGATAGCCGCCTACCCTGGTGGTGAATTCCCTTGCCGAGCGGACTTTCATCGTTACTCCAACGACGAACGCATCAAACGATGGCACCAAGTGGTGAAAGAGAATGGCGTTTTAGAAAGAGAACTCAGCCTCTGCCTCGAGTCGAGCGACCTGTTACGATGCACCGAACCGATGCCCCTCGGATAACGAGAGAAGGCCCGAGTAGACACCTCAAAAAAGCGGGTCTACTCGAGCCTTCGCGCAAAGCCAATTTGCTTATGAACTATTCAGCCGGGCCGACGTACTGAACCTCGAAGTAAAGGGTGGCAAAGGCGCCAATGGTAGGCGGTTTCCCTTGTTCTCCATAAGCCAAGTTGTAGGGAATTTCGAGTTTTCTAACCTCACCGGGTTTCATCCCGACGAGACCTTGATCCCAACCTTCAATCACCTGTCCGGCGCCCAGCTTCACTTTGATAGGCTCCTTGCGATCGAGGGAGGAGTCGAACTTCTGCTTCCCATCAAAGCCGTCCGACCAGCCCGTGTAGTGAAAGTTTCCCACTTGGCCCTTCTTGATTGCTTCGCCTTTTCCAGGCTTGGTGATGGTTTTCACGAGTTCGCCGGGCTGGACGAAATCGAGGAGTTCGATTTCGAAGAAGAGCCGAGACTTGGCCGGGATATCCCCTTGGGCTTGGTCCCCGTAGGCCATGTAGTGAGGAATGGAAAGCCTTCTAGTCTCCCCCTTCTTCATACCGTCCAAGCCTTTTTCCCAACCAGGGATCACCTGACCGGCTCCAAGCACCACAGGGAACGGAGTCTGTCGCTCTCGAGAACTGTCGAACACCTTGCCGTCTTCGAAATTCTCCAACCGACCCACGTAGTGCACCTTCACGGCATCACCCTTCGTGGCGGTCTTTTCGCCGGAGCCCTCTTTGACGGTGATGATTTCGAACGGTTCTTCAGGAATGACCTCCGCAACCTTAACCTCTATGAAGAACTTCTTGTCCGGCTGTATGCCGGCCCCTGGTGGGATTTCAGCGAAGAGATCCTTGGCTGCGATCTCCAAGCGACTGACTCCGCCTTCCTTCATATCCTGACTGGCGGCCAAGAGCCCTGGAAGTTCGGTTTCCTGGGGAACCAAAGTCACGGTCATGGTCCCTCGCCCGAAAGGCTCACCATCAAACTTATCCCCCCACACCTTCAGCTCTGTGCTCACCGCGCCGGAGCCTTTCACAGCGAGTCCGGTTCCTGGGCTGACAACAGTTGCCGGCACAACGACGATGGGACTTGCTGACGCTGTTGCTGTCGCATTGGCGGTATCTGCGTTGGCCCCCGCTCCGGAACATCCGGAGACGAGCCCTGCATAGAGAGCTGACGCCAGTATCAGCTTGGCAATGGACTTTACATTCTTTTTCATAAAGCGAACCTCAAAACTTTCGTTCAATACATTTAATGAGTGCATCACTCACGAAAAGTGATGCACCCATTGTGATGAGAGGTCCGGGCGAAAATCGTGTTTCGGCCGGACTTCTAGGCGAGACTGGAACTGAGTACCTGAGCGATCTCACGGGAAAATCCAGACGGGTCTTCCAGCTCACCGCCTTCTGAGAGAACCGCGAGTTGATAGACAAGATTCGCTGTTCGACCGAGTTCGACGGTGTCTTTCTCAGACTCATAACGCTTGGCCAGATGGTCGATCAGCGGATGAGACGTGTTGATCTCGAGGATCCTTTTGGTGGTGGGAACCTCTTGCCCCATGGCTCTCATCAGACGTTCCAAATTGGCGCTCATGTCTCCACTGTCGGCCACTAGGCAGGCCGGAGAATCGACGAGGCGGCTCGACACGGAAACTTCCTTGACCTTGTCCTCAAGCTTCGTCTGCATCCAAGAGAGAAACGTCGCCATCTCTTTTTGGGTCTTTTCCTTCTCTTCCTGACGACTCTTGCGGTCTTCCTCGGAGCCTAACTCCAAATCGGATCCGGCCGCACTGAGCAGCGTCTTCCCTTGAAAGTCAGGAACGTTGTTCAGCCAAACCTCGTCCACTGAGTCGGTCAGGAGCAAGACTTCGATGCCCTCTTTCTTGAACGCCTCAAGGTGCGGTGAATCGATGAGCGATTCCCGAGCATCACCGGTCAGATAGTAGATCTTGTCTTGGCCCTCGGCGCTGCGTGCAACGACCTCTTCAAGAGTGACCAGTTCATCTTTCTCAGTTTTGGTTGTACGAAACAAGGAGATGCCGAGAATCTTGTCGCGCATCTTGGCATCGTGATAGATGCCTTCCTTGACCACCCGTCCGAACTCGTTCCAAAACTTCTTGTAGCCGTCACGATCGTCGTCGAGGCTTTCTTTAAGGGTGTCAAGAACTTTTCGAACCAACCGCTTCTTGATCAACTGAATCTGGCGGTCCTTCTGCAAGATCTCACGAGACACATTGAGCGATAAGTCGCTGGCGTCCACCACTCCCCGTACGAAACGTAGGTAAGTCGGGATCAGCTCTTTGCAGTCCTCCATAATGAAAACACGCTTCACATAGAGTTGCAGGCCGTGGTGTCCTTCTGGATGGAACAGATCCATAGGCGCGCGCTCTGGCAAGAATAGAAGACTGTGGTATTCGAAAGTGCCTTCAGCCTTGAAAGCCAGTGTCTTCCAAGGAGCGGTCCAATCATGTGCGATATGCCGATAGTACGCATCGTACTCAGCTTGCTCCACCTCTTCTTGAGGGCGAACCCAAAGAGCTTTCTGACTGTTGAGAACTTTGAGCTCGCGTTTGGTGACGGGCTTATCTTCCTCATAGGTGGTAACGTCCATCTCCATCTTGATGGGATACGAAATGAAATCCGAATATCGCTTAACCAGTTGCTCCACGACGTGAGGTTTCGTGTAGTCGTGTAGTCCATCGTCGTCATCCACGGGTTTGAGATGAAGAATCACGTGGGTGCCGTGGGTCTCCTTGGCGGATTCCGTGATGGTGTAGGTACCGTCGCCGGTGGAAGTCCAAAGGACCGCCTCTTCGTCCCCTACTCTTCGGGTAAGAAGACTCACTTTATCCGCCACCATGAATGCAGAGTAAAAGCCAATACCGAACTGCCCGATCAGTTGCTGTGAGTCTTTCTCACTTTTGGCTGCTTCTAGATTATTGAGGAACTCACGGGTTCCCGATTTCGCGATCGTTCCGATCAACTTGACCACTTCATCGCGATTCATCCCGACGCCGCTGTCAGAGATGGTGAGGGTACGTACCTCGGGGTCGATCTCTAAGAGGATATGGAGATCGCTGGTGTCGATCGCCTCCGTTGAACTCACTAGCGACTCAAGACGGACTTTGTCCAAAGCGTCGGAGGCGTTCGAGATCAGCTCTCTTAAGAACACGTCCTTTTCGCTATATACCGAATGGATCATCAGCTCGAGAAGCTGCTTGGCTTCGGCTTGAAACTCCATGGTTTCCACTTGACTCATGGACACTCTCCTTTATTGTTTTCTCTTGCGTTCTTTACCCGTGTTCGTCTTTTCGTAACACTTCGAATTTGAAGATTCTCTATGCTGGAAACGATGAAGATTCCCTCCAACAGCACCTTGAGTGTGGCGGGGGATGTTGAGTGGAGAGAGGGAACCGGCGAATACCGCCTTGGAGAGCAAGTCCGTCGGCAAATCGGGACAGATCTCGAGTCCGACGCGTCGATAGAATGTCTTCTTCGGCAAATCGACCAAGGCCAAAGCCCGTCAATACCATCTCGATTTCACCAGATGCGATCAGTGCCGAACCTCAGAGCCAAGTCTACAGACTAGATCTCAGCCTTCCGGGGGCCGTTACGCTTTCTTGGTCAGATGGTAGGTTTGCGAAACCCGCTCGTTGCGGAGAACTAAGGTGTTTCCGTCACTGCTCACCAATGTATATGGAACAATCAGCCCGGCAGTGGAGACTTGAAGTCTCACGCCTTGGCAGTTCCAGGTGAAACGGGCTGTCGTTCGCGGATTCGAACGTTCGATGAATCCTGACCCGTCGGCCCGAAAGGTCCACGTCGCTGGTTCTCCGTCCTGAGTCCAAGTTCCAACCAATCGACTATCTGCTTGGGCGAACACTCCGATGGTCAGCACCAAGAAGGTCAAAATCCAAGTCTTTGCGGTAAGTGATGTCATTGAAAACCCTCCTCATTCCTAGCACTGGCTCCGGTTGAACCTACAGGCTCAACTTCGCGATGATTCAAGGAATCCATTTCGTGAAACTTCAAGATAGACCAGAAGTTTCTCCTTTTTACGGTGTAATATTGGGAAAGATTCCGCGAAAGAATAAGAGGGGATTATCGTTCTCAGACTCCCAACCGACTTCCAGGACCTCGCCGAGCACCACCAGGTGATCGCCGTGTTCGTGTAAAGCGACGGTCCGGCACGCCAACCAACTCAAGCAATGTTCAACAACTGGGACCTTTTCCGCGAAAGCTCGCCAAGGAGGCGTTTCCAATTCGGCCCCACCGGCGAAGTGGAAGCAGACATCGCGTTGAGACTCCGACAAAATTGAAACAGTGAACTCCTCCTGCAGCGTCGCGTCTTTAGCAAACCGCGTGGAGAGCCCCGGGCAAAAGAGAATCAATGGCGGGTCCAAGGAGACCGATGAAAAAGAGTTGACAGTCATTCCGAGGATCTCTGCGTTGCGGCGAAACGCTACCACCGTAACCCCCGTCGCGAACTGGCCCAAGACTCGTCGGAAAATCTTACTGTCGAGTGCGGGCGTCAAGGCGAACTCCTCCAAGGCATTGTGATAGTGATTCGAGCCCCCGATCCTTCTCGATTAGTCAAAGCGATCTGTCCCTTGTGGGCCAAGGCGCACCGCTCCACAATCGACAGACCGAGACCGCCGCGCTGCCACGTCGACCGACCCAGGGCGCACCAACAAGAGGTCAGATTTTGCTCCGGCTTGGAATTCTCAAAGCCAGGACCGTCATCCTCAACAATCAAGCTTAGCTCATCGATTTGGGCGCCTCTGTGCACTTCCAAACGTTTCGCTCCAGCGTGATGCGCGTTTTCAGCCAGTTCACAAAGCGCGAGGACCAGAGCGTCTCCGTCGATGGACGGTCGATCCTCGGAAAAATCTCCTCGTATGGCGAATTCGAGGTCCGGCCAGCGTTCGCCCACACGATTCCTCCAATCTGCCAGCACCGCGGACAGCCGTGTGGGTTGATTCTGAAGTTGACCCATGCGAAGCAAACTTACCATCTTGTCGGCCAAGTCTTCGAGGTCGCTAACACGTTCCAACAGGAGAGGCTTGAGATCATCCTCGCTCTCTAAGGCTTCAAGGCCCATCCTCAAGCTTATCAGACCGCCCTTTAGGTCGTGTCTAAGCCGGGAAGCCACGCTCGAGAGAAAAGCGGAGAATTCCGTTTCCGCGACACTCAATCTTGCAAGTCGCCTTCCTCAGTCTCCTCGGGAAGTTGACCGCCCGCTCCAGCCTCTGGAACGGCGACCTTACATTCATCGGGAAGGGCGAAATCGTTAATGCGGTCCACCATCTGGCGCAGTCGACCGTAGGCTCGGCGATGATAATGCAACGCTAGTCTCGGCAGGTGTCGAATGGAGGCATCAGTTTCCTCTGGAAGGGCCTCGATGGGTCGAATTGTTCCCGACTTTAAGAGGTCCGAAAATTCTTCGTTGAGGATCTCAATCTCCTCGGATGACAACGGTGCCTCAAGGCGGACGATGAGTTCCTTCTTGACGTATCGCATGCTGTGATAGCGACTGTAGAAACGTTGTATCTCGGCGACCGCTTCCTCTGTAGACTCGGTCACCTTATATAAAGCAAGGTCCGCTGGAGAGATCATTCCCCGGGCCAACAAACGGTCGGTATTGTACTTGTGCCAATCACTCCAAAACTGAGATCCAGGTGGATGAAGAAATACGAGGGGGACCAAGAGAGACTTTCCGGTCTGCACCAGGGTCAGAGCTTCCAGACCCTCATCGTGGGTCCCGAAACCGCCCGGACAGCAGACCACCGCGTGAGTCTCTTTCATAAAGGCGAGTTTGCGGGTGAAAAAATACTTGAAGTTCACCAACTTCTCGTCGCAGGCGATGCTGGCGTTGGCTTCCTGCTCAAATGGTAGTCGGATATTGAGACCGAAACTCCGTTCACGACCGGCCCCTAAGTTGGCCGCCTCCATGATCCCGGGTCCAGCGCCGGTGATGACCATAAACCCGAGTTCGGCGATCCTTCGAGAGAATTCCACGGCCTGCTGATAGTCTTCGGATTCCGGTCGGCATCGAGCCGAGCCAAAGACCGCAACCTTTCGAACTCGACGATAGGGGCGTAATACCTTAAAGGAATACCGCATTTCCTTGAGTGTTGTGTTCAGAATTTTGATGTCGCCGCGCTCCGTTTGATCTTGAGCGGCTTTGACCACGGTCACCATCATCTGATGGAGAAGATCTCCGTTTTCTGTCGCACCGGCCTGATGGAGGAGATCCGCGATCAAACTGTCGAGCTGATGATTTCCTGTACTATATCGATATGCCATAAGTTTTCGATCACTTTCTTCCTTTTCCCGTGAAACCGTTCAATCTCTGGGAGGTCTGGTGACGGGCGATTCACAGGTAGGGCAACGTAAAACCCCGAGGTACTCCTCGCACTCGTCCGACCAGTGCGGCAGGGCCGTGGGTCGACCGTGAAAATGTTCACAATCCTTGTTCATGCAGAAGACCACGAAAGGATTCCCCTCAAGATTATGGGGACGGGTTACATATTGACCGGGACCATTGACCGGGTCTCTTTCATAATGGGTAACCCGGAACTTCTTTTCACTCATACCTCGATTTTTCCAGCAACCTAGTGCTGGGACCTTTAAGGTCTGATCCTCTCAAAGCGATCCGACAATAAGCTTCTTAAGTCTCGGGTAGGGGGACCCAAGTTGGCACAGAACGTGCCTCCCATATGACAGAATCAGCAAATCCCCTCGACACTTCCGACCTTCGAATTCCGGCCGAGGGGATCGTCGAACAGCACGTCCATCTCGGCGGGGCTGTACCTATTCATCGTCTTTTCGAGGCCGCCGTGGATCGCGGTATCCGCCTGCCCGTGACCGGCTACGAAGAGTTTTCGGATATGCTGCATCGGCGCAAAGACAACTCTGGAAGTCTTGAAAAATACCTAGAAATTTATGAAGTCGCCGAGCGGATCCAGTCCGGCCCGGGCGCCTTACGAGAAAGCGTGCTGATCGCTTTGAACGGCGCGGCCCGAACCCAGGGCGCCGCGCGTGTGAGCAGCGAGGGAGAAGCCGTCGTCCCCGCCAAGGCGCAACTCCCGATTCGAGCCCTTGAGTTGCGCCTAAATCCCATGAAGCGGAACAGCGGGGGAATTTGGGACCTCGACCGCGTTATGATGGCCGCCTGTTCGGCCATCTCTGAAGTGAAAACAGCCTACAAAGGTCGCATGCGCGCCGGTCTCATCGTCTGCCTGGGACGCGACCTGCCGTTCGATCAGAACCGCGTCTTGGCTGAGAAGGTCGCCCTTTGGTCCCAAGACGGTCTCCCTATTGTCGGAATCGACCTTGCCGGAGCGGAATCCGCTTGTACTCTCTCAGACCCCAAAGATCTCGAGCAGATGGGTGAACTGTTCGCCATTGCGGGAGACAAAGTGGGTCGCACCGTCCATTGCGGGGAAACCCGCGGCATCGACCTGGAGACGTTTATGGCGACCATGACCGCCCTCCGAGCCGACCGCGTGGGTCACCCGCTGGTGATCGCGAGATCGTATTGGGAGGACGGAGACGCTAGAGGCTTAGACTTTATGCGTGAACACGGAATCGTCGCCGAACTCTGCGTGGTCTCGAACCTCTTGACCGGAGCGGTGGAGGATATCCAAACCTATGGCCGACTCCTCAATCTGTTCGACGAGTTCGGAATTCGGTACACGTTCAGCACCGACGCGCCCGCCCTGCAGAAAACCACCCTGGCCAGCGAACTGGGGCTCCTCTTAAACAACGGAGCCGCGACCGCGGATCAGATCGAACGTTCTTTTGTGACCGCCGCCGAATCCAGCTTCTTGCCGCCGCCCAGCCGTGCTGAACGACGGCAAAGCCGTTGGGCGGGCTAGCGTAGCGGGTTCCGTCAGCCCGCCGCCGCCGGAACCAAGCGATCTAACTAAGACTTTGCTTTTTCGGCGATCTTCCGAAGTTCGGGCAGAACTTCACTGCCTAACATTTTGATCAGGGCCTCCTGGTCGACCGCGGCCATCTGCAGGGTCACTACATCTGCGCTGATGTCTTCTACCAGAGGACGGTAAACTTCAATGATATCTTTGGCCGAGCGACACTGAGAATAGCTACTAAGGATCTGCTCGCGGGGCAACTCGTCGGCGCGCTCCCTCAAGTCTTTCGGATCCACCGCTTCAAGGCGTCCCGGAGCACGCAGCCCACGCCACGAGTAGAGCGCCTTCCAAGCCTCATCGTCATTTGCCGCCAGAATTGTCCAGCGTGAGGCCATCACTTTAGGCTCCGGCCGCCCTTTTTCGGCGGCAGCCTTACGTGCTGGCTCTATCACCTTCTCAAAGGTGTCTTCCGGCTTTTTCACCGAGACGATGACGCCCTGAGCTTTACGCCCGGCCAATCGAGCCGATTGCGGCCCACCCGCAGCCATCCAGATCGGTACCGGACCGGTGGGTGGCGAGTACAGTTTCGCACGGTCGGTTTGATAATACTTGCCGTCGTAGGTCAGCTTCTCTCCGTCGAGCAGACGCCGCATGATATCGAGGGCCTCGCTCATCCTCTCCGCACGCTCTTTGTAGGCCGGAAAATTATAGCCGAGAGGACCCTCATTGATGTTCTCTCCGGTCCCCACGCCCAGATTGAAACGCCCGCCGCTCATCCGATCGACCGTCGCGGCGGCTTGCGCCACGAGAGCCGGGTGGAAACGCCAAAGTGGTGTTGTCACTCCTGTAGAGAGATGGAGGCCGGGTGCGGCCTGGGTCAGACCGCCGAGGGTCGACCAGCAGTAGCCGGAGGCCGAGGCGTCATCTACCCAAGGGTGGAAGTGCTCTGAGGCTACCAGCATATCGAAGCCGGCTTCTTTAGCTATGCGACCATGTTGTAAAAGTTGTTCAGGGTGCCACTGTTCGTGGCCACAAAAATAGGCAAAACGAGTCATGTCGAGAAGCTTCCAATTCGAGTCATCTTCCCCTGCCTCGTCAAGGACGGTCGTGCACGGCGACGGCGTAGTAAACCAAAGGCTCGGAATCGTCTCTCCAAAAGGTGGTTCGATCACGATGCCAGGTGGTTCCCTGAGCCGACGACGACGGCTTCCACCAGGGACGGTCCAAGTCCAGCGTAATCGGCTTACCGGCTAAACCGTGGCCTACTTCAAAAGAAGTAAGACTCTTCGATAAGCCGTCGAGTCCGGCTTCAGTTTCGTCGAAGTCGAAGCGAACGAACAGCAAACCACCGTACTCGAGCGACCTCAAAGCGCCACCTGCGACGGGATCGATGCCCAACCGATGATAAACGACCTCCGGAGCATACCGCTCTTGGGGAGTTCCGAGCCATAGTGAGAGCGTCAGGGCCAGCAGAAATGGAATACCCACCAGGCCCGCCAACACCGGTTTCCAACTCACACCGTTCGGCTTGATGTCCGACGTTTCGTTCAAGACCTCCGCCTCTCCGTCGAACTCCAAGGGATCGACAAACTCTTTAAGAATCTATAGGGATGGGTTTGCTCCTGACCTCCGCGGAGAATCAACAGATGTTCCACCGGATACGACGAGGGCCGATGTTTCCCCAAGTGCTTCTGGCCACGGAGAACTCCTCGGGTCTTCATTCGGGCTGGGCCCGCTGCTGTGGTTTCAATCTGGCTCAAGGTCGTCTCTTCTGTCTCCCTCTGCATTCCCATTTCTCCCTGGAACGAGAATCCCAAACCGGGACCCTGGTGATGGCCTGTCCTGAATCTCAGCTATCGCTACACTTCTGGGGCCAGATATGTACCCTACGAGATCCCAAGCTCGCCCCCCATTTTTGGGAAAAACTCCAGCCCATCGTGGACTCGCTGAACTTGCACCGCGAACAGCTTTTAGAGTTCGAAGTCGAAGAGATGCGAGCGGATCGGTTCTGCGCCGAGGATCTCGTCAGCTAGGTGGACAGGGACTAAAGCCCAATCCATTCTCCTAGTCCCGCCTCTTCGATCTTTAGGCGGGCAGACTCTCTGAACTCACTCAGATCCAACTGGTGTTCCTCTTCGTAGCTAAGGCTCTGGAGAGCCATCTCTAGCTTGTCGATCCCCTTCACGAAACGCGCTTCTGGCGTGAGTCCGAGTTGGTACTCCTTTAAAAGCTCGCAACCCTGGTCGCGTTTCGGGAATCCCCGCAACAACTTGTCCATAGCCAATGCCTCATCAGATCGTTTGCGTGACAGTTCGACACCGTCCTGGGGAGTGAGATCGCCGGTGATGATTTCTGGAAGGTCGTGCAGAAGTGAAAGCTCAAGAACCCGCCCGAGATCCAGTTCCGGAGGACAGAGCAGCCAACACAGCAGACCCACTGCAAAGCTGTGATCGGCCACGGATTCGACCTGATCCGCCGGGATAGGGAACCGAAGCCAGCCCTTCCGGGCCACCGCTTTAAGTTCCAGTAATCGACGCAGAGAAAGGTGACTCACGCCAACGATGTCACTAAAAGAGCCTTGATGGTGTGCAGTCGGTTCTCCGCCTGGTCAAAGACCACTGAGCGAGACGATTCGAAAACTTCGTCGGTTACCTCGATGCCATTAAGCCCGAACTTCTCGTGGATTTTCCGACCTACCTCCGTGCGGTCGTCGTGAAAAGCCGGTAGACAATGGAGAAATCTCGCTTGAGAATTCTCCGTGGCGACGAACAGTTCGCTGGTCACCCGAAACGGTCTCAGGGCCTCGATCCGTTCCGCCCAGAGCTCTTCGGACTGGCCCATCGAAACCCACACATCAGTGGTCAGAAAGTCGGCCCCCAGGACGGCCTCCTTGGCATCCTCGAAAAACTGAATCCGTGCGCCAGATTTCTTAGACAGTTCCTCACAGACGGCCACAAGCTTGGGCTCAGGTCTAAGGCCGTGGGGGCTGGCCAGTCGGAAGTCGAGACCAAGCTTGGCGGCTCCCACCATCAAACTGTTAGCCATATTGTTGCTGCCATCGCCTAGATAAGTCAGCGATTGTTCACCAAGTGGTTTCTCGCAGTGCTCAGACATCGTGAGAAAGTCGGCCAAAACTTGAGTAGGGTGAAATTCATCCGTTAAGGCATTGAAAACCGGAACTCCAGCATATCGGGCTAACTCTTCGACGGTCTCCTGAGCGAACCCACGATAGGCGATTCCGTCATACATCCGTCCGAGGACTCGAGCGGTGTCGGCCACAGTTTCCTTTTTTCCCATATGACTGCCCGAGGAGCCCAGGTAACTGCATTGAGCTCCTTGGTGAATAGCGGAGACTTCGAAAGCGCAACGGGTTCTAGTGGAGTCTTTCTCAAATAGGAGTACGAGAGCCTTACCTTGCAATCGGGGGAACTCTTCGCCCCTCTGACGCTCCGTCTTCAAAGTGTGGGCCGTTTCCAGAAATTCGTGGATCTCAGTCGCCGAAAAATCTAGAAGTTTTAGAAAGTGACGCGGATGTGACATCATGGACTGCGCCTGCGTCGAGTGGCCCTCGGTTCCCTCCTCATCGACAGTCCCTACGGGAGGCTTCTTTGAGACAGACGGTTGACGCCCGCGCTGCCACGTTGAGCCCTGTGCTCGAGGAAGGAACAGCCCATTGAATCAAGGAAAGAGCGGCCCATCAAAGAGTCCATACGAGGAGAAAGAACTTGAGCCAAGACGATAACACCAGCACCCCATTGAGTCAGGACGCATTTCGCAAAGGCCGACTCACCGATGAGGACAAATTTTTCCACGAGCGCGAGCGAGAGATTCTCGAAGATCTCAAAGATTCTCGGGCTGCGCGCGCCGAACTCGAGCGAAGGTGTCCCGTATGCGCCGAGCAAATTCTGGATCGTGTGATGCACGAGAATGTCGAGATCGACACCTGCCCACAGTGTAAAGGTGTGTGGCTTGATGCTGGAGAGTTGGATCTTCTCACCGGGCGTGCCAAACGCTCGCAAAATGGTCTGGTCAAGTTTTTCCGAGAACTGGCCGGAGACTACGACGACTGAGGGCGCGACAACGAGTACGTAAGCTGCTGTTGAGCCCTACGATAGAGTTCCCCCAAATCTGAAGGAGAGAGACAAGATGAAGAAACCTCTAAAGGTGGCCATAACCGGAGCCGCCGGAAACATCGGCTACGCGTTAGCCTTCCGAATCGCCGCTGGCGATATGCTGGGCCCCGACCAACCGGTCATCCTGCAGCTCATTGAAATAGAGCCTGCCCTCAAAGCCTTGCAAGGCGTGGTGATGGAACTCAACGACTGCGCTTTCCCTTTACTCGACGGGATTGTAGCGACCTCGAATCTCGAAGAAGGGTTCGACGGAAGCCATTTCGCCATGCTGGTCGGTGGTCGACCTCGCGGACCCGGCATGGAGCGCGGCGATCTGATCAAAGCCAACGGCGCGATCTTCGCTCCCCAAGGCAAGGCGATCGACAAACGGGCCGCTAGCGACGTACGGGTCCTTGTCGTGGGCAACCCAGCAAACACCAACGCCTTGATCGCAGCCAGTCAGGCCACTCGCCTGGACCGCAAACAGTTTACCGCGATGACGCGCCTGGACCATAACCGCGCTCTTTCGCAGTTGGCTGAGAAAACCGGGACCCACGCCAAGAATATTAAACAGATGACAATCTGGGGTAACCACAGTTCCACTCAATACCCCGATCTTAGTCACGCCAAAGTCGACGGCAAGGACGCTCTGTCGCTGGTCGACAGAGGTTGGTACACCGACAATTTCATTCCCACCGTGCAAAAACGTGGGGCCGCCATCATCGAGGCTCGAGGGGCTTCTTCAGCAGCCAGTGCTGCCTCAGCCGCCATCGACCATATGCATACCTGGGTTCACGGAACCGGTGACAAAGATTGGGTCTCGATGGCCGTCCCTTCTGATGGTTCCTACGGGATCCCAGAGGGTGTGATCTACAGCTATCCGTGTATCTGTAAAAACGGTTTCTACAGTATCGTCAATGATCTTTCCATCGATGACTTCAGCCGCGACAAGATGCAAGCCACCGATCGCGAGCTTCGCGAGGAGAGAGCCGAAGTCGAAGATCTCCTTTAGGAACCGGTCCGGGGAGCCAGTCTCCCGTCCGCGGAAGGAAAAAAGCGACCCGATGGGGTCGCTTTTTTCCTTCCTCGCCGAGAAGCTCAGACTTTTAGTTTTGGTCCTTCAAAGCCGTCGGGTTGAACTCATCAACAAGTTCGAAATTGCCCTCACTTGACTCCACCTGGATCCGGTAGCGGACAGGTTGAACCTCCCTATTTGCGTTCAAAAGGGGCGTGCCGTGGGTGGAGGAGACGAGATCACGAGTGCTCGACTGACCCGCCTTCACTACAAAATTGGTTTGGCGACCCAACTCTACCCATGCCTTATCGAGGGGATTCTCGACCCAAAAGATCACGGTCACATCCTGAGCCGGCCTATTCCCACTGTTGGCCAGTTTGACCTGAGCGTTCAGAACAAAGAGAGGATTACCGTTTGCCTGAAAGTTGTGTTCGGTTATAGAGAGTCGCGGGCGCGGACGTAGTTCCTGAAGCGCGTTGGGCAAACGGTCGAGTAAGACACCTCGTCCAGCATCGAGAACTGCGTCTTCGACCAAGCCAAAGGTATCCGAGTCAGATGCCGGATCGTTGACCACTCCCGAAGTGAGAATCTTTGACGGACCGAAACGAGCGGGATTCCCCCAGCGTACCAAGGCGGCATAAGGTGGAGCCTGGTTCTGCACTCCCAGCCTACTGGAAATCTCAGGGGGCAGGCTGCCTGCTTGGTAGCTCTGGTAAAGCTTCGGGTCCACGCCCACTTCCTTAAGAAGACGATGGTACCGTTGAGCCCAAGCTTGCGTGACCTGAGGTTCTCCCACAAGAAGAAGGACCGTGCGCCCGGCGAATTTGTCGACAGCCTTTGATTCAAACGGTTGGGCTGTGGCGGGCTGAAAGCCGATGAGAAAAAACAGGGTGAATAAGGCGAAACGCGCCATTGGATTTTTCATAGGCCCGAAGATTCGACTTCCGGTGATGCTCCCCTGGCGCGCCCCCGGAAGAAAAGTCGCACGACGATGTGAGGCGCGCGAGGCTCGACTCAGTTTTCCGATAGAGGCTCTTCAGAGCCCGCCAAACGATCGAGAAACTTTAGATAAAACGCGTAATTCTCGTTCTTCTCATCGAAGTTGAGATACTCGAGGCCGGAGACTACATACCCCTCGGTGAGGGCCGGAGCGCTCCACCGTACGACGGCCTCAAACTCGACTCGAGTCTCTCGGTGATCATCCAACTCCACATCGATCTCGACTGTGGATCCCGGCACGAGATCTCCTTGGCCTTCCAGTCTCATCCCCTCGGAGGAAAGGTCTAGAGTCGATCCCTGAAACGTGTCGAACAGAGCCGACCGTACCCGCAAAGCTCTTGCGTATCGTGGAGCGCTTCGCTTTTCGTTGTGAGTAAAAATCTCTTCAAGATAGGGCACCGCCTCGGTGGGTGCCAACCAAAAGCCTCGAGAGGTTTCGGTGCCTGACTCTACTACTTGAATCCGAGCCTTAAGCTTGACCCCGGAAATCGTGGCATGGACATCATTAATACCCAGGGAGAGCGGTATCGCACTGGTCAAAACCACTTCTTCAGAATTATATCCCACAACCTCGACCTCGACCGGTCGACCAAAAACCTTATTTAAGAATTCAAACACGCTGCCCTCACCCGTCTATGTTCGATGAAGTTCCGCGGCCTTCCGCATCGACTCACTCAGATTAGTTTTCCCCAATTCGTCGTAAGCATCCGCTAGTTCCTCGTAGGCCATTGAGTCTTTCTCGGCCCTCAGAAACTTCTGGTAATGAACGACGGCCACTTTGGTCTGGTCGGCTTCTCGATAGGCTCTCGCCAACGAGAGTGAGTGGTAAGCTTCTTCCTTGTCGTTGCGTACGAGATCGCGATAAAAATTGATCCGTTCCTTGGGGTCCTCGATCGTTGATCTTACGGAACGATGCGCCGACTCGTCTTTCGGTTCAGCTTGCAAAAGTTCCATCAATTCATCTCTGGTCAAACTCAACGCCTCTTCCAAATCAGAGCCTTCCTCCAGTTCATCGGTCTCGCTCGGCTCGGCTTCAGCAATGGCCGCCGCGGCCTCCACTTCGGGATGAGTTTTAGGCGTTTGAGACAGGTCTTGACCCTCATCCTCTGCCGTTGCCGGAACCAGAATAGCTACAACCTCGGCGTCAGGTTCCGCGGAGACCTTGAGTGGAGCACTCTCTGTCGGCTCCACTATGGCCGCCGTGGGTTGCGCGGTCGTAACGTCTACCGCCGGCATAACGTCCTCCGCCGCGGCCTCCACCAGTGCTGGCTCAACGACAGCGGGGACCGTCGGTTCGGCTGAAGGCAACGGTAGCTCGAGTTCAGTAACTTCTTGCGCCACCACGTGCTTCGCCGCCGTGTCCGTGGGAGGAGGAGCCGTCTCGGAGGATCCAGGGACGGGTGCTGTTTGCACTACCACGGGGTCAACGACAGCGGATAGCGAGGCAACGGTCGCCGGCACGGGCTCAATCGGTTGAGCAGGAACGGAAACGGGAACCGCTTCTGCTTGGGCGTCTTTCACAGGAACGGCGGGATGCTCGACGACTGACCTCGTCGGCGCCTGTTCTGTGGGTCCGGATACCAACGGCGCCACTGGAGAGGCCGGGGGAAGTTGAGACGTTGAAACCGACACTGGACGACTGTCCAATACCTTTTCAAGAAGGCTCGGTAGAGCGGCGAATTGCGCCTCCATGGACGACTTCATGGCGGAGAGCTCTTGCGAAAGGGCTTCCTGACGCTGCTGGAGTCCGAGAACCTCCAAACGAGCCGGAGTCATCAAGGGATCTTGAGACACCCCTTGTTCGACCGGCCTCCAACTCAGTACCTCGGGCAGCACTCGCTGTTCTCCGGCAAGCTGCTCCCATTTAGTCAACAGGGACTCACAGGCTCGCGGGAGCAGTTCCGAATCTGGACAGATTCGACGTCCCGTGCTCAGAATGTGCAAAGCCTCCGGCAGATATTCATCGTTGAGACTCTGGGCCCAACCGACCAAAAGGCTCTCCATCTTTTTCAGGGCTTCAGGAGACCGGAACTCCTGTAACAGCAGTCCGAGAACAGACACCGCGGCGGAAAAATAGCCCCGCTTTTCTAAGTGCCCAACGGTTTGCGCCAGGATGCGGGGAAGATCGGGTCCGGATTTTATAATCTCCGGGTCTAGACCGGCCAGAGTCGCCAAAGCCATCTTCGTCTCCGCTGTTGTGGACTGAGCAAAATACGAGTCCAGTCGATCTCGCCCGTCGGCCAGAGGGTCCCTGGTCAGATAATAAACAGGGTCGCCCGCCCGACTCACGGTCACAGGATCGGCGGCCGGCGCGGGCCTGCCTCCATTCAAAGTGTTGACGTTCCCTACGACGCCGCCCTCATTCACGGGTGATGTCACACTCGAAGCGGTCTCGGGGATCGAGGGACCTGAATCCAAAGTGGACTCCGCTCCGGGAGCGTCCACAGGCTTAGACGATGCCTCCTCCACGGTCGTCGGAGGCTCGATGACGGACTCCGCAGGCTCGTTGACGGACTCCGCTTCTAAGCTGTCTTCGACGACGGGCTCTTCGGAAACGAGGTCCTCGGGGTTCAAATCTCGAGTCTTTGAGGGCGCGAATTGCGTACCGCTGCGATCCAGCATCGGCTTCCCACTGTCCATCGATGGCTTGCCGATAGCCTCTGACGAACCGGTCTGTCGACTCCTCAATCCGTGGCGCACACCGGTCTCGGACGACGACTCGCCGTCGCTCGGCAATCGCGCTCCCTTAAACAGTCCATCTCTGGCCACCAGTCCCTTACGCCAATCGAACGGCGGGCTCGCCTCATCATCGGCTTTTGCCACGACCTCTTCTCCCTTTTTCCATCGATACGGTGATGCGCTCATCTGGACTTCTAAACCGTTGGCGGTCTCCAGCACCATCACAGTGTCTTCCATCAAGATACCGTGCTTGCTGGCGAGCGTCGAACATTCAGTTCGGTAGGCTTGCCGCTTGGAACCCGTCGACAGTCGCACGGAGTCAAGAAGTTCTTGAACCTTCAACCCCGCCCAGACCGCGCCGAGTGCGGGATTCTCTGTGCTTCGAGCATTCACCGTCCCTGCGAAAAACACACCGGTTTCATCTTTCGACCGATATCGCAGAGAACTAGGATGCCCGACCCCAAGACAGTGAACCGGCCCTTGTGGAGTCAGCGACGTCATTCTAGACGGTACTAGGCTCTCCAAATCCACGTCGAAGTCTTTGCCTTCCTGTTCCTCGAAAGTCACTTCAGCTAAGAGCGCTCGTGTCTGCCCCAAAAGCCTCGTGAGGGCAGCAGAACAGTCTGGCGTGGGGGAGACTTCACATCGCCCTCTGGTCAGCAGAGCAAGGCGTCGCAGAAACGCCTGCTGAACCGACGACCCAATTCCCACCGTATAATATCTACGATCGCTTTGGTCAAAATCTAGCGCTTTCAAGAGCGCGGGCTCATTTCCGACGTGCCCTGCCGCCAACAAGAAAACACAAAGTTGCCGATCGGGCTGAGACGGCAATGATTGAATTCTCGCGAGCAGGGGAGCGATATCGGCGCGCCCCTTTGGCTCGATGTTCGCGAGCCACTCGCAAGCCTGCTCAACCTCGGCGATTTCACAAAACTCGCCCCCCTGATAACCGTCGATTTCCCGACCGAAGGTGACCAGAGCGAATCGGTCGTTGTCGTCGAGAGTCCGCAGATTTGAGGCTAGCGCCTCCCGTAGCGACTGGAACGATTTCGCTAGGACGTTCTCGGAGGCATCGACTGCGAAAACCAGGTCGCGGCGCTGAGGACTCGCCGGGATGGAGGTGGGCGGAAAAATCGAAAAGAGAAAATTCTCATCGCTGCGGTGAAGGCGGATCACAGGCATCTCAGTTCGTCCGGGACGAAAGGTAATCTCGATGTCTTGCTCGGCGTCCGGGAAAACTCCCTTAAGGTTTAGGGCCTCATCGGCACGAGTCTGTTCGAACGGAACGGTGGTAATGGGGTCGTCAACGAGTTCCGCACCGTCCTCAATCTCTACCTCCACGGATGTCACGGTCGTACCAGAGGCCTTGAGCGCCGTATCAACTTCCAGCGGAATGGTCAAACTAATGCGACCATCCACCGTTGGCAGTCCGTTACTGAAAACCATACTTAAGGAGAGTGGCTTACCATCGGACATCAGTTCCCGATAGCTGTCCAGACGGAGACTAAAGACTGGGAGTGACTCTTGGGCAAATGTCTTCAAAAGGCTTTTGCTGGGCGTAGGCGGATCGACGTCGTCCGGCAACTGGTCCACCGATTGAACCATGGGACTAGAACTCTGAAGGTCTGTCCCATCTTGGGAAACCGAACAGGAGGCGATGGCCGCTTGGGACGGCAAGGGATATAGGAACAGCAATTGCTCGGCGCCTTCTGGAACCTCACTTAGCTGAAACTGACTGACGACTTCCCAATGAGCCAATGGCCCCATACAACGAACACGATACGACGTCTCTGAAGGACGCAAGTAGGTGCCGTTGGGGAGTCGAACAAGTCCAGCTCCAAGGTTGATAGACCGCTCCCTATCAGAGCGCGGCCTTATATCCGCTTCGATTGCGGCGGGTTCTAACGTACTCAATCCCAAATCCTCAGGAGGCTATGATACGCGCTCAGCATCGCCTCCCCCTCTCCTCATGATCGACCTTTCCACGGGAATACCGAAGATTTCCTGAGTTCGCTAGTACATTGCGTCCACCGCATGCAGGAGGAAGTCCTTGTCGAGGCCAAGAAAACCGGCCGAACCAAGGACCCGAGGGAAGAACACCCTCACAGGATAGGCGGGTAGGACGAAACAGACATGTTGAAAATCATTAAGAAGAACACCTCAGTGAAGCTCAATGCGAGGGAGGCTCGTGGATTTCAAAGCCAGCTTCAGGGCCGCTTCAATTCCCTTTTAGCGGGCGTTCGACTCGAATACGCTCGGCGTCTGGGTCTAGAAGAAGACAACTTAGAGCCACCCCCTACCGACGAAGCCGGAGAGATCCAGCTGGGAGAGATTTTCCTCACCCAGCCAGGCACGGTCTGCTACGTTCGCTATCATGGTGGAGAAGGACGACTGGAAGCATCGGCCATCTCTAACTCTAAGGACGCGAATCTGGAAGAGTTCTTCAACGAAGTCAACAACTGTCTGACCAACGCCGGTATCCATTCCAAGGGATGGTCGAATTGCGATGGCGACAGCGACATTCCCGAAGACGCCGAACCGGCCTCGACCCAAATTTCGGAAAAAGAACTAGAAGCGGCTCGAGAACTGATGAAGTCCGACAGTCGCGCTCTCCTCAAGCAGCTGTCATCCCAGGAATCGATCCTGGTTCGAGAAATCGACACGAACGGTGTCAAAGATCTTTTCCGACAACTTCAACATTTTGAAGACTTGGAACTGATACGAAAAGACTATGCGGTCATCGACCAAAAAACCGGTCAACAGATTCTGCGCGTTCCGAGTCGGGCATCACTCGAAGAAGCGTCCCAAAAGTTCTTTATTGGCGGAACCGCCATCTCTAACGACAACGTCGACGAAGTGATCTCCTGCACGCCGTTTTGCCGCCATCTCTTGGCGAACGACACCTGGCTACTCCTGCTCCTGCTAGGAACTCTCAAGGAACTCGAACTCGGTTCAGAAAGCGTCTTCGTCTGTCGCTCGGACGCGGCTCCCAGTCGTGTCTATTTGCAGACCAGCCGACAGAAGTTTCTGCTCGTGCTAAGCAATCGTCGACTCAGCCTAGATGACGCCTACCTTGTAGGCGCTCAAGTCGCGGCTTACGACCTGAAGGATATTATTGTCATCTGTACCGACCGTACATCAACGCTGATGAGACATCATCTTCGACAGACAAATCCGAGCGCCACTTTCGCCTTCATCGATAGCCTGTCGGACCTAAACAGTCAACTCCGATCGATCTTGCTAGAGCGTCAACGTGCCTACCTTCGAGAGATCTTGGATCCCTTAGCGGCTCTCACTCCCGTCAAAGTTCAGGACCTTATCGTTCGCAAGATGGTTCCTGTGGAACCAGCCACTGAACTCGAGCAATCTCCGGAAGAATTCGTGCCGGAACGGGAACCTGAAAAAAGTACTTTCGAGCGGGAAGATTCCCAAGAATTTGACCTCGACGACAGCTTCGAAAGCAGCCCTGCGCGTATGATCGCGGATTCTTTCGAGGCACCGGCGCCGGACATCCTACCAGCTTTCGCTAAAGTGCCCTCCGAAGACAGGTCGCTTCTGGACTCAAGAAAGCTCAGCGGCATCCAGATTGACATGCCCAGCATGCCAGAGGAAAAGGATCGCCACGAAGAGGAAGAGCAGTATCCGCCAGCGGAACTCGCCGTTCCCGACATGCCCTCGATCACGGAAGCTCCTCAACAGGAACGAGAAAACGACAATAAAGAAGCTCCTCACACGATCAGTATGGGAAGCCTAGACCTGGTCCCGGAGTTTCCAGAAGCTGAAGAGATGATCCCGGACATGCCGAAAGCCGCGGAGCCAGCAGTTCGCTCAGAGGGCTAGGGCTTGTCACCAAAAAACTGTGGCCTGAGACGCCACGGTTGATAGCGGAGCTTTTTTGCTGGATGGACGAGTTTTTCCCGCTCTCCTTTTACTGCTGACTTTCGCGATGTCGGGCTGCGGTCCGACGTCACATCGTCGCCTCCGAGTCTCCTGCGCTGCCAGTCTGTCGGTCGCTGTCCAGGAGGCGTGCCGCGTCGAGAACATCGAGGTCGATCTGCAATCTGGTGGCTCCAACACCTTGGCGAGACAGGTCAGCTTAGGCGCACAGGTGGACCTCCTGTTGTTGGCCGACGACAAACTAGCCCGCAAACTGCTAGTCCCTAAAGGATTTGAACTACAGGAATTAGTTACAAATCGCTTGGTTCTGATTGCTCCCGCGGAGTCGCAGCTGACCTTGGCCGCAAGCCCTCCCGCAGAGCCCTTGGACTGGCGCAAAATCTTGAGACAGAATGGAAAACGGGCACTCGCAGTCGCCGACCCCGCAACCGCTCCCCTCGGAAACTATACACGAGAAGCCCTTCGCTCAGTCGGTGGAACCCCCGAAACCATCCCTCTCCAGGACGCGTCTGCCGTACTCTCAGCGGTAGCCCTCGGCCATGCCTCACTCGGCATAGTCTACCGGACCGACGCGATAGCCGAACCACGGCGAGTGAAAATCCTGGCAAACATTCCGAGCGAAATTCACGGAAAAATAGGATACATTGCCGTCTTGCCAGGCGATCCCTCGGCCGCCGCTCTGACGCTCCTCGATTCCCTCCAGACCGGAAAGGGACGAGACATTCTCACCTCACGAGGCTTTCTGCCAGCGAGCAACCCGCCGAAACCATAGGCCCACACAAGCCTCAATAGAGGCTGTGCGTCGGGTACGACAGCCTTATTCGGCGGCCCGACTCAGTAGGCTACGGAGAAAAGAACTTGGCGTTCGGCGATCTCTCCGGTGAAGATACATTTTCCATTGCCGCCCGGTTGATCCAACGGAACACAACGAACCGTGCCCTTCGTCTCTTCTTTGATGGTCTTCTCATTGGCCACATCCGGGTTGAACCAGCAACGAACAAAACCGCTTCTTTGGGCTAGGGCCGATTTCAACTCCTCGTATGACTCAACGAAGATGGAATTGTCCTCGGTCCTCTTCTTCGCACGCGCAAACAGTTCAGTCTGAAAGGCTTCCATTTTCTCTCGCAACCAAGGGCCTGAGAGTTCGTCTTGCTGCAGAAATTCTTTCTCGCGAGACAATCGAGTCTTGAGAACGCAGGCGTCCTTAGCGACGTCCCTGGGTCCCACTTCCAGACGAAAGGGAACGCCTCTCTGCTCCCAGTAAAAATGCTTATCCACCGGTTTGCTGTCTCTGAGATCCAATATGATCTGCTGACTGTGTCCCTCACCGAAAAAAACCGTCAGCTGATCGCGCTGGCCAAGACGTGACTCCGCTTGAGCCACCGCCTTCTCGCCGCATAGGCGGACCAGCATGCTCTTGCAGGCTGCGACCACGACGTCTTTCTCTTCGTCTTTGCGATAGATCGGCACCAGGGCACAAACCACGGGCGCCATGCGAGGCGGTAGAACCAGACCGTCGTCATCGGAGTGGGTCATGATTAAAGCGCCGATCAGCCGGGTGCTCATGCCCCAACTTGTCGTCCAACAGAGATGCCGTTGATTGTCGCGTCCGAGAAATCCTATATCGAAAGCCTTCGCGAAGTTCTGCCCCAGATTGTGCGAAGTTCCCGCCTGCAACGCTTTACCGTCCTGCATCAACGCCTCGACACAGTAAGTGGTGACGGCACCCGGGAATTTCTCGCTCTCGGTTTTCGCGCCTTTGACCACTGGGACCGCTAAGAAATCTTCCAGGCACTCCGCATAGACATCGAGCATACGGAGCGTCTCTTCTTCTGCTTCCTCCGCGGTTTCGTGGGCCGTGTGACCCTCTTGCCACAAGAACTCTGAGGTTCTGAGAAATAGGCGAGTTCGCAGTTCCCATCGCATGACATTGGCCCACTGGTTGATCAGGAGGGGCAGGTCGCGATAGCTCTGGATCCACTGAGCATACATATGACCTATCATCGTTTCCGAAGTGGGACGAACAACCAACGGTTCGGCCAATTCACCTTTCGGAACCAGGCCATTCTCGCCCGATTCCAAACCGCTGTGAGTCACCACCGCACATTCCATAGCGAACCCTTCCACGTGCTCAGCTTCCTTCTGCAAAAAGCTCACGGGAATGAGGAGCGGGAAATACGCATTGGTGTGACCCGTGGCCTTGAAGCGCGCATCAAGATCGCGCTGGATCGACTCCCACAAGGCGTAGCCGGTGGGTCGGATCACCATGCAGCCTCGGACGGGCGAATAGTCCGCTAGTTCTGAGGCCTTGATGACGTCAAGGTACCATTGGTTGTAATCATTTTCTCGAGTAGTGATGTTCTTGGCCATAAGATAGGAGGCCTTCGAATCCCCCCATCCATCGCCTGCTAGGACCCAATGGGAATCTCTAAGTGGGGTTTAGGAATCTGGGGGAAGTGAGGGGAGGAGGTGCCGAAACCGACGAAAGCGACAGGCCTATGACGTTCACTGGCTATTATCAACGTCCCACCCTCAGCGGTGAGACCCTCGTGTTTATGTTCGAAGACGACCTTTGGCTGCGCGACCTCTCCTCCCCGTCTAGCCATGCCTACCGACTGACGGCCAATCCTGGCCGCTCCAGCGACCCCCAACTGTCTCCCGACGGAAAGCATCTCGCGTACACCTCCTTCGACGAGGGCCACCCCGAAATCTACGTGACTAACCTAGAAGAGATGCAACCGCAGAGGCTGACTTATCTTGGTGAGGACACACGCTGTGTCGGTTGGAGTCGCGATGGGGAAGAGATCCTTTTCACCACCAACGCCGGCACCCCGTTCAGTCGTGTCTTTCAACTGGCCCGGATCTCTCGATTGGGCGGTCCGAGCCAGCCCCTCGGCCTGGGACCTGCCGCGCATCTCTCCTATTCGCGAAGAAAAGGTCAGGTCATCGGACGACACACCTGGGATCCTGCCCGATGGAAACGGTATCGAGGTGGTACCGCTGGACAGCTTTGGATCGACCGCGATGAAGACGGTGAGTTCGAGCTACTCCTGAATGTGGATGGAAATCTGACGCGTCCTCTGTGGGTTGGGTCCCGTATCTATTTTGGATCCGATCACGAAGGCATCTGTAATCTCTACAGCTGTCGACCGGATGGGGACGATCTTCGTCGGCACACGGACCACCAAGATTTCTACATCCGCTATCCTAACACAGATGGACAGCGCTTGGTCTACCAATGCGGGGGCGACATCTATCTCCTGGATCCCAAGCGAAAAACGCCCCAAAAGCTCGACATCACGGTCCATACGCCTCGGCCACGGTTGGCCCGAAAATTCGTATCGCCCGGACGCTACCTGGAAAGTTACACCCTTTCCCCAACCGGGAGCCACACCGCGGTGGGCGTCCGAGGCAAGCCGTTCACTTTCGCCCATTGGGAGGATGCCGTCGTGCAACTCGGTCAAAGAGACGGGGTCCGCTATCGCCTGATTCGCTGGAGTGCACAGGGTGTTATAGCAGTCTGCGACGGCGGGGGCGAGGAAGAGATCGGCCTGTTCGCAACCACTCGGCAAGACGAGTTTTGTAGCCTCACCGAGGGAATCGATATTGGTCGGGTCCTCGACATCGGCCTCTCGCGATGTGGTGAAAAACTTTGGTTCACAAACCACCGCCATGAACTGTTTGCTCTTCTCTTTCCCAGGCCGCCCGAGGAAAAGAAGCCAGCTGACTCAAAGTCGGGGGAGAGTTCCACAGAAGTTGACCGCGACGACCCGACACCCGAGGTCGAGGTCGAGGTCGAGGCCGCGTCGCTCACTCTCGTAAAAGTGGCAGAAGACAACTTTGTCCGAATCGACGGAGCTAGTTGGTCGCCCGACGGGTCGTGGCTGGCCTTCGCCCAATCGGTCAATCGTCAAGACAGCCAAATCATGCTCTGGAACTGGGACACTCAAGAAACCACCGCTGTGACAGAACGTCCCTTTCAAGACTGGTCTCCTGACTTTGACCCCGAGGGCCGCTACCTTTACTTTCTGAGCAGTCGGGATTTCGACCCGGTGAGAGACAATGTCTTTTTCGAGTACAGCTTCCCCAAAGCCACCAGACCCTATCTGGTGACGCTGCAGAAAGAGCAACCCGACCCCTTCCTCGACCGGCCCCGTCCACCTGGGGAAGAACCTGCGGCCTTGCCCTCGCCCTATATCGAGGAGGAAAAAAAGGAGCAGAACGGTTCCGATGATTCCGAGAAGCCAAGCGTTGACGCCTCCACGGAGACATCGGGCGCTGAGGAAAAGACTGAAGACGAGAAAACGGATAAGAAGACCGAGAAAGAACTCAAGAAGATCCGCGTCGATCTCGAAGGTATTGAGCGCCGAATTCGCGTCTTTCCGGTCGATGAAGGTCGTTACTACGGGATCCTTGGTATCAAAGGGAAAGCGATCGTTGGAGTGTCTCCCGTTCGCTCAAGTTTAGGACTGGCCTCACCCGAGATCGAGGGTCCCAGCGGAGCGATCGCTGTCTACGATTTTAAGAAACTAGAGTTCACAACGCCCATTAAAGGTGTCTCGGGCTTTGATGTCTCTACAGACCGCTCCACCCTAATCTATCGGAGCGGTTCTTCGCTGAGGGTCATGAAAGCCGCCTCTATCGGTACGGTCCCGACCGACCGCGCCGCAGGTCGTGCGAGTGGTTGGCTAGACCTCAACCGGCTAAAGGTTTCGGTCAAGCCGCTACTGGAATGGGAACAGATGCTTCGCGAAGCCTGGCGACTCATGCGCGACCATTTTTGGGATGCTGATATGTCACAGGTGGATTGGCAAGAAGTTCTCAATCGCTACCGGCCCCTTCTCAAGCGCCTCTCGACGCGACGAGAGTTTTCCGATCTCTTGTGGGAGTTCCAAGGAGAACTCGGGACTTCCCACGCCTACGAGTACGGAGGGGATCATACCGCGGGTCCTCACTATGCTCAAGGAAAACTCGCATCGACCTTGGCTTGGGACGAAACCGAAAAGGCGTATCGAATTCTCGAGATTGCCGACGGCGATCCGTGGTCGGAGAGGTCGACCTCGCCCCTGCACGTGCTGCACCAGCCGCTCAAAGCTGGAGACCTCCTTACCGCGGTCAACAGTTGCAGACTTTCCTTGGCCGAACCGCCTGAGAAATTCTTAGTCAACCGAGCCGATCAGAGGGTCACCTTGACCGTCATCCGTCGTGCCTCTCACGATGGCGACGATGAGCCCAAAGAAGAACAAGTAGTCGTGCGGGCTCTGCGACGAGAAACCCCGGTCCGTTACCGAGCGTGGGTGGAGAGCAATCGTCAACGAGTTCACACAGAGTCCAAGGGCAAGCTAGGGTATATCCATATTCCCAACATGAGTGCCGTCGGCTTCGCCGAATTCCACCGTGCCTATTACAGCGAGGTCGAACGCGACGGTCTCATTATCGACGTTCGATACAACGGGGGAGGCAACGTTTCCGCACTCCTCTTAGAGAAATTGGCTCGTCGTCGCTTAGGGTTTGATGTGCAAAGGTGGGGCAAACCTATTCCTTACCCCCAAGAGGCTCCCGCCGGTCCCTTGGTCGCGCTGACCAACGAACAAGCGGGGTCTGACGGTGATATCTTCAGCCACTGCTTCAAACTCATGAAGCTTGGACCGCTTTTGGGCAAACGGACCTGGGGAGGCACCATCGGAATTTGGCCACGCCACTCGTTGGTCGATGGCACGATTACGACTCAACCCGAGTTTGCGTTCTGGTTTCAAGATGTCGGTTGGGGGGTTGAAAACTATGGCACAGACCCAGATCAGGAGATCGAGATTCGACCCCAAGATTGGCGTGACGGAATTGATACCCAACTCCAGAAAGCCATCAAGGTCGGTCTCAAACTCTTAAAAAAGACCCCTCCTATGGACGAAAACATCTTGAGTGAGCGCCCGACTCGACGTCATCACTAAAGGCCTGAGCAGAAATCCCTGACGGGATTTTCTAAGAATATTTCAAGGAATAAACCTTGTCTTACACGGAAGGCCGGAACTCAAACCGTGAGGAAGCGGTTTGAGTGGTGATAAAAGTTTTACATTTCCGATCCATTCACCAAGGAGAAAGCCATGTCAAAAGTTCAAGAGATTACGGACCAAGAGTTCGAAGCGCAAGTGATTCAATCAGCCCAACCAGTGGTGGTCGACTTCTTCGCAACCTGGTGCCCACCTTGCCAACGCCTCGCGCCGATTCTCGACGACTTGGCGACCGCCTACGACGGTCGAGTCAAATTCGTCAAACTCAATACGGACAACGAGAAGGAGTGGGCCTCGAAGCTCGGAGTTCGCGGCCTCCCGACGCTCGCTTATTTCAAAGCTGGCGAAGCTGTAGCAACGGAAGCCGGACTCTCCCCCCCCAATCGGATCAAACAGCAGCTCGAAAAGATGCTTTAAGACCAGTCTTTGAGAGCGTCTGCTCCCCTCTCGCACAATTCTCGGATGGCGGGTAGACGCTCCTCAATGGCTTCCGGGTCGGGTCCCACCCAGTAGGTGTCGCCCGGCAGTTCGTCTTCCACCCAGAGAATCCGCCAACCGGGTGCGCAGCGCTCTGGAGTCAGGGTGCGCAAACCAAAGGGACGCCCTTCTCGCCAGAAGGTGACCTCGGTCCACAGGTCGCGTTCCGCCGCCCGCGCCACCCGATGTCCGGCGTGCACGACCAGCGGTTCGTGATGCCAGACCGACTCCTCGGGGTTGTGCCGCGCCAACCAACGGTCTCTCCCCTCTTGCTGCCAGTACGTCTCTCGCACTTCCCTACCGCACTCTCGACTGTGAAATCCGAGGACGGACAAGAGAGGGTGATCCCAGATCAGCGCAGGAAACGGCAGTTTCCGAGGAAGGCTCGTGGAACGGTCAGTCAAGATCGGGACCGCCCCGCACTGCTGTTCTAATTGGCGCAATTCTTGATAGCTCCATTCCTTCTCGCGCACGTCCATCAAAAGTGGTGCCAGTCTTAGCTGCCCAAGTGCGTCCCAGTCCACCTCGCCCGCGGTCGCCGCCCATTGCAGGGCTTGAATTCTTTGAGGGACAGAGAGAGGCAACTGCCCCGTCGATACGTCCAAAAGGCTGAGCACGGCCTGGCGGAACTCACTGTCGAATGGGACCTTGTGCACGGCGTCTTCCAAATTGGGGTTGCTCTCCCACAGAAGCCTCATCCCTTTGGGAGCGTCCGCGTCGAGATCGAAGCTCTCACGCGCCCGAAGCGATCCCACAATCTCTACCGTACCGCAGCGGTCGGGGTCACTCCAAGAGAGAAGACTGAGTGTCCCTCCATGAACGAACTTTTTGGCCCACCGTTTTTCCCCAAACGAAGAGCCTCTTTCACGTTCGTTGACTTCCAGAGAGTAGAGATATCCCGCTCCCGAACCCAGTCTCGAAAAACACTGCTGCCCGATCTTCTTAGCCTGACCCTTCCACACCAAGACAGGCAACTCTGAGCGAGCTCGAACCGACGAAAGATTCTCCGAACGCTCGCGGACGACCAAGATTTTTCGCTCCTTCTCGTAGACCTCCAGTAGACGGCGCAACGTCCAAATAGACCCTAGTGCATCCGGAAAACAGACCAAATCCAAGACCTGCTCTCGAAGTTCCGCGGGGGCACTCTCGGATATGAGAAAACCCAGATATTGAACGTGAGGAGGTGTCGATGGGGTCGACCGGTCACTGCTGTCGAGAGTTGTTGAGGTTGCGGACTCGAGCGATTGACGAAGGCTCTCGAGAAATACCGTCTGGGCCCAGTTCAGAACCTGCTCCCTGCCCTGGGAGTCTGGCAACGCCGAGAGAGAAATGTCCGTCTTGAGAGTGTCGTCAACGACCACAGCGTTCACGGGAAGTTCCCACCGTTGTTGGTAAATCACACCGTGGACCACGATATCAACGGTGCCCCGCACGACCTCGCGGGCCAAAACCCAGCACCGCTTAGACTCGTCCTCGTTCGTTTCGGTCCGAAGGGACGCCTCATCAAGTTCGCGCCAAGGCTTTTGGGTGGTGTACCAGGGGAAGTATTTCAAGCGTTCTTGATGGGCCAGAAATTCTGGTTCGAGAATTGGCCCCGCTCTGGTCATGGCTCGTCCTGAAGGACACATTTCCACTCCCGTTTCATCGAATTCCACGCGGATACCGACGGCCGAAAAAGCCTCCTCCGCTAACATCCGATCGACGGTTTCACGGAGGGCCTTGTAGTCGTCAGGCCAGGAGATTCGCCAACTCCAAGTTCCTTCGCGCAGGGTCGCTTGGAAAGGTCCAACGTGCTGATAGATGGCGGCCAAAAGAAAAAGGGGGCCTGATCCAGAAAGCCGTCCTTGCGATCTCAGGATCGCGGCGGCGCGCTCTGGATCCAATCCGAAGGCTCCTTCGCCCGAAGCCTCACCCTGGGAATGGGCGTTTTCTAGATACCGCTCAAGGAAAGCATCCTCAGTAGACATAGGGACCGTTGACCATCATGGGCACCGTTACTTCTTCGCGGACGGCAGAAACGACCTGCTTGAAACCGAGAAGGTCTGCACCTTTTTCTAGCAACGCGCAGGCGTCCGAGGAGTGAGACTAAGAGTTCGCTTAATCGAAATGAGCAAACCCAACCCTGTAGGACGAGTTTGAAGGCAGCTAAGTCCACCTCCAAGCTTGACTAAGTCTCGCAAGCGAAGGATACTGGTAAGGTGAAAAAGTTTACAACTCATCAGGCAAAAACCCAACTCTCACAACTCATAAAGCAAGCTCAGGCTGGCGAAGATATTGTTGTCTGCAAAGGGGACCTACCCGTGGTTCGGCTCGTTGCGCTGTCACGAATGGAGGAGCCTGGACGCCCTAAAGTGGGCACAATAACATCGGAGCCCATTATCTACACCGACGACGCATTCGCCCCCTTGACCGACGAAGAACTCAACGAGTGGGGTCTGTGAAGTTCCTGCTGGACACCTGCACATTTCTATGGCTGACGAGCGACCCAGCACGCCTCTCCGACAGGGCAACTGAAAGCCTGAACGGTGCTACCAACCTTTATCTCAGTGACGCCAGCGTCTGGGAAATCTGCTTAAAGTGGCAAGCGGGTAAGTTTAAGTTTCCCACCCCGCCAAGAACTTGGTGCGAAGATCAAATATCGGTCTGGAATTTAGAATCTGTCAATATTCAGCGTTCCCACATGTTCCGCGTCACGGAACTCCCCACCCACCACAAAGATCCTTTCGACAGGCTGATTGTAGCCCAAGCACTCGAGGAAAATCTGGTCATTGTGACGCCTGACGCGCACATCGGAAGCTATCCGGTCCACGTTGTCTGGTGAGTCGACTCGCAACTACCCTCCCAACGAAGCTCCCATAATGGCACGGTCCACGTCGTTGCAGCGCGACTTGGGACAGAGGTCGCTTTCGAGGACCCGTAGGACGGGGTGCTGGAAGGGGACCGCGTCAAACAGAATGGACGACGAGCATGGTGGCTTGGATGAAGGTCCGGTGACATCGAACGCGGGCAGTTCCGATTGGTTGAGTTCAGCTATCATAGTCATTGGGTTGAACACCTTTCGACCTCAGACTAAGCGATGAGACTCCAGAACCTCTGTGAAGGAGAACACATTCCTCTCGAATCAGGAGGAATGTCCTAGGAGGCCGCTATAGGATATTTAGTGAACTGCTTGCCGAGTTGCGGCCCCCGCTGGTTCTGGTAGTTCGAGGCGAGGTCGCTGCCGTAAAGTCGATCGGGAGCCTTGACCATATGTTCGTAGACCATTTTGCAGATAGGCTGTCCGTGACGCATAATGACGTCTTCGTGCGGATCGACCTCCAAGACGGCGGGGGTCCCATGAATCTGACCGTCCTCGCCAAATCCGAATCCCGGGTCGAAAAACCCAGCGTAGTGTGAGCGATATTCCCCACTTTGAATGTCATAGGCGACCATCTCAACAGCGTAGCTCGGAGGTACGCGAAGAAACTCCTTAGTAACCATGATATAGAATTCGCCCTGCTGCAAACAGACCTCGCCGCGCTCGGCGAGCACCGGTTCCCAATACTCCTCGGCCTTGTGTACCGAACCGCCGGTGAGGTCTAGGAAACGATCGTTGTGGCAAGCTCTGTAGCCGGCCACCTGACCGCTCAAGTCGGCGCTCAACAACACACCTTTGTCGAGTTCACAAGGGATCTTCTCACCGCGGTGGTTGTAGATGAGTCCGATCCTTTGATGAGTCATATCGAGTTCGAGATCGGTGAGTCTGTTGTCACCGACCAAAAATCTCGCCTGATTGAGGGCTAGGCCGCTGGCCACTCGGATCGACCACGACCGAGGAGTGACCATGACGTAAAGCTTGCCCTCATAGCCATAGGGTATCTTGTCGAATCGTGCCAACCGGTCCACTAAGGTTCTGACCCACACGTTGATTCGTCCGGTGCTACTCTTGTTATTGGTGTAAGCGTGAACTTGCTCAGGGAGGTTCAGACTCTCTTGCAACTCTAGAACGTAGGTGCAGTTCTTCTTGAGCATCGCCCCCTCGCGCAGATCGAGAGTTTCCTGGCGATAGACCTGTAGAGCGTCTTCGATGGTTTCCCCGTGACGCGGCAAAAACGCCGCCCTCACGAGATAGCCCCGATCGCCCAGACGAAGATCGAGCGAGGCGGGCTGAATATTTCCGTCGGGAACAGGTTCACGGCTGGAAACCCTGCCGGTAGCGATAAGATCGCGCAAGATTTGAGAGGGTACGGCTCCGGTTTGACGCATGGCGGCATGATTTGGACTCGGCCCGAGGGGTCCTTCCGAAAAGGTATTGATCCTCTGAGATCGTAATCTGGGCCATCCGTGAGTCGTCCGAATTCAAAAGATCCCTTGCTGTGGGTCTGCTCCATACTCCTTTGGATTTTCGGCCTAGTCGGCCTATGGAGCTTGAGTCGCGGCGCCAACTATCCCATCGCCCTCGCCCACCGCCAACTCATAATGGGCCTCGTGGGAATACTGTTGGGCCTGCTTGTGGCCCGCCTTGCCTGGACGAGCTTATTGAAGGCGATTCCGTGGGGCCTCGGATTCACGGTCCTGAGCTTGATAGCGGTACTGTTTGTGGGCACCGAGATTAACGGAGCGACCCGGTGGCTTTCCCTCGGTCCCTTGGGAAGCTTCCAACCGGCGGAATTTGCCAAACTGTTCGCGCTGATGGGAACGGCGGCTATCACCTGCCGAGTCCCCCTTCCGCAGGCAAGGGTGTTTCTCTACACTTTCGCCTTGATCGGAGTGTCGGCCGGTCTTATCTTCTTGCAGCCGGATCTCGGGACCGCCTTAGTATTGGCCGCGACCTGTCTGCTGCTGGCCTTCATTGGCGGCTTGGCCTGGCCACCCTTGGCACTGCTGGGTCTGAGCGGTGCCATTCTCCTCCCCTGGTACCTAGATGAGTATCAGTGGAACCGAATCCAAGTCTTTCTAGCCCCCCATTCAGACCCCAGCGGCTTGGGGTGGAACCTTGAGCAGTCCAAAATCGCTATAGGTTCAGGAGGCCTGACCGGCAAGGGTGCCTTTTTAGGGCTTCAGGGCCCTCTCGACTTTCTACCCGAAGCTCACTCAGACTTTCTCTTTTCGGTGTTGGCCGAAGAGTATGGCTTTGCGGGATGTTGCTTCATCACACTCTTACTAGCCACCTTGGTGGGCAGGCTCTTTTGGCATTCGACCCAGACGCGTCATCCGTTGCGACGACTCGTACTGATTGGCTTGGGCCTCCATTTCGCAATCCACGGACTCCTCAACATCGCCATGACCATCGGGGTAGCTCCGGTCACGGGCAGTCCGCTTCCCTTCGTCTCGTTCGGCGGAACCGCTTTGATTACAAATTTTCTAGTCATCGGTCTGGCCGAAGCGATCCTTCGATCGCAGACCTTCAGCTTCTCCCTCCCCTCTTCGGACTTAGGATAGACTCTCGAAGACGGCTCGGGAATCGGTCCGCTGTCAAATAAGGCAGGGTTCCCCTCATCGAAAGCCTAAAGGCTGCTGACACCGCTTTTAGGAGAACGCCATGTCCACCCAAACCTCCATTGTCGCCCCCAGAGGGTCGAAGATCAGCTGTCGGTCTTGGCCGCAAGAAGCCGCGTTGCGCATGCTGATGAACAATCTCGATCCGGAAGTCGCCGAAGATCCTAACAACTTGGTGGTCTACGGAGGCACTGGCAAAGCCGCTCGTAATTGGGCCTGCTATGAGGCCATCGTGAAGTCCCTGCGTGACCTCGGTGATGAAGAAACGCTGTTGGTTCAATCGGGCAAGCCGGTAGGCGTGATTCGAACCCATGATATGGCCCCCAGAGTCATGATCGCCAACTCGAACTTAGTACCGAACTGGGCGAACTGGGACCACTTCCGAAAGCTCGAGAAGGCGGGTCTGATGATGTATGGACAGATGACCGCCGGGTCATGGATCTACATCGGAACCCAAGGCATCCTTCAAGGCACCTACGAGACCTTAGCTGAGCTGGGACGTCAACACTTCGGAGGGACTCTCAAGGGCAAACTGGTCCTCACCGGTGGCCTGGGAGGAATGGGAGGCGCTCAACCCCTAGCGGTGACCATGAACGACGGCGTCTGCATCTGCGTTGAAATCGACCGCGCACGCGCGGAGCGTCGGGTCGAGCACCGATACTGTGATAAGCTCACCGACGACCTGGACGAAGCCTTACGCTGGGCGAAGCAAGCGTGTCAAAAAGGAGAGCCGCTCTCCATCGGCCTCATCGCTAATGCCGCCACGGCTTTCACGGATATTCTCAAAAAAGGTGTCGTTCCCGACGTGGTCACCGACCAGACCAGCGCCCACGATATGCTCAACGGTTATGTCCCAGACGGGATGACCTCCGATGAAGCCAAGAAGCTACGAGATAGCGAACCCGAAAAATACCAGAAGCTCGCGGTGGAGACCGCCGGTCGCCAAGTGCAAGCCATGCTCAATTTTCAGGAGAAAGGCTCTATCGTTTTCGACTACGGCAACAACATCCGAGCCGAAGCCCAAAAAGCGGGAGTGAAAAACGCCTTCGATTTTCCCGGGTTTGTGCCGGCTTTCATCAGACCACAGTTCTGTGAAGGACGCGGCCCTTTCCGATGGGTCGCGCTGTCGGGCGATCCGGCCGACATCCATCGCACCGACCAGGCCGTCCTCGACACCTTTCCCAACGACGAGGGACTCAAGCGATGGATCACCAAAGCGCAGGCTCAAGTCGCCTTCCAAGGTTTGCCCGCTCGCATCTGCTGGCTGGGATATGGTGAACGCCACAAACTCGGCTTGATCTTCAATGAGTTGGTTCGCAAAGGTAAAGTCAGCGCTCCGATCGTGATCGGCCGAGACCACCTCGACTCCGGTTCGGTGGCCTCTCCAAATCGCGAAACCGAAGCGATGAAAGACGGGAGCGATGCCGTGAGCGACTGGCCGCTTTTGAACGCCATGTCGAACGTCGCCTGCGGAGCGCATTGGGTCTCCTTTCACCACGGTGGCGGCGTAGGCATTGGCTTTTCCCAGCACGCTGGAATGGTTGTGGTCGCTGATGGGACGGACAACTCCCGAGAGCGCCTGGGACGAGTCCTGCTGGCCGATCCGGGGTTGGGCGTCATGCGTCACGCCGACGCGGGTTACGAAGCCGCCCAAAAATGTGCCAAAGAGCGCGGCGTGAGGATCCCGATGCTTTAACCACGCCCTAAGAAG
>JBBKWP010000369.1:0-25863 GCA_037968995.1 Candidatus Xenobia bacterium
ACCTACAGGGAATATCCAGCCAAGATTTAACCACTATCCACCATGTTCGGTTTTCTTCGACTCCAAAGCTGCGCCCTAACACCGGAAGAAAGACGCCTTTACGCCAGTCATTTCTGCTCGGCGTGTCACGCCATGACGCGATTTGGCGGGCGTGTCTCCTCGCTGCTGACAAACTACGACATCACCTTCTGGCTCTTGCTTTCCTCAGCGCTCGAGCAAACCCCGGACCGTCCCTCTGAGCAACGCCCCTGCACGGCGTTGCCTTTCAAGAACGTGGCGGTCAAGCCCATGAGCGGGCCGGTGGGTGAAACCATGGCGGCCCTGAATCTCTTGCTGACCAGTTCGAAACTTGAAGACGATGCCCAAGATGGGCATGCGTGGAAATCGTGGGCAGCGCGCTCGGTCTATCAAAAGAAATTCCGCAAAGCCGAAGAGTACCTTGGTCGGCAAGGCTTTCCCGTAGAGGCGATCACAGGTCTGGCAAAGTCGCAATTCGCGGTGGAAAAGAAGGTTGGTGCGACGCTTGACGCGCTGGCTGAACCAACCTCGCGTTCGTTGGGAGAGGTTTTCGCCGTCATCGCGAGATTACACCGACAACCGGAACTCGAAGATCCGCTGAGGGAGTTCGGGCGCAACCTAGGCGGATTTCTATATCTTTGGGACGCTCTTGTCGACTTCGACGAGGATCGGCGGAATCTGACCTTCAACGCCTTTTCCTGGGCTTGTCAGGGAAATCTGAAAAGCGTCGAGATTCGCCCGGCGTTTTTTCGGCGTCTGGAGAATCTGCGTGACGGGCTCGATCGTCTGGCCCTCGGTCCTGAAGGCAAATTGTGCTACGGTTTGTTGGCTTCTCTCGACGGTCGGCTGAAAGGCAAGCTTCCCCAGCCTTCCGCGGCCGGGACTCTGGGCTCACGGCGAGAACGTTTGTCTCGCGCCGGCTTTGTTCGTACCCAAGACTGCTGTGAGGTCGACTGCTGTGAGTGCGGTTCCTGCTGCGACTGCAACATATGCGACTGCAACCCTTGCAACGACACTGACCACTGCTGTTCGTTGAGTTGCTGTGATTGCGGTCTCTGCTGCTGCGACATGAGCGGTCCCTCTCGGGGAACGTCCTTTTGCGCTTTGGACAACTGCGACACCATCTGCCTGACCGACGCCTGTTTCGGTCGGTCGTCGGACCCATCTGGGGCCACCACCTCCAACGGTTTCCTGGCGCGAGTTGAACGGGCTCGAACCGCTCGCAACCTGCCGGCCACGGCGGGCGAGGCCTCCTCTAGAAGTTGCCCCAAATGCGCCCTCAATATGATCGCTCTACAGGTTGGATCGACCCAGATTGAAGAGTGCCGCAACTGTGGTGGCGTCTGGCTTGACCACAAAGAACTCGACGAACTGGCCAAGCTTACCCGACTGCCCCATAACCTTCTGAGCCGCTACCCGATGGAAGAAGCGCCCATCCAGCACCTTGCTGGGGAGCGTCCCTGTCCCAAGTGCGCGGTCAAACTCGTCGGCGTTCCCTACTTGGGAGTTCCGGTGGAGATGTGCGGAACCTGTCACGGATTTTGGGTCGAGCACGGCAGTTTAGGGCCAGTTTTAAAGGCCAAGCGGTCTCCTAAGCGCCTTTTGAAAGCTCACAAGCAGGATTGGCGTTGTCCCTACTGTCAGAAGGTGGCCGTTGGCGGTGAGGACGCTTGTGCGCACTGCGGGGCACCGAGACCGAAGTCCGGATTTACCGGTAAGCTCGGTTAGGCACCTATCGAACGTCACGGCGGCCTCAGCTTCGCGCCATGATATTCTTTGCTTCGCGAAGGGTCGTACGTTTACGGTCGAGTTACGAGGATGGAATTAGGGCTCTGGTCCGAAGAGACCTCATCAGGACTTCTGAAGGGATGACCCAATGACGAGACTTTCTAAATTCATCTTTTGTTTCTTTCTCGCTGCCTTCACCGTGGGGTGCGGGGGGAGCAATGGCTACAACGACTATAATGACTACGGCGGCATCCAAGGCGGGCCTTTTCCGGTGGACACCGGTGGGTTTCGAGTGGCTCTCAGCAACGCGGACTTGGTGGATCTTCTGCCCATACCCATCCCCGCGAACGTTCCCGACAGCGGGGATCCCCTTTTCGACGCCGGCGTCGACCAGTTGGTGGTCTCTGTCTATGACGCTGGGGACGGCACCCTGGTGATCGAGGGTTTCGTGGACTACTTCCCGGGCACCAGCCTCGATCTCGTCCTCGATGACCTTCTGGCCGTTCGCTACGATGTGGTTGTTTTCGCTCTCGATGTCAACGGTAACAGTCTCGCGGAAGCCGAAGCCACGAACGTCTCTTTCTTCGCGGGAGGCCTGACGGTTTTGACCTTCCAGGACTTCTTCACGACCTTTGTCTCAGGAACATAGTCGCTCGCTTGCTGGGACGAACATCGCCCGGGCGCCGATAGACGAGCCCAGATGAGTCAATTTCGTGTCTTCCGCGACTTCAATCAAGAGAACTCTTGGCTAGCACGGTGGAGACGACGAATCGATCCTGTCGCCGTGAAACGATTGGCTCAAAGAGGCCGTATTCTACAGGTCCTTGAGGCTCTCGCCACCCAGCGTTGCATCCGAGTCAAAGAAGTTGTCGAAAGCTTCGAGGTCTATGCCTGCGTTCACAAACGCTTGAACACTCCAAGAATAATCGACCTGTGTTGCGGACATGGTTTGACGGGTTATCTCTTCGCGATCTTCGGCCGGGATGTCGAAGAGGTGCTTCTGTTGGACCGAGAGGAGTCGGACTCCGCTCGTGAGGTTAGAGACAGCCTGGAATTGGCTTTCCCCGAGGTTAGGGGACGGGTGCGTCGGGTCACCTCAAGTCTCAAGTCTTATGCCGAGCCCATAAAGAGCCAGACCGGTCTTATCGCAGTCCATGCCTGCGCATCACGCACGGATAGGTGTCTGGACCTTGCGCTCGCCCACAACGTGCCCATAGCGGTCGTTCCGTGTTGTTACACAGGAACGGCTCAAGAAGCACCCCGGGCCCTGCGCGCGAGCCTAGGGGTGGAGTTGGCGGCTGACATCGAGCGGACATACCGGTTGGAGAAGGCGGGTTTTGTGGTCGAATGGGACACCATCCCCGAAGCCGTGACTCCCATGAATCGTGTTCTTATCGCGCATCCGGAGGGTGTCTCTCCCGGATTCCGAAAACGTAGTTCACCAGTTTGATGGTTGTTTACGATAAGAGCGGGTGCGGTGCCTTGACTTGCGTAAGTGGCACCACCGTTCCACTGAGTCACAGAGTTGAACACGTGGATGGATGGGCCCGGAGGCGGCGGGGGTGGGTTTTCGGAGACGGTGAAGTTAATGACCTTCTCGGTCACCTGGCCCTCAGCCGATTCTCGTATCGCCACTCGATAAGTGTGTGATCCTACCGACAATGGGGCAGGAGGCACATAACGAATTGTCACTGTGGCGAAGATTGGACCGGTCGCATCGATCTGGTAGTCGAGTTCACAGGCCGATAGAATGTCCTCGCCGTCCAGCTCCACGATGGAATTGCTCATCTCAACTTGACGAGAGCGAATATCTCCGTCGTGAGCGGAGGCCATCAAGATGGCGCCATCGCGAGAGACGACAGCGCCATCTTGTGGCGCCGCGACTTCCAGAACAGCCGGTGTGGTATCAAGGTCATCATTGAGGGTGTCGTATCCCTCTGTTAAGTAGTAGTACTGCAGATCCGAAATGCTCCCAGACTTGGGAAAGCTCCGCAAAAAGAAGAGTCGGAAATTCGCTTGCTCCTCACGCGTAGCGGTGGACCCTCCGTGCCTGAAGAGGTCCATCACATATTGCCGGTACTGAATGGGTATCTTGTCCCCTTCTACTCGCAAAAGCTTGCCGGTGCGCACATCGTCATAAGAAACCCCACTGACCTCCTCAAGTAACGCATAATATTCTGGAGGGCCGCTGTGGATAAGTTCTGCTCGAGCTTCGAACCAGTATTTGGTGTAAGGATAGCGGTTGATTATGCTCTGCCACTCAGCATCACTCTGGCTCCGCAGATCAGCGGCAAGAGCGGAGTTCCCCTCTTCGGCCGCTCGGTAGCTCATCAAGCTAAGCATTGATGCAATCTCTGTTTTGGCCGCCGCTTCCAACTCGGTGCCGGCGTGCGCCGCAGCCACCTTGCGGACCTCGGCCAGCGACTCCTCGTATCGAAAAGACTCTTTGAAAGCGAAAGCATATGCGAACGCGGGGTCGCTGAGTAAGTCCCCCGCTTGACCACCACTAACTGGAAAGGGAGCCTGCGCAAGCGCCGAAAGTCCTAATAACAGCCATGTGGTCCAGAGCGTAAAGAACGAACTTGCATTTTTTCTCTTCGACATCATAGTCTTCACCTCAAATCCTTTCCGACTGTCCAAGCCGCTCTCAAAGACGCCAACACGGGCGATGTTTTCAGAAGGTGTCTATGAGACGACGCTTTCCAGTCCTTCCAGGACAAGCGTGGGAGTCCCACGCAGCCAAGACCGATAGGCCGCTCGAACTCCCATTTTGACGAAGGGTTGTTGTCCGGCAAAGCCCGTCACGAATTGCTCTCCAACGAAGGCCGCCACAGGGCTCTGTTGTAGGGTTCTTTTCAGTGTCGGCCGCTCTGATTCTGAAATGACCGCTGTTAGCTGGGGGGACCCATGGTAGAAGTTGAAAAGTCTAGCCAGCACCCCAGTCGAAGGAGCTTGAGCCGACGTGTTGCCACATTCTAAAATCAGGCGAGGTGCGAGATCGGATTTTCCAGCGGCCCCAGCGCCTTCTTTTGAGTAGAAACTGACTTTGGAGCCTTGGTTCTCCTTCTCTTTTCGAAGAAGCCAACCATTGGGAGCGCCGTTGATCACGTCTTGAGTAACGTCAAAACGTAGTTCACCAGTTTGATGGTTGTTCACGATAAGACCGGGTGCTGTGCCCTGACTGGCGTAAGTGGCACCACCATTCCACTGAGTCACGGAGTTCGCACACGTATTGCTGATGTTTTCATCAATAGGGCTAAACCAAGTTGTACCCGAACCTGAACCCGCAAATTTTTGATTGTTAGACAATCCGTAACTTTTTCCGTTACCTTCCTGCCAAGCTATGGTTACTGGATCGACCGTCACGGTCTCTCCGTTTCCCCAACCTGTCACCTGGTCGGAGGGGTCGATGGAAAGAACCAGGATCGCGCTGGTCAAGGCGCTGGTGTTTACGCTAGAGAGATCGAAGCCCAGAAGATTTCGAGCCGCCTTACCGTTGATTTTCTCCAAGGTTAGTATAGGATTGACGCCCTCGTTGGAATGAGGACTCTTCTCGTAAATGAGGGCGTCTTTGGTGGACGAACGGGTTTCCGTGTTCGGACTAGACGGTGGACCAACCGAGAAGTTGTATTCGAAACTTTCCGACCGACCGAGCGCATCCATTGCTGTGATGTCTAACAGGTAGTTGCCTGGGGGTAGATTCGGTAGAGAGAAGTCCAGTTTGCGATCAGGGGCAAATTCAATGTCCAGCAAGTTCGGATCATAGGTCCCGGTGGAGAGAGAAGTTAAACCTCCACTAAATCCAACGGGAAAAGGAGATGGAGACGCACTTGCCGTGATTCGGATGGGGTTGGCGTTGGGAACAATCTGAAAGTCTACTTCCAGGGGGGTGACCGCAGGCTGGTCAATCGCCTCGATTTTTTGCAACGCCTTATCCTTGATGCGAGTCATGAGTGCGACTTGTTCTTCCTCGGAAACAGGATTTTCCCCCGAGACAACAGGATCGATAAAGTCGCAACGGATCCGCACCATAGCGTGGCCCTTCCGGAGGACCAAGAAGATGGGGTAGGTGCCCCGCGCATCATCCCCAAAGTCTCCCGGAGGAAACTCAAGGCTGCGATTCGGAAAGTTCGTCAACTTGAAAGCGTTCCACGCCTCGGCCAGCTTGGTTTCGTCTCCTTCGTAGGCAACCCGAATTCCGACCTCGATAGAATTTCGCCCTGCACGCAAGGCCGAGGGAAGGTCGAAGGCCTGCCCCCAAAATTCGCAACTTGCCCCAGACTCCGCTTGTAGAAAGCGCTTATCCTCCGCATTTAAAACGAAGCTCTCTCCCACCTCGGCCGCTTCAAATCTTAGGGAAGTAAGCTCACCGTTTCCGGGCTGTGCCTCAGCCGATAGTGCTAAAGCTGAGACCAGCAACACAAGGAAGAAGACACTCGCCCAATAGGCTCCTCCTTGAGCCCTAGCCACCAGGCGAATGTCGCGCATTCCCAGAGAAAGTGCTTCAATAATCCGGCCATGGGCCCGAATTGCCTGGGCTCGAACTTGCTGCCCATATTCCTCAGGTGTAAGAGGTTCCATCTCAAAATTCAAAGCGACTTCTCGACTGAGCTGATGACTGGGGAGTTCACTTGAACCTAAGCCTGAAGCGCCCGACGCAGCGTCACCGCTCTGCGTGTCGGTCTCACACCCCGCGACACAAAAGCAAACAACACTAGAATAACAAAGTGAAAGAAACGCAACTGACCCCTCCAGAACCCAATTTCCTCTACTTGCAGGAATGCGTCCAGTAGTTAAATTGTCCTCCAGGCAATTTTATTCAGTCTGAGATGTTGTATCAGATATCCCAACAGCAGGCTTATCAACGCTCCAACAGCGTGGGCCCCTCCAAATCAGCAAAAAAGACAAGCCACTGAGCGGGAGGTCGGCAGATTGGCTGAGGCAGTCTCGGCTGCCTTCTGGGCGACGTCGCCAACTGCAGGCACACGGATCCGGTATTTCTCCATTTGAGTGCCTAGGTGGAACAAAACTGTAATAAGCGAGCTATCTCGTTCATAATTTGAGAACATTTTCAGGGCCGGGGTTTATATTGAGCCTATGAAGATTCGTTTGACCAGCAGCCACGTTATGACCAACGCCCAGAATGTCTCCTCGCCAAGGGTGAGTGAGCCTGCGGCAAAAGCTTCCGGCGCACCCAAAGATGGGTTTCAGACGTCCGGCGAGTCCTCGGACCCCGCCCTTACTTTGCGTGGAACCTTCGACCAGATCTACAACTCCGGCGGAGACGGCAAGGCCCGACTGCTGGTGGACAATTCCGAAGCTTGGAACGCCCGCTGGAAGGTTCTTGAGAGCGCCACTGAGACCATCAATACGCAATACTTTTGCTGGGACCACGACGTGTTCGGCAAAGCCATGCTCGGCTTGATTTACAAGAAGGCTAGCCAAGACGGCGTGAAAACGAAGATTATGGTGGACGCCACCGGCGACACTTTCGGAACCCGAGGATTCAAGTCTCACATCGGCGGACGAGACTATCTTCAAGAAGTGACGGCTCTGCCGAACGCTGAGGCCAAAGTTTATCACCCACACTACAAGAAGCTGATCGATGGAATTCTTCACCCTGGGAAGAACTACATCGCGGCCAGCAATCACGACAAGATTTTAGAAGTGGATGGCGAGCGGGCTATTACCGGCGGTCGGAACATCGGCTATGAGTACTTCGTCGATCCTAAAGACTCTAAAGCCGCTTGGCGCGATACCGACGTTTACCTCGAAGGTGCCCCGACTGCGCACGCTTTACGCGAGGCTTTCGAAGTGGAGTACGGAGCGCCCTGGATCAACGAGAAGGTCGGTCCCGACCTGTTTGGCAACTGGGTCAAGCGGGACATCGAGCTTTTGGGCGCCTACACCATCATGGACAGTTGGATCAAAGGAGATGCTTTCTCTGAGCAAGAGAAGAACGACCTTCGCGCCTCTCCGGAAGCCCAGCAGCAAGTGGCTGAAGATGTCTACAATTTGGCTCTCCAGCAGCTTCCCGAAGCCGGAGCTAAGCGCGAGCCTGGTCGCCGGGAAAAGAAAGAACTCAGGAAGCTGGCTGCCGAGATCGTGAAGTTTCCTGAACTGCGAGGCACTTACAATGAGCCCGAGTCACCTCTGAGGGACGCCGAGATCAAGATTTTAGACCGCACGTCCGTGGTCAGTACGGCGCAAGATCAGTTCGGGCAGCAGTTGGTGAATCTGGCCCGCAGTGCACAAAAAAACATCCTCATCGAGAACCCGTACATTGTGCTGACCAAAAATCTTCTTAAAGAGCTGCAAGACGCCGGCAAGCGGGGAGTGGAGATTCTTCTCGGGACCAACAGCCCGTCCAGCACGGACAGCGCGGTCACCCAAGCTTTCTTCCTTGAAGATTGGCCCAAAATTCTGGCCACCACTCCCAACATGAAGCTGTTCGTGGCCACCGGAGACCGTAAACTGCACGCCAAAACCGCAGTTATGGACGAAGAGGCGAGTCTTGTCTCGACCTACAATTTGGACCTTTTGAGCAGCGAGGTGAACTCTGAAGTTGGAGCCCTGGTGTGGTCCAAAGACTTCGCCCACGATACCTTTTCGGCTTTTGAAGGCGACTACAAGGAGGCCGCCAATGGCGTTCGACAGTACACCATCAAACGCGACGAGAACGGTACCCCGATTCGTAGCGATGGACTTCCTGTGCTCGACGAAAACGGCCAACTCATCAACGACCCCGAAGTTGTTTTCGGTCCTAAAAATCACTTGAGCCAAGAGATGCTCGATGACTACGCGAAGAAGACCAGCAAATGGAATCGATTACGACAAATCCTACCCAACTTGAGTTCCTTGGAGACCTTCAACTTCGCCAGCTAGAAGCCGAGCCGGAGTGCCGTTAAAAGGGGAGGGGAGCGGGTCGGAACTGCTAGGCCTCAATACCGTTCTCGACGAGCTGAAACGCACGGGTCAAGCCGAGTCGAGCGGCGTTTTCACCATCACGGCCGGAAAGGCTCTGGAGAAGCTCCGTCGATTCGCGCTCCCGGAACCTCGGCTCTACGTTCTCAATCTTCTGGCCTCGGCGGTGATCGGCGGAGCCACCCGATTTGTCGTCCACTTAGAGTCCTCCAAGGCCACTTTTGAAGATAACGGCGCCCCCCTGGATGCCGACCAGTTCAAAGATTTGTGGAACCAACTTCTCAATCCGGTCGACCGGAGAGTCTACGAACTGGCCGTCGCCTTGAATGCCCTCAGAACCCTTGGTCCGACGGAACTTTTCGTCGAGTCGTGGAACGGGGAAAGGGGATGGAACCTTCTCGTTGACGACGAATCTTTGGAGGTCTTAGAGATTCGAGAATCTTCTTTTCCTATCGGTACAGCGGTGAACCGGTTGACGGTGAGGGAACCGCTTCGCGTGGGGACGATAAGGCGTTGGTGGGGTCAACTCCCGGAGCACGCCGCTCTCGTCCGGACGGCGGCATACGCCCCACTTCGTATGGAGGTCAACCGGAAACCGATCAGTCATAGTGTTACCTTGGGAATACTATCGGCCACCTGTGTGGCCTGGGTTCATCTGGTCCAAGAGCTTCCCAAGCTTAGAGTTGAGGTGCCGGAGCGTCAATGGTCGCCCATGGTTGTCGTCTTCCCTCAGAGTCACAGTCCGGGGCGTTTCGAGGTCGTTCTCTGTCTGGACGTGCCCTCGGCCGCCGGTATGGAAGGGCTTCTCATTCTGCTCAACGGAGTGGCTTTTCTGCGATCGCAGGTGGTTTTCCATCTGCCTTTCGCCTGCGCGGTGGTGCTGACCGGGGACCTCAGCAAGAATCTGTCTCACACCGACCTCGCGGAGGATGACCGCTATCGTTCCATGCTGGCTCACCTCAACGACCAAGCCGACGACCTGCTGGTGAGCCGTCTTGACGATACCGGAGGCTTGGGGCCAGAATTCGACGAGGGGAGCGCGCATTGGGTTCCTGATTTGTGTGCCCGACTGCGGGAAAGAAAGTTGGACGGCTCTGCCGCCAAGGTCGAGCGTTGGCTTAAAGAGCGTCAGTTCGCTCAAGATTTAGAGAACCCTGATTTGTGGGGAGCCTTGCGTACAGAGTTGGAGTCCTTGGCGACCGACCCGGCCGGTAAGAAACTTGAGACACGCTTGTTGGGTGCGCTCAGCGAGGCGGGTAGGTCCTTCTTCGAGGCGGGCAAGACACTGAGGTGCTGCCGACTGTGGGTGCGCTTGGTGGAGCTTGGGCAGATACGCGACGCGGCTTGGTACGGGGAGCAATGGGAGAACCTGGTAGTGTTGCGGGCCCTCTGCGGAATGGAACACGATCCGACTGAGTGCCGCTCCCCTGAGACCGTGGGAGCGTTGTTTCGACTGTCTGGTCGACCAACCCAGGCCCTCCAGTGGCACCAATGTTCCCAGAGCCGGGGGGAAAGCCTTTTGGCCTTGGAGCGCTTTGACGAAGCAGAAACGAGCCTGCGCGAGGCGGTCGAGAAAGTCGGCGGCCCAGCAGCGGCCGAGTCTTTGTCCGACTGTCTGGCTTTTGGTCCCGGCCGCACGCCCCAGCGTCGTAAGGACGCCTTGAAACTGAGGGAAGAAGCCGTCGCGCAGCGCACACTGACATGGGCCAGTTGTCAAACCTTTTTTCTAGAAGATCTGGCTCATCTGGCCAAGGGCGCCTTGCCATTTCACGATTGGATTCGCTATCGGATCCGTGCCGGCTTAGGAAGCAGTATTCCCATAGAGGCGGTACGCCAACTCGATGCTGGATTGACCGCAGGTCGTGCATTGCTGCGACGGGGAGCCACGGGAATCGTTCGTATCAAGTCCACTGTGATCGCGGCGGAATCGAAGTTCGCGCCTAACCATGTGCTCTTGGATGCCGCTCAGCAGAGAGCCGCTCATCTTTTGCGCGGAGCCGGACACTGGGCAGAAGCCGACGATGTTCTGGCCCGGGGTCGCCTGCTCCGAGGAATCCGCTTATTGAGTCTTCAGGAAGACCGGCATAACGAAGGCCGCGAGTCCAAACAGCCCGAGGACTAAGGTACTATCGGCGGGGCGGACGCTTGCTAGACAAGTTATAGGTCGATTGCCCGCTGCCACCGTACTCGCGCGGTTCACGCTTGGGTCCGTCGGTCTGTTCCATGGCGAAGCGGAACAACGCGAACAGGCCGCCGCCAATGAGGCCGAGACCGAGCACGCCGGAAAACATGAAATATGCGGCGACGCCAGAGACGAGGAGAAGGATTCCAATAATTAGCATAGTGACTCGCTTTCGATCAGTAGGAGCTCAGAACGGCACCTGCGTGCGTAAGCTTGCAGCACGAAAGCGAGCGGAGAAGAGTCTCCGACAACTCATGATACTCTATGCGCCATCTTGGGGCAATGCGACGTTCGTATCAGTGCTGCTGATGCTAGGAGCTTTCAGTGAGCACGAGTAGGACCGGAACGACCGAAGGGAGGACGTTATGCTCCAGGTCATTTGGCCTCAAAGCGGACTTCGTTGTCTCCAAGCGATCGGTCCTCGGCGAAACACATCACATTCTCCACGGTGACGTCCGCGATGGCTTTGAGGGCCTCTCCAGTGAAGAAGGCCTGGTGCCCGGAAATGAGCACGTTGGGAAAGCTGAGCAAGCGGGCAAAAACATCGTCGCGAATAACCGTGTCCGAGAGGTCCCGGAAGAAGAGATCAGCTTCCTCTTCATAAACGTCGATAGCGAGGCCCCCCAGGTGTCCAGACTTCAGAGAGTCGATGGCAGCGCGGGTATCAACTAGAGCCCCGCGCGAAGTGTTGACGAGGATGGCTTCCGGCGGCATCGCCGCAAAGGTACCACGATCCATGAGATGATGACTCTCGGGAGTGAGAGGCAGATGCAGAGTCACAACTCGCGAAGCCTTGAGGAGGAAAGGAAGGTCCACGTACTCGATATCTGTTCGCGACGGGACCGGATCGTGTCCTAGCACGTGACAGCCAAAGCCCCGCAGAATGTCCACCACGATAGAGCCGATCTTGCCCGTGCCCACCACTCCCACCGTCTTACCGTGCATGTCGAATCCCATCAAACCGTGGAGAGAGAAGTTGCCCTCTCTCACCCTATTGTAGGCCTTGTGGAGTTTCCGATTGAGGGTCAGCAAGAGCGCGATGGTGTGCTCGGCGACCGCGTGAGGAGAGTAGGCCGGTACGCGCCCTACACGCAATCCCAATTCTTGACAGGCGACAAGGTCCACGTGATTGTAGCCGGCGCTCCGCAAAGCCAGACCTTTGACGCCCACCGCTCGTAGGGCGACCAGAGTTTCCCGATCTAACGTATCGTTGACAAAGCAGCAGACGGCGAGAGACCCGGCCGCTAGAATTGCGGTTTTGGCCGTGAGTCCCGTCTCTAGAAAATCCCACTCGATCGGGGTCTTTCTGGACGCCGACTCAAGGTATTCGCGGTCGTACGGTTGGGTGCTAAAGCATGAAATTTTCAAAAGCGAATTCTCCCCGTGAAGTTTTAGGTAAGCCCTTCTCCGTGTAGTCTACGACGGCGACGACGGCCATCTCCAGTCTCGAATCTCCGGCAAGTCTTGGCCGTGTTCCTCGATGTAGACTTTGTGTTCGGTCAACTTCTCTTGGACGAACTGGTGGACGTAGGCTGCTTGGGCACTGAGTTGTGGCAGACGCGCGACCGCGTCATTGAAGAGACGGAACCGATCTAAATCGTTCTGTACGACCATATCGAAGGGGGTGGTCGTGGTGCCTTCTTCCTTGTAGCCGCGTACGTGCAAGTTCTTATGGTTGGTGCGACGATAGGTTAGTCGGTGGATCAGGGTCGGATAGCCATGAAAGGCGAAGATGATCGGCTTGTCGGTGGTGAACAACGCATCGAAATCTCGATCGGTGAGACCGTGTGGATGCTCGCTCGGCGGTTGCAGCTTCATGAGATCCACAACGTTGATGACACGAACCTTGAGGTCGGGAAACTTCTCTCGAAGCAGTTGCACCGCGGCCAGAGTCTCTAAAGTGGGCACGTCCCCAGCGCAGGCCATTACTAGGTCGGGTTCGCCCCCGAAATCGTTGCTGGCCCAAGCCCAGATGCCAAGGCCGGCGGCGCAGTGTTTTTCGGCGCTGTCCATGTCTAGCCATTGAGCGGCGGGTTGTTTTCCCGCCACAATCACATTGACATAGTCGCGACTGCGCAAACAGTGGTCGGTGACCGAGAGCAAAGTGTTGGCATCCGGAGGAAGGTACACGCGAATGATCTCAGCCTTCTTGTTGATCACGTGGTCCATGAACCCCGGGTCCTGATGGCTGAAGCCATTGTGATCCTGACGCCAGACCAACGAGGAGAGCAGGTAGTTCAAGGAGGCGATCGGTCGTCTCCAAGGGATCTGGTGGGCCACCTTCAGCCATTTAGCGTGTTGATTGAACATCGAGTCGATGATGTGGATGAAGGCTTCATAGCAGCTGAACATGCCATGGCGACCGGTCAGGAGATAGCCCTCGAGCCAGCCTTCACACTGATGCTCACTGAGCATCTCCATCACGCGGCCCTCGGGTGTGACGTGCTCGTCGCCTGGCAAAATTTCAGCCGTGGAGCAGCGATCGGTGGTCTCGAACAGCGATCCCCATCGATTTGAGGCGGTCTCGTCTGGACTGAAAATGCGAAAATTTGTCATGTTGGCGGTCATGATGTCGCGCAGGAACTCGCCCTGCACCCGGGTCGCCTCGGCATCGACGGCGCCGGGAGCGGGGACCTCTACCCCGTACTGACGGAAGTCCGGCATCTCAAGGTCTCGCAGCAACTTGCCGCCATTGGCGTGAGGATTAGCTCCCATCCGTCGTTCCCGTGTGGGGGCAAGTTCGGCAAGTTCGTCCCGGAGCTTACCGTTTTGGTCGAAAAGCTCTTCCGGCCGATAGCTTTTCATCCAGTCTTCTAGGATTTTAAGATGACCCGGACGTTCGATGTCTGATAACGGAACCTGATGGGCGCGAAAGGTACCCTCGATCGGCTTTCCGTCGACGGACTTTGGCCCCGTCCATCCCTTAGGAGAACGCAATACGATCATGGGCCAGCGGACGGGTCCTTGGAAGCCTTCCGTTCGGGCCCGTTCCTGGATTTTCTGGATGGACGCGACAACGGTATCCATGGTGGCGGCCATCAACTGATGCATGTCGGTGGGATCCTCGCCCTCGACGAAATACGGTTCATACCCGTAGCCTCGAAAAAGCGATTTCAAGTCTTCGTGAGGTATGCGCGCCAGCACCGTAGGCCCGGCGATTTTGTAACCGTTGAGATGCAGAATCGGTAGTACCGCCCCGTCGACGACGGGATTTAAAAATTTGTTGGAGTGCCAACTGGTGGCGAGTGGCCCGGTCTCGGCTTCGCCGTCTCCCACCACACAAGCCACCAGCAGGTCGGGATTGTCGAAGACGGCTCCGAAGGCGTGAGACAAGGAGTATCCAAGCTCCCCGCCTTCGTGGATGGAACCCGGAGTCTCCGGGGCCACGTGACTTGGGATACCCCCGGGGAAGGAGAACTGCTTGAAGAGTCGCTTGAGACCGCCCTCGTCTTGAGAGATGTTGGGATAGACCTCGCTGTAGGTGCCCTCCAAATAGGTATTGGCAACGATACCGGGACCTCCGTGTCCGGGTCCGGCTACATAGACAACGTTGAGGTCGTGCTCTTTGATGACTCGGTTGAGGTGGACGTAAATGAAGTTCAGCCCCGGCGTGGTTCCCCAGTGACCGAGCAGTCGCGGCTTGACGTGGGCAAACTCGAGTGGCTCTTTGAGCAGGGGATTATCGAACAGATAGATCTGCCCCACGGAGAGGTAGTTGGCCGCTCGCCAATAGGCGTCCATGCACTTGAGAAGTTCGGGTGTTAAAGGAGAGGATTTGGCGCTGTCGAGGGTTGCGGCTTGGGTCATTGAGTTGGTTCTCCATCTTGAGACGACGATAGATTCGCTCGTCAATTACACCTTAGCACGGTAATGGGTCTCCACAATGATCCAGATCAGTGCGCGGTGGATGTAGAACTCAGACCAGAATCTTAGGGGGTCCCGCAATATACGCCGATTCCGGATGTCTCTTTCTTTATAATAGCAACATCCTAATGTATACTATTGACCATATTCAGAAGGGTATACACCGTTGCTGTAAAACAACGAGCCAGCAAGGAGGGTGTTGTGCCAAACAATCATCAAGATCAATCGAAAGTTTCCCGGAGAGATTTTTTCCGGAAAGCGGGAGCAGTCAGCGCGGGATTCCTCGCCACCTCGACCGTCGCTGGGTGCGGAGGCAGTAGAGAACAGTATGTTTTCTCTAACGGTGCCGTCCCTCCCAGCCCCACTCCATCCCCCACGATAACGCCGACACCCACGCCGACTCCTACGCCGACACCCACGCCGACTCCCACACCACCACCGGTAGGCTTCGTGCAACCAGAGGTATTCAGTTCTGTGGGTGGCTCGCTGGAAGTGCCGTTCAACATAGACTTTGCGACAAATGTCGTCGGGACTCCGAATGGTCCTCGGAACTTCCGCTCCCGAACCATCAACGGCACCGTTAGTCCTCCGACAATTCGATTGAAGCCGGGCGACAATTTCAAATTGCCCATCATCAATAACCTGCCCCCGAATGTACACCCGGTGCCGGCGCCCGCGGATGCGAATACGCCACACAACTTCAACACTGTCAACATGCACACTCACGGCTTTCATGTCTCGCCGGCCCAAGACAATGTGCTGCTCGAAATCATGCCGGGAAGTACGTACGTTTACGAGTATGACATCCCGAGGGACCACCCCGCCGGTACCTATTGGTATCACCCGCACAAGCATGGGGCAACTTCCATGCACCTGTTCAGCGGTATGATCGGGGCCATCATTATCGAGGGCGGTTTAGACGACGTGCCGGAGATCGCGGCTGCCGCCGATCTTGTCTTCAATATCAACGAGTTGCAGTTGGGTGGCGACATTCTCGCCGGATCGAGAACTGCGGCCGTTCCGGACGGGCACGCCAATCAAATGGTGGGCTTTAACAACGAAGCCGCCGTGAATCCGGTGCCGCTGAGCGACCCGTACCAGGTCCCTCCTTACACAATCACGGGGATGGGGAACCCTTTCGCCGCCGGTGATTCTGTCTTCGTCGTGAACGGTGAGTATCAGCCCACCATTCAGTGTCGTCCGGGCCAGGTGCTCAGGCTTCGGATTCTGAACGCTAGTGCTCGACGGACCGCGTCTTTGACCCTCTCTGGTGGAAACAACTGGAATCTCATTTCCCTGGATGGGCTCACTTTGCCCACCACGAGAACCGTTCCGCAATTTACCGTGCATCCGGCCAATCGGGCCGATGTTTTGGTTAAGATCGATACGGCCGGAACTTACGATATCACTAACGAGGGCTTCGCTCAGGGAGGAGGAGGCGCACCCCCCCCGGTCGTTTTGGCACGTATCGAAGTGGCCGGCGCTCCATTCGTTCAGGCGCTCCCTACTGGACCGCTTCCCGTCTCCCCGACACTTCCCGACATCACGCTCGGCGAAGTCACGCAAAACCGGCCTCTAGTTTACGCTCAGGCGAACTCCGGGGGCCCTGAAATCCCCAACGACAGCGGCACGTTCGTGGCCAACTTCACTATGGACGGTGTTCGATTCAGTGGGTCGGTCATTAACCAGACCATCAATCTCGGTTCGGTAATCGAGTGGACTATCACGAACAGCAGTGGTCAATGGCACCCGCACCATATTCATATCCATCCGTTTCAGGTGATCGCAACGTCGGACGGGCTTATCAGCGGAGACCCCAATATGCCCCTCGCCACTTTCGGACCAACCTGGATGGACACCATCGCTATTCCACCGAGAGTCGGCATGGTGGATGGTTTTGTGGTGATCCGTCAGCGATATCCCGATTTCCCAGGCTTGTACGTGCAACACTGTCACATTCTGGTCCACGAGGACATAGGAATGATGCAACTGGTGAACGTGGTCTAGACAAAAAAGCGTTCAGAGAACCCTCAAAACTCGGTCTAGCCATTTGGTTAGGCCGAGTTTTTTCGTGCCGGCTATCCTTGGGCTGCTTGGTCTGCGAGCACGTCTTTGAATCGGTAAATCAGACCACCGGTGGTCATGAAGAGAAGTCCAATCACCAGGGGAATGAAGGTCGCGTTGGCACGACGATCAAGGACGGCCGAACTAGGATCGCTCGGGTCGACGTAAACCGCGACCGCCTTGTCTATCACAAAAAGTATTGCTGCCTCGCGCGCTGCCTCCCGTGTCTTAAATTTCTCGAATGTCGTTCCGAGTCGATAGCGTTTACTTTCATAGTCCTTGTCGCCTAAGTTCCACCGATACTTGATCTCTGGGTAATAGCGAAGGCTTTTTTCCCGGCCGAAATGACTGTCTTGGAGCGAATTGTCAATCTTGATGCGAACGTCGATGACCTCACCCCTCACTTCGTCCCAGCCGCGTACAGCGTAACCGTCCTTGATGAAGATAACGCCGAAGACGGTAAGGAAAAGCCCGAAGCCGAGTAAGCCGAAGGCAATGATTTTAAAGAACATGAACGCTGGCACCTCAGCTTTTGATTGAATAGAGCAACCGGGACTCCTTTCTCACGATCGTCCAGAGCGCTTCGGCCTCAGAATTTGGCGATGCGTGACCGTCGTGTCACGAATCGGATCAGGCGGAACTCCGTCTTCGTTCCCGAACGCTCGGAAATGACTACTTCTTATCTCTGTATTGCCTTTCTCGGGCTTCTTGTCTTTGGCCTGGGTTTTAACGTCTCACGTCACCGCCTAAAGACCAAGTCGGATCCGGCCCTCCTCAAAAATCCTTCGAGTCCTATCTCGCGAGCACGCCTTGCTCATTCCAACGCTTGCCAGTACGCTCCGATGTTTGCCATACTCATTCTACTCAATCAGGAACCGCTTGGCGGTGTCTTGGGGATTGTGGCTGTGATCGCGCGCTACATTCACGCTTTCGGTTTTCTAGCATTTTCCAGAGTAGGACCCAATCCGTTCATCTTCGGAGGTGCGACGGGTACTTATCTCAGCGGCTTGGGCTTGAGTCTGCTGCTTCTCTATCGACATATGCCGACGGGCTGACCTCTGAGATTAGAAAAGTATCGACCTTGGTAAGAGTGAGGGATTCACTCACGATCAGAGGGGACTGTTCGCCCCCGCTTCGGCTTTCTCGAAGGTGCCAAAGCAGTCCATCGCCGTTGGCAGGTGGCGGCAGCAGGCTGATGCAAAGGCTGGAGACGTCATTCCGAACGTTTTCTACAATTGCTTGAAGTAAAGTGCCCCGCAGCCATAACCCATTGAAGGATAAGATGCGAAACAAAACCCTCCTCACTCTCCTCATCTATTTCGTTTTGAACGTCAGTTTTGCTCTAGCCGATTCAGGACCTCGCCACATCTATTTGACTTGGCAAGGAGACACCGGCACGTCGATGACGGTGATCTTCCAAACGCTGCATCCGGTTGACGATCCCACGGTATACTACGGTACCGCGTCGTGCTCAACACTGGACGGGTATGAGAAGTCCGTGCAGGGACGTCCGACCCGCTTTCCGGGTTTGAGTCGCTGGGTGAATTTCGTGAATCTCACCGGGCTGAAGCCGGGGGAGACGTATCACTTCAGAGCCGGCGGGTCCAAGCTCGGATTCAGCGGCGAGCGCAAGTTCCGAACGCTCTCCGCTGAGGCGAAACCTCTTCGGTTTGTCTCCGGGGGCGATATGTGGATAGAACCCGCCACGCATGAATTGATGCGTCAGGCTGCCTCCCAGTCTCCCGAGTTCGCTCTGGTCGGTGGAGATATCGCCTACGCCGACGGGAAGCTCGAGTATTTGCACTTTTGGGACAGTTGGTTTGACGCCTGGGATAAATATATGGTCACGCCAGACGGGCGTATGATCCCGATGGTCTTAGCCATCGGCAATCATGAGACCGTGGGCGGATTCAACGGCACTCCAGAGGACGCGCCGTTCTACTACAACTTCTTCAAACAGGATCAGAAAGCGTACTTCTCTCGCCAGTTTGGGCCCAACGTGATGGTTTATGTTCTCGACTCGGGGCACACCAATCCCATTGGAGGAGAACAGACCGCCTGGCTAGATGAAGAGATGAAGAGAACGGCCGACATACGTTTCCGCTTTGCAATCTATCACGTCCCCTGTTATCCGAGCTATCCCGGCTCGTTCAACGCCCCTCAAGCCATAGAGGGGCGCAAACACTGGGTGCCGCTCTTTGATCGTTACAAGCTCACTGGTGCCTTTGAAAATCACTATCACACCTTCAAGCGGACCAAGCCGCTTCGGAACAACAAGGTCCACCCAGACGGCACCGTCTATTTCGGGGATGGCTGCTGGGGTCGACCGCCGAGAAAGGTCAATGCCGAGAGAACTTGGTATGAGGCCGCCGCGTCGAGTACACGTCACGTTTGGCTGGTAGATGTTAAAGAAGACTCCGTGCTCTACCGGGCTATGGACCCGCACGGTAAGGTGTTCCACACCTTTGAGGATTCTTAGAAGAAGTGTGAGGAGGTCCGAGCCAAGGTATTTCTCAGGAGCGATCTCGCCCGCCGTTGTACCCTGCCCGCACTGAGGATAGCGAGGGCTTCAGTCGAGCGACCGCTACCTTATACAAGAGCCGTTCGGATTATATCTTTGAGCGGATCTCTTTTGGGCAAAGGGGACTCCTACAGGTCGTAGGCCCTCGCAAAAAGAACTCGTTTTTCATGTCCGTTGATTCTGATATTCTTTTCCTTCAGCCGCCTCCTGTCCGACGAGTGTTCAGTAACCGAACACTCAACCTGCGCGCTACTCAGGCCATCGGTTACGATATGGATTATACCTTGATCCACTATCGCGAAGAGGAGTGGGAGCTTCGCGCTTACGAGCACGTCAAGGAGAGCTTGTCGCAACGGGGTTGGCCGGTCCGAGACCTGACGTTTCGAGCTGATCTCATGCAGCGCGGATTGGTGCTGGATATCGAACTGGGCAATATCCTCGAGGCCAATCGCTTCGGTTATGTCAAGCAGGCCTATCACGGAACCCAGCCTATGGACTACCGCGAGGTGCGGGAAGTCTACGCTCGTACCATTGTCGATCTGGCCGAACCGAGGTTCATCTTCCTCAATACACTCTTTTCTCTCTCAGAGGGCTGTATCTATGCCCAACTGGTGGACTTGCTGGATCAGGAGGCGCTACCGACCGGACCATCCCTCGGTTACATTGAGCTCTATAATGTGGCGAGGCACTCTCTCGATCAGGCTCATGCCGAAGGGCAGATCAAGGCGGAGATAGCACGCGACCCCGACCGGTTTGTGGTGCTCGATCCAGAGACGCCTCTGACCCTCTTGGACCAGAAGCGCGCAGGCAAGCGAATTCTGCTGATTACAAATTCCGGCTGGCACTACTCAAGAGACATGATGAGTTATGCCTTTGATCGTTTCCTACCCGAGGGGATGACCTGGAAGGATCTTTTCGAACTCACCATCGTCTCCGCTCGTAAACCCGATTTTTTCGCCTCTCGCGCTCCCTTCTTCGAAGTCGTGGATGAGGAACAGGGCCTACTGCAACCCTCGGTTGCCGGCTTGAAGAAAGGGGGATGCTATGTGGGCGGCAACGCTCGAGCAGTGGAAGAGTATCTCGATCTCCACGGCCGAGAGATTCTCTATGTCGGGGACCACATCTTCGGTGACGTACACATGACAAAAAAGCTGCTGCGCTGGAGAACGGCTTTGGTGTTGCGCGAGTTGGAGCGCGAAATTGAGGCAAACGTTGCGTTCGCCGAAGATCAGCAGCAACTGACAGCGCTCATGGCCGAGAAGGCGAACTTGGAGTTTGCTTTATGCCAGTTGAGACTCCTGAACTTGAGGTCGGACTCCATCTACGGTCCCAAGCCGGAATTGACCTCAGATCAGATCGAGGCTGCCGCGACCGACTACAGGGAAAAGTTAGCTGAACTCGACAGTAAGATCAGCCCCCTGGCCAAGAGTTCCGCTGAGTTGGGCCATCCTGTATGGGGTCCCTTGCTGCGCGCGGGCAACGACAAGAGCCTCTTGGCTCGGCAGTTGGAGCGCTCCGCCGATATTTATACTTCTAGGGTTTCCAACTTACTCTATCAGACACCCTACGCCTATCTGCGGTCTCGGCGGAGTTCCTTGCCGCACGATCCGCTATAACCCCTCAGAGTATTACGCGGGCTGATTTCTAGCCTGCGACTTTGTGGGTTACCGTTTCGTTATTGAGGTTGAGAGTAAAGGCGGCTCTCTCAATCTCGCCCCAGTGTTGTCTCGGTTCAAAGGGAGAGTAAAAAACGTCTTCGGTTTTGAGGACCGCGATGGTGCCGAGGTTCTGGTTGATCAGGAACTTCGTTTGAACCTCATTGCAGTAAGCATCCGGGCCGTCCTCAGTGAAGGTTCTGTTCGTGAGGGTCATAGCGTAGCCATGGGGGGCTCGACCCAGACTCTCAACCTGACCGTCCTCGCCAGTGACCTCGACCTGACCAGGTGCTGGATTCGAATCCGCTTCAGACTGGTCTAGTTGAGAAAGCCGCTCGAAACCACTCGCGACCCGGTCCATGGTATTTTCGTAGAGGTTCTCCTCAACAGGGTCGTGGACCACATTTGGTTCTCTATGGTCGTCTTGGACTGCGTTGCTGTACCAGCGATCGATTGTGGGTATCATCTTGTTAGGAATATTCACGGCTTCGTCTCCTGTTTTCCTGTGGCGGGTTGATTAACATATAGTGCCATAGGGCACTTGAAGACGGAGAATGAAATGTTGCGGCTGATGTTAACGCTCTGTAAAAAGAACCGGCAAAAAAAAGAGCCGTCCAGCTAAGCGAGACGGCTCTTTTGAGAGTTTATCAGAGACTACATATGGGCGATGATATTGTCGCCGAAACTCGAGCACTTGACTTCGGTCGCACCGTCCATCAGGCGTGCGAAGTCGTAGGTGACTTTTTTAGAGCCTATAGCGCCATCCAAGCCTTTAATGATAAGGTCGGCAGCTTCCGTCCATCCCATATACCGCAGCATCATTTCCGCTGAGAGGACAACGGATCCCGGATTCACCTTGTCCTGGCCGGCATATTTCGGTGCGGTCCCGTGGGTCGCTTCGAAAATCGCGTGACCTGTATCGTAGTTTATGTTGCCGCCGGGAGCGATGCCGATTCCACCGATTTGAGCCGCCAGCGCATCGGAGAGATAGTCGCCGTTGAGGTTAAGGGTGGCGATGACGTCGAATTCGCCGGGACGAGTGAGGACCTGCTGCAACGTGATATCGGCGATGGCATCATTGATGATGGCTCCGTTGGGAAGCTTGCACCAGGGTCCGCCGTCGATCTCGACCGCGCCAAACTCACGTTTGGCCAACTCGTAACCCCAGTCGCGGAAGGCGCCCTCGGTGTACTTCATGATGTTGCCTTTATGCACCATGGTCATGCTCTTGCGATTGTGCTTGATGGTGTACTCGATGGCGGCGCGAATGAGGCGCTCACTGCCGGGAGCCGACACGGGTTTAACCCCCACGCCGATCTTGTCAACAGCTTCCTGGCCAAAGCGGATCTTAGCGAATTCCTGAGGCATTTCCGTTTTGATAAAGTTCAACAGCTTGAGAGCTGATGGGCTGCCTGCTTCGAAATCGATGCCGGTGTAGATGTCTTCGGTGTTCTCCCGAAAGATCACCATTTCTACGTATTCCGGATGCTTAACCGGAGACGGGACGCCCGTGAAGTAATGGACAGGTCGCAAGCAAACGTAGAGATCGAGCATCTGTCGCAAAGCCACGTTGAGCGAGCGTATACCGCCGCCCACTGGCGTGGTCAAGGGACCCTTGATGCCGATCAGATATTCTTTAAAGGCATTGACGGTGGCTTCAGGCAGCCAGTTGTCGAACTTGGAGTGCGCCACTTCGCCGGCGTAGACTTCCAGCCAGTCGATCTTACGCTCACCTTTATAGGCATTTTCTACGGCCGCATCGATCACGCGTACGGCCGCCGCCCAGATGTCGGGACCGGTACCGTCCCCGCGCACGAAGGGCAGGGTGGGACGGTTGGGGACCGTTAACTTTCCATTTTCAATGGAGCACTTTTGACCGGACATTGTATCTTTCATTTCATTCCAAACCTAGTGTTTTCCACGGCGGGCCATAAGGGGAGGCCGCACGGCTCGTCTTCCCCCGGGAAGCCGCTTGCCATGGTGTAAGCAGAGACTGTTTGCGAGACAATGAAATTTCCCTCTGTTGTCAAGAGTTGTCAAGTTAGAGAATAAAAATCCAGCTCGAGGAACCGGACAGGTCTTTTACTATCCCTTCCAGCCTCTCTTGATAGGTCCCCAGTATTTGCCCGCCCCGCCTCGAATCGTACCGGTCTTCTTTACCAGCCTTTCCATAATGCTCACGGCCGCGTCGGCGTTCGCTTTGGGGTCGGCCAGTTGTTCCGCGCTGAAGGATTTGCCACCGTTAAGGCCATAATTTTTGGCGTCGTCGAAGGAGAGCTGAAAAAGGCCCCGGCTGCCGCCACGGAAAGCCTCGGGCTCGCTCACGTCGTTGCTGTTGAAGTTTGATTCTTTTCCTACCAGTTTGGTCATAAAGTTTGCCCAGGACTGCGCCGACCCGTCCACGCCGTAGCTGTCCCCATCTTGGGGCTTAAATCCGTTCAATCCGGAGCCGGCGATTCTCTGTTCCAGGTAAGCGCGAAGATCGTTCTGGTTGACCCTCCCATTGGCGCCCTTCTGCAAGGTGCCCGAGCCTGGGCTCTGTTGCTGTCCTGATGGCTGCGTCTCATCAGGATTGTTCATGGGCGTTGTTGTCGGAGTCGTATTTGCGCCGCCCGGGCTAGGGGAAATCTGGTTACCTGCGGCCGGCGTGGCTCTGTTGTCCCCCCCTTGAGGAGCGCCCGGCTGAGAGGCCGGCCGTCCCACATCTAAAGGAATACCAGCTATTGGAGTGGTCCCCGCGGCCGCCGTAGGGTTTGGTGCTTGAGTTTGACCGGCGAAGGCGTTTCTTGTGTCCGGTCCCACCAAGCCGTCGACCCCTATATTGCTGGTCTGTTGCAGTTGACGCACGGCCTGTTCGGTTTGAGAACCAAACTTTCCGTCAACATCGAGTTGCAGTCCGAGCTTTTCGTTGAGCATGGTCTGCAGAGCTTTGACTTCTTCTCCTCGTGAGCCACGGCGTAAAAGACCCTCGCCCAGCGAACCGGTATCGGGCGACGCTGCGGCGGCAGGCTCGACCGTCGTTGGCGCTGCTGCCGTGCTCAACGGGGCAGCATCCCAGGCTCCGAAATTCACACCGGATGAGGCCTCGCTATCGGCTTCGGTGCTCGCTGGGGAAACCGAGACGCGATCGCCGACCGCTGGGGCGGCGGGGCCGCTGACAGCGGTGGGGACACCCGTGATAGGCACAGCCGGCTTTCCGGTAACAGGGGTGTTACTACTTCTTACGCTGCGCTCTGTCACACTTCGGGTCCGACTGGTCTCTAAGGTCATTCAATCCTCCATTTGCTGTTCTTGTTCCTTCATCATAGAGGGGGCGAACTCGACGTTGGAATCCCCGTTATGTAAACGATTTGTTACAATTGTTGAAACCGTTTTGAAAGGATGAGTTCTCTTGGTTCCAGGCACTCTTGGCCTGGCTGTGGCCACGGAACTCGCTGGAAGACTATACCAATACAGAATGATTTTAGAAGTTTTCGTCAAAAAACGAGAAGTGGGCGTGAGTTGGGACGAAATAGTGAGCTGGGCGAGAAACCGCACAAAGGGGGCTAGGCCGTGAGGTGGCGGTCCATGCTGTCTCGTCACCGCTGTTTTGACGAGGGACTTGAGGATTGTCGTGCCTGGCTACAAGAAGAGTTCGAAGCGCCGAATTTGGCTCTGGTCTTCGTCTCTGGTGAGTTCACCTCAGACTATTCGCGGCTGCTCGGGTTTCTGGCTCAAGCGTATCCCCAAGTGCACATTTTCGGCTGTTCTGCGAGCGGTTTCATAGGGGACGGCGAAGAAGCCGAACTCGTACCGGGCTTCAGCGTGACCCTGGGCTGGCTTCCCGATTGCCAACTACGAACTTTCCATTTCGAGCGCCCGACCTTACCGGATCTCGACGCACCTCCGGAAGTCTGGCGAGAGGCCTTGGCCGGCGAGGACCCGGAATTGCGGGGATTGCTCCTTTTAGCAGACCCGTTCTCTTTTCCCGGCGACGAGTTTCTGGCCGGAATGGACTACGCATATCCAGAGGTGACGAAGTTGGGAGGTCTGATCAGTGGAGACCACAGTCCGGGAAGCAAAGCCATGTTTTGCGATCAGACGATACACCGTTCCGGAGTGGTCGGCTTGGCGATTTCGGGAGCGGTGCGTGTGGACGCGGTCGTCGCCCAAGGGTGTCGCCCCATAGGGAAGCCGATGGTGGTGACGGAGTGCGCTTACAATGAGATCTTAAAGCTAGACGGGCATTCGGCGGGAGAAGTGGTCTTGGCGACGTTGCGGGCGCTACCGCCCCGAGACCAGCGTCTCGCGTCGCAGCTTTTATTCTTGGGAATTGGCGCGGGGGGACCGAAGCTGACCTACAAGCCGGGGGACTTTCTGATCCGTCAGGTGCTTGGAGTAGACCCCAGCGAAGACAGCTTAGTGTTGAACGCGACTCCCCGAAAAGGACAACTGGTTCAGCTTCATCTGCGCGATCATCGATCCTCCAGTGAGGACCTTGAGTTGATGCTCGATCGTCATCTCGGTAGTAGGAATAACGGTGTGACAGGCGCCCTGCTCTTTTCTTGTCTAGGGCGGGGTCGGGCGCTCTATGGCCACTGCGACCACGATTCGAATCTCTTCAAAACTAAGCTGGGCGACGTGCCGCTGGGCGGTTTCTTTTGCAGTGGAGAGTTCGGTCCCGTCGGAGGCGTGACGTCTTTGCACAGCTACACGTCGTGTTTTGCCGTTTTTTCTGAGAGAAAAGCCGAAGAATAGGAAAGACCTTACAAAGTCTTCCTTAGTACGTTGACCAGCACGCCGCCGGCCACTCCGGTGACTCCACCGATGACAGCACCTCCGGCGATGCTGGCGAAGAGGCCGGGTCCGACATTGGCCTCTTTGTGCTCGGGGTCCCCGTCGACCTTGCCGAAAAGGGTGCGCTGGGG
>JBBKWP010000370.1:0-6332 GCA_037968995.1 Candidatus Xenobia bacterium
GGCCAGCAAAGGGCCTCAAACTGACTACAGAGGGCAATCACTTGTCCGTCTGTTCGAGAAAAGCCGTCGGTCGGACGGCCTATTTCGGCGAACCGAGGTGGCGTCAGTTCAGAGAGAAGCTCCATCGCCTGTTAAGAGGTTCCTGAAATCACGAACCTTCGTGAGGGGTCTGCCACTCTTCCAACTCCAGGCCGCACTGCCCAAACAGCATCTTCAATTCCTCAAGGTTGAGGTGTCGCCATTCCCCGACCGGTAAATCCTCTACGCCAAGTCCGGCAAAAGTGTTTCGGTGCAGAGCGGTCACAGGGTTGTCCATGGCTTCGAGCATACGCTTGATTTGGTGAAATCGGCCTTCGATCATGGTCATTTCCAGAGTGCGCTCAGCCAGACGCTTGCATACGGTGGGGTACAAAGGCTTGTTGTCGCCGGGCAGGCACCAGCCTCCCTCGGACAATCGGGCGATCTGCTTGTCGTCCACTGGGTCGCGAGTCTCGATGACATAGACCTTGGGCAATTTCCATTGTGGTGAAGTCAAGCGATGTAACAGTTGTCCGTGATCGGTCAAAAGGAGTGCACCGGTAGTGTCCTTGTCGAGGCGTCCCACGCTGGACAGCGAGGGCTCGCGAACGCTAAATCGATCCGGGAGAATCTCGTAGATGAGGGGCGGGTGGTCGCGATGGCTGCAGGTGTAACCGGCCGGTTTATGCAGGATGAGAAACAGTTCGGTTGAGTCGATGCGTTCACCGTCTAGGAGAACATCTCCGACGGTCACCTTCACCGATCCTTTGGCGAAACGGTTCCCAGCGCGGTCGGTCAAACGCCCCGCTTTAGCCAAGTAGTCGACCTCTCTGCGACTGCCGTAGCCAAGGTTGGAAACCAGTTTGTCGAGTCTGACAGGTTTTTTCATTTCGGCTCCCTCGATAGGATGACGCTGAAGCCATCGCGTTGCTCTATGATTTCGACTGAAGTGAACAGCTCTTTCAAGAGTCGTTGATAGGCCAAGTGCGTGTTCCCTACCAAGTAGAAGTCCCCGTGTGGTTTCAAGAGTCGATGGGCAAGCGCTGCGAAATGATGGCTCAGTAGCGACTGCTCCTTCCGACCGATGTGAAACGGCGGGTTCGTGATGATGGTTCGATAACTCTTCAAAGCCTCTTTGGGCCATGGGCTCGGCTGGCAAAGGTCGCACCAGTGTGTGACCACGTTAGGGCGATCCAGGTTCTGACGTGCGGCTTCTAAGCCACGTTGGTCGTTCTCGAAGAGATGCAAGGTGAGCGAGGGATCGAGTTGGGAACAGAGATATCCCCAACCAGCGCCCAAGTCAGCGACGGGACCGTCTAACTCCGCTCGCTTCAAGACGTCTGCTAGGACTCGCGAGCCCCGGTCTCCTCCAGACCAACTGAACAGCCCCGGGTTGGACCAGTAGCCCTCAGGGTTTTTGCGAAGCGCCCCAAAGTCGGATCCTCCCCCCGATGGCTGTCCTTTTTTGAGAAGATAGAGGCGAGATTTGCGGCCGGATTGGTGGTCGATCAGCCGGTCTTCATTTTCCAGAGGCTTTTGATAGGATTTGGATCCGTATTCGTTGGGGACGACAAAGTGGATGACTCCGTCGTCGTGAAGGTGAAGGTTAGCCGATTTGAGGAGGTCCCAGTTTTCGTCTTTGTGCTTCCCGCCGTAGAGGACAATCGACTTCCATGGACTCGCGATTTTGGTCTCCTGCAGCTCTTGCCACCCCAGTGCGGAAAGCTCCCGGTGCTGTGAAAACAGGGGGTGCCAGAATCTCCAGGAGCTTTCTAGGGGTGAGCCTACGGTGCTGGGAGGTTTGAGCCAGAGCGAAGGAGCGCTGGTTTTGGGCGGGAACTTTGCCACCAGTTCGTGGGCTCGTTCCATGAGGGGATCCGAAGTCAGGCTTGTTGACATGGCCTGGAGTTGGTCAGAGTTGGAACTGATCCTCCACCCTAGGTGTTGAAGTGTGGTGAAATGGAGAGTATCAGTATGAGGAAGTTGGCAGCGCTGATCCTGTTGACCGTTTTGGCAAGTTTGGGCTTCGCTTGGGCTAAGGAACCGAAGGCCCCGGAGCAAGAAGAAAGGGTATCGCAAGTGACGAAAGACGTTGAGAATTTAGAGAAAGCGACCTTCGCCGGTGGCTGTTTTTGGTGCACGGAGGCTGTTTTTCAGCAGCTCAAAGGCGTCTCCAGGGTGACTTCAGGCTACATCGGAGGACAGACGGTGAATCCTACTTATGAGCAGATCTGCTCCGGAGACACAGGTCACGCCGAAGCCACGGAGATCGCCTACGATCCGAAAGAGATAACCTTTGCGGAACTCCTTGAGGTGCACTTTAAGACTCACGACCCGACCAGTCTCAATCGACAGGGGAACGATGTCGGCACCCAATATAGAAGTTCAGTGTTTTATCACACCCCGCAACAGAAGGCAGCAGCCGAGGAGATCATCTCGGAACTCAACGAGCAGAAGGTCTACAGTGATCCTATCGTGACGGAAGTGGTGCCAGCGTCGGAATTTTATGTCGCTGAAGCTTATCATCAGGACTACTACTCCAACAATCCGCGTCAGGGTTATTGCGCCATGGTCATCACTCCCAAGGTAGAAAAGTTTCGCAAGATCTTCGCCGATAAGATTCGTGAGGATAGTGTGGCGAAATAGCCCCCGACCGCTGCGTCTTCAGAGGTCCTAGACCAAGGAAAAGAGGAATCGAGCGCCTTGCCCGGGCTTGGACTCCACCCAGATCTCTCCGCCATGGCGACCGACAATGCGCTTGCATATGGCAAGCCCCATTCCGGTGCCTGGATACATGTCTCCTCGGTGGAGTCGTCTGAAAGCGTCGAAAATTCTTGTGAAATTTGCTTCTTCGAGCCCTATTCCGTTATCTGCCACGAAAAAGGTTCCGTCTTCGTTCTTTCCGATGGAAAGGGCCGGAGTGATTTCGGGTTGGGTAAACTTAACGGCGTTCAAGATGAGATTTTGAAAAAGTTGGGCGAGTTGCGCCTTATCGCCTCGTGTCGAACCTAGTTTGCCAATCGGGGTGAGGGTGGCCTTCCGCTCAACGATTATCGTGTTCAGGTCGGCCCATAACTCTTGGATGAGGGCATCGAGGTCGACCTCTTGGGTTCTAAGAACGTTGGAACCGACCTGGCTGTAATGGTAGAGAGCTTGGACCATGTTTTGCATGCGCTCGGCGGAGTGGATGGCGTGGTCGAAGATCTCTTGGTTTTCCGAGGAGAGTTCGGAGAGATCGCTTTGCAGTATCTGCAGGCAACCGCTGACTCCGCGGAGCGGTTCTTTCAAATCGTGCGACGCCATATGCGCGAACTGATTCAGTTCTTCGTTGGATCTCGTCAGTTCGGCTGCGACCCGGTGCCGTCGTGCGAGTTCTAAGCGCAGTTCTATTTCAGATGCTACAGAGTCCGCGAACTCTCGCAGAATACGAAGCTCTAGTTCTGTCCAGTCGTGAGGCTGGGTGTGAGCGGCACAGAGGCTCCCTAAGGCGACACCTTCGACGACCAAAGGGAAACCCGCGTAAGCGGCGAGCCCAAGCACCGTGGCCGGTTGCGTATCTTTAAACTGAGGGTCTCCATGAGCGTTTTTAATGATCAGGGGACGTCCTGATGTCACCACGTGCTGACACCAAGACTCGGAGAGCGGAGTTTCCAGAACCTTCATCTCTCCTTCGCCAAGCCCAACACTACTTTTAAAGACCTGGCGACGGGAATCGACCAGGCTGATGGTAACAATAGGAGCCTTCAGGAGATCGGCGGTAAGACGGGTGAAGCGATTGAATAGCTTGTCGTCAGGAGCCGCTAGGAGCCCGGTTTCTGCCAGGAGTTCGAGTCGCTCGGGGTCGGCGAGCGGCGAGGGCCGACACGTCCGGCACCCCTGTATTTCAATGGTCATGGCCTACTTCTACCTGAAAAAGATCGTCTCGCGCCGACCACCCCTCGTGGTCGGGCCACGATACGAGCTCTTTTAATACCTCGACGAGTTGGTCAAAGTCTTCGGGCCTGGTCGGCTTGACGAAATAGTAGCTGGCTGTCAATCGCTTGGCTAAAGCCATATCTTCGGCCCGAGTGGAACTGCTATACATGACCATCGGGACGCTGGAAAGGTCCCCGATCGAACGGAGTCTTTTGAGAATTTCCAGTCCGTCTATACCTGGAAGGTTAAGGTCGAGAAGGATCAGATCCGGCATCGGTTCATTGGCGTTCACGCGTGCGGCAAGCCAGGCCCCTCCGAGGGTAGCGTTTTCGGCGGAATGCAGCACATCGTGCATTCCGGCACGAGCCAACGCGCGCTTCAGCAAAAGGACGTCCGTAGGATTGTCTTCGATCATTAAGATTGTCTTGAGCATCATGCCCTAAATGTACTCCAGACTCGGGAGAAACCCCAACAGATAAACTCTCCCTTTACGAAAAGTGGTCAAATGTTAACCGTCCATCAAAGACCACAGGTAGCTGACGGGATCCGGAGGAGGCGCTCGGAGCGCCAGGCGTGCGGTTCTCACTTCGAAAGATGGGTGGGTCGGGCGTTGCAGAGTCTGAGGCGCCACGTTACGACAGCATTGGTGTAGGCACGACAGCGTTTCGAGGGCGAGGTCGTAACCCAGCCATAGCGCGGAGACGTGGTCGGCTTCGAACTCCTCCCAGTGTCGCACGGCGAGAACCGACGCCAGTTCTAATCTTTGGCGGGCTGAACTGCCGGGGGCTCCTGGTATAGCGCGCCGAAGGTCCTCGAGGCGCCTCCCTCGGCTGGCGAAGTGGCGAAACTCGGTGTGAACCAGTTCGTGCGCACCAATGTAGATTGCCTGTTCGTGTTCCAGGCTGCTCAAAAGACGACGACTAAAGAATATCGCTCCGTTACAACACGATGAAGCGAACGGGGTGTCCGAGTCTAAAGCGCCAAACTCATAGTGGAGATCTGATCGGCGAATCCATGGATGAAGATGTTGCTGAAGCGCCTGAAGCTGTTCGAGTGTTTCGGGATGTTCATCAAGACCAAACCTCTCCATTAACTCCGTTTGCTGACGCTCACCCTCGGCCCACTCCTCATCGAGATCAAGGTCTAGGACGTTCTTGGCGGTCTCTTGATAGACGTCGCCTTGGCCAGAGTTTTGCTGCTCCCCGTCTTGCGGGCGCTCGTGCGGGTCACCCGAATTGCGGGTCGCGCGAAAGGACGAACGAGAAAAAAACTGAGGCTTCATCGCATCCATACCTGCTCGATTCGTCCTCATCCCTTGCGTGCCCTTGGCCGGAGTTCCCCCACTATTTAGATTCGCGTCGCCGTGGCATACCGATCGTATGCGGGGGTGGTCCACCTGGACTCTAACCCGCTGTATGGGTGCCTAACCTTTTCGAGGCCGTATGCTTATGTCAGAAACACGAAAAAGAAAGTTGCGTTAGTGGAAGCTAATCAGATGAGACTAACTGATATCTGCTGGCGCTCCTAGGAGGAAATAACAATGAGAAATTTTATGAAGACTGCTTGTATGACCGGTGTCGTACTTTTTACCGCCGGTGCCGCAATGGCCGCGCCCCAAGTCGACGAAATAGTGGTCAATCAGGGCGCCCACACCCCGGAAGGAACAAACATCCGGGTCAATGTGATGAACGATGCGATGGCAAGCCCCGCGATGAACGTCGTACTGTATGCTCGTGAGACCGGGAATATGGAATGGATGAAAGTCAAGTCCTGGAGGCACAGCGCGCCAAAGATGGTCGGAAAAATGACCTCTTACGATTACTTTGGACTGGCCGACTCAAACTGGGACAGTCCCCTATACACCCAAGCCTACGAACTGAAGGCCGTCCTTGAAGACTCCGCGGGAATGGCGAACGAAGCCGGCGCCGTCTATGCGTCGAGTAGCGACGCTGAAATCTTTCAAGACACTGCTGACGTAGAGCTTTTGCCTAACGGCGACGTGATCTACCCTTAATAGTAGCCAAACCATTAAGAGTTGGCACAGATGAACAAAAAAAGCCCTCCCGAAATTTCGGGGGGGCTTTTCTGGTATAAATGCTCAAATCGGGGAGGCTTTATTTGTCCATGAAGGACTTTATCTCGGCGGCGAACTCACCCGCTCGCCAATCGCTTCCGGTCTTGAGAATACGTAGTTTCCCTTGGGGATCGATGAAGGCCGTACGTAGATTGTGTTCAACGACGCCATCCTGATTCCAGTAAACCACGCCGAACGCTCCAGCGACTTGGGCCACACGTTCTTCGGTACCCGTTAGAAAGAGCCAGCCTTTTTGTTTCTTATCGAAACCCTGGGTGTAAGCTTTAAGCACTTCGGGTTTGTCGTAAGCCGGGTCGAGGGTGAT
>JBBKWP010000371.1:0-10704 GCA_037968995.1 Candidatus Xenobia bacterium
GGTTCCCAGGCCGCCACGCCCGAGGGGCATCTGTCCTTGGGCATTAGAGCTGTCGACGAGGTGGCCCGAACGCTTATCGGGCACAGCAAGAACGCCTGCACAGCCGAAGGCGCCGCCACCGGGCTCGCCGGTCTGCCCGGAATCGTGGTCGACATCCCCGCGCTCTACGGCCTGCTTTTTCGCATGATCGCGCAGGTCGCGGTGTGCTACGGATTTCCAGTGGAGAACGACGAACACGAGCGGTATCACCTGCTCAAGATTCTCGATGTCGGACACCTCCAAGAACCCGCCGAGCGACGAGTGGGGATGGGAGAGTTGCTGCACTGGCATCAAAGCCTGGGCAGCCAGGTAGCCGCCGCCGAAGCTCAGCGGTTCGCGGTGGAGAAAGGGCTGCAGAACTTGGCCCGCCACCTGGGCCTTGCGTTGACGCAGCGAAAGCTCGCTCAGACGGTGGCTCTGGTGGGCGGAGTGGTAGGCGCAGGAGTCAACCGGCAGCTTGCGGGCGAGATCGGTCAAGTGGCCTTCCACGCCTTCCGGCGACGCTTTCTCTTGGAGACCGCACGTTTACGCCAGAGCGAGCGGGCCAAAGTTGGTTCGCAGATCGAGAACCGACCTTCGTTCTGCTCCGGTTGTGGTCATTTTCTTACCCCAGGTGTCCACTTCTGCACGGTCTGTGGGGAGCGTATCGAGGCGGAGACTGGAGGAGACGCTATCGAACCGATCGTTCCCGAAAGCCGAAGGCGTGACGAAGTTTCCGATTCCGCGACGATATCCCCGGAAGTCCAACCCATAGACGTCTCTCCTCCGCTGCGGAAAGCCACCCACCTTCCGGGACGAGCCCTGCTCAACATCGACACCGCCGAGCTCAATCTTTTGTTGGCCGAACTCGACACCCAGGAGGGCGCTTCCATCCGATTGGAAGCGGGCCAGATTGTAGCGCGAAACTCTCGAATGCGGGCCACGCTCACCCACGTTCCCCTGAAGGATCTGGCACTCACGGCCGACACGCCAAAAGGCATTGTTCACGTCGAGCTAGAGTCGCTGACCCTTCAGCCCGAGCGGGCCGAGGCGGTACTTCGGCTGGGGATCGAGCTTTCGTGATCGCTCTTCGTCTCGACGCGCCGCTGCTCAACAGCGTGGCGGCCCAGATGCTTCCCGAGTATGACCTCAAATATCGCGATGGATGTCTTTTGGGCAGGGTGCCTCTCTCGCTTGCCACCATCACCTTCTCCGTCGTTCCCAGTTGCACCGCGTCCCATCTCCTGCTCTCCCTCCCCTTCCAAGAGATTCAAGCCGACAAAGCGCCGGCGTTCCTCATGCCGAAACTGGTAGGTCTATTCTGGGGCAAGCTCTCTCAAGAGATCGAAAACCGCCTGCTACCACAACTGGCAGGTGCGGGTCTACCCGCCCACACCGTGACGACACAACGGGTCGACTCTCCTGAGGGAGACGTGGGGATCCTCCTGGTGTCGCTAGAGGCCGCCAACAGTTGGCTGGCCCAGCGCCATCCTCGCCTCCGTAGCAGCATCCTCGAGATTGTCTTCGCCTCGGATTCCGTCGAGGTTCGGGGGACTTTGGTCGAGAAAGCGTAGCGGGGCCGGTGGGCCTAGCAGCGCCTGAGCAGAACCCGTGGAAACGGATCACTACTTCGCGGTGAGAGCCGCCACTCGTTCCAGAAAGAAAGGAGACGTCCGCGAAAGCTCTCGTTCCAGCGCATCCTTCGCCGCCCGCATCTGCTGGTTCGAATCGAAAACGATCTTCTCCATGTGCTCTAGGCTGCTTTGGTACACCCGAGCGCAGGCCGCCTCATCTAGAAGTCCCAGGCTCAAGAGCGACAGCGATGCTCCAAAGTATGTGTCAAACGTCCTGGTCCCTTCTTCGGGCAACCTATCGTTGACTTGGTGGATAAGAATAGAGACGACCCGGTTGGGAAGCTGTTCTCTCATCATTCTGCCCAAGATAGCGTCACCTTGACCACTGTCTCCGAAAAAAACGAACACGTACTCGGGATACAGTTCTTGGTAAATTTGAAAGTTCGTGAATTTTCGAAGAGCCATCGCCTCGTGACTGCGCAGGTCGAAGAGCGTGCCGCTCAGCACCGTGACTTGCGGTAGACCTTTTCGCGTCATCTGACGCTGCGTCCATCGCTCCACCACACCCATCTTGTCCCGGGGGCGCGCCGTGAGCAGAACGAGAGCCGCGACGTGAGACTGCTCCGAAAAACTTGCCGCTTGAAGCTCTTCGTGCAGGGTGACGACCCCTGGATAGAGACTCGACGTAGGATATCGCTTGTCGTGAAGACTGGCGTAAAGCGTGTCGTCCACATCGCTCAGCACCCGAATGGGCGCTTTCTCAAACTTAGCGGACCGAGTCACGAAATGATTCAGGATCTCAGCTCTAATGTCTTTATCGTCAATATCGCTGTAAACAAGCTCAAGAAGATCACTATGGTCTCCCCCTGTGTCGATCGCGTTCTTTAACCGAGTGAGGTCCAAGCCCTCAACAGACAAGACCAGCTTAGCGATCTCTTTTTCGTTTCGCGGGGAAGTATATCCGCGTTGAAGCGCTTGGATTTTGACTGCCATCTCCAGTATTTCTGACTCCGCTATACCTTGCATAAAACTGTCACCCCAGCTTATAGCTGTCCTTTCGGGAACCGATCATGGACTCTCTGTGGAGAGAGCGCCGATGGCCTCCTTGATCTTCTTTGTGCGGTTCTTAGGACTCGGATGCGTACTTATAAAATCCGGACGACCTCCCGGTCCTGATTTTTCCAAAATCGCCATGACTTCCAGCATCGCCTCTGGCTCGTAACCCGCCGAGATGAGCAGGTTCAGCCCCAACAAGTCGGATTCCATTTCATCTTCTCGGCTGAATTTCATCTGAACCAATTCCCCTAACACCATGGCCATGCGGGCACTGTCGGTCGAACTCTTTGGATCGAACGTCGCCACGATGGCGGCTCCTGTCAGACCGTTCGCCAGCTGCCGCTTGGCTAACTGCTCCGCGGAGTGACGGGCCACCACATGACCAATTTCGTGGCTTAAGATCGCGGCCAACTGGTCGTGGGACTCGAGTTTTTGGTAAAGGGCACCAGTGAGGCAGATTTGGCCTCCCGGCAGGGCGAACGCATTCACCACCTCGGGATCACGGAGCAGATGAAACTCGAATTCGTAGGGAAGGTCTGTGGCAAGAGAGCCCACCAACTTCTTGCCCACAGAGTCCACTTGGTCTTGGGCCTCGACGCTCTCATGCAAGCCATGGTATTGCTCCAACAACTCCGGCAGCGCACGCCGCCCCAGGGCGACTTCTTGCTGGTAAGAGATGCCAATTTTTTGGTGTTCTCCCGTGACCGGATTTGTTGAACCAGAAGAGCAGTACGTGAAGAGGGAAGTGAGAGCGATCACTGCCGCCGCGAGAAGTCTTACCATAGGGCCTCCAGACCCTATAATGCGGAGTTTAGGTTGTTTCCACGGTAACCATGAGTATATCCGAGGGCCCGACCCCAAGGATACAACGAGAATACTAACCCCGTCGGCCGCTCGGCTAACTCGCGCGGTCTTCGAGGCTACGAATGCGACGCTCGTGGTCCGCGAAGCTCTTGTGAAGATCCACGCTGTTATCAAGAACTTCCCTGAGTGCCGTGAGCGTCTCCTGGTCGCGATCCAGTTGCTGGTGCATGGAAGACTTGAAGGTTTGACCCAGACCTTGGACATCGGAACCAAGACCTTCTACGTCTGACCCAAGACTTTCTACTTTGGCACCAAGGGCCTTGAGTCCCGCGCTCACTTCATTGAGTCCAGCGCTCATGACCCGAAGTTCCCCACTCACCTTGGACATCTTGCGGTCAACTTGCCCGCTCAGTTCCCTCGTCTGCAATGCGTTCAGGCGAAAATTTGTCTCGATCACCTGCCGCAATTTATCCATATCACTCATACTCGATACCTCACTCGATGGGAGCCTAAAGGAACACTTCGTTTCGGCTCACCCGTCCATTTTACCAGAACTCTGGGTGAATTCAACGAACGCGAGGTTAAAGGGTTGTGCCGGAATCGCCTTCAGGCACGGAAGACCAAACGAACGGAATGGCGAGGTCGGAAGCAGCCTCTTTTGAGGCGACCGCCCCTCTTCCACCATTCCCTCGTCTGCTTCAGGGAGACGCACCGGTAAATGACAACTTTTGAAAGATCGTCGAGAAGAACTGAGAAGCGATGTGGGCGCTCTACTAAGAGACCAGGAAATTTCGCCTCGGAACAAGACCATCAACCGCCTGGAATTTTCGTGGACAATCGCGGGTTCCTTAGCTCCGCGGCGCCAAGCGTGGGTAGGAGCCACTGCTTCTCGGTGAGCCTTCGCGGCTAATGAGACCCCTAGTCCGCTACTGCGGTAGCGAACGTGAACGTTCCATTCGGATTCTGATTCAGGCTGGTGAACTCACCTGTTATAAAACCGTGCGGATGGCTGTCTGTTTGAAAGAAGACGTTCTCTAATCCATCATTTCGCCAAACGTTCAATTTTGCGGGGCGCCCCTGGGGTCCTCCGAAGCCCGGCTGCCGTTCACCTGTCGCCAGGAGGGTGCCGCTGGCCTCTATGAAAACACCCGATACCGTCGCCGTATATCCTCCCTCCAGGAGTCCTGCCGCAGGCTCATCCAAAAGCGAAACGACTCCAGGCGCGGATTCTCCATCTCTTTCGGTACCATCGAAAGCGAGAAAAAAGTCTTTCACCGTTTCAACCTTCGTTTTTAATTCTTTTGCCGCCGACTGCTCTGGCGCATGGAAGTTTCGAAATGTTGTGCTCCGGGTTCCTGGGAACTGAATGCCTATCATCTTAATTGTCTCCTATATCTGAATGTGCTTTGATGCTTTGGAATCATAAGCGTATCAATCGAGCCTTCGATGGACCTTCGATGAGCAGACGGAAATGCTAAAAGTTTGTGAGTCGCCCTTCGTAGATCTGCTCGGGGCCGGAATCGCCAGCATCGACGGCGGTTCCGCAGGCCAATCGGTCATGTCCGCCGCCGGAGCCGGAGCACTTGTCGGAGGGGTCGCCGGCTCTCCCAAATCGGCTCTTCTCACCGGTGGAGGCGCCTTTATCGGCGCGACCATTGCCACCATGGCTGGAATGCCCGGGTCGGCCGTCATCAGCGCTGCTGGAACCGGCGCGCTCATCGGTTGGTCCAGGAATAAACCCTCATCCGATGCGACAGATTCTGGAATGCGAACACCTAGGTCTTTTGAAGTCATCATCCTGCTGAGCCTGATCGCGGTGTACGCCTCTTGGAGCGTCAAGCGCTCGGAGGACACCACAAACGTTTCGTCAGCCCAAACAGCGGGGGAAGACGTTCTTTTGGAACTCAGACTCGGCGAGACGCTAGACGACTCTAGCGCTTCTCGACACATCACGCGGGCCAACGGGGTGGTTCCCTGCACGGATCGCTTCGGGGTGGAGAATGGAGCTTCAACCTTCTCCGGACGAAGCTATATCGCCATAGACCGCCCGGAAAAGTTCGACGACTTGGATGCTTTCACACTCAGCGGATGGGTCAGACCCACCATCCGTCAGGAGCATCTCAATATCATTTCCAAAGTGACCCCGCACCGAGACTTCAATCTCCAGATCGATGCGCTCGGACGCCCGGTCACCCACATTATGAACCAAGTTTACGAGTTCTGTTACGCCAAGAATTCTGTGCCACTCCACGAATGGTCGTTCGTAGCCGCCACTTACGACGCGGGAGTCTGGAAAATCTATATCGACGGCAAACTCGACTGGTCGGAAAAGGTGACCAGGCCGGCGGTCGGGCAAAGCCGACTGATGACGGTGGGAGCCCTCTTCCCTGGGATGGAGGGGTTTGTTGGCGACCTCGACGATATCCGTGTCCATTCTCGGGCCCTGACGGCCGATGAGATCTCAGAACTCAAAAGCGAATGATGGAGACGAAGCGTTGGCGACAGGCGCGGAGATCTCTGACGGCTAACGGTTCTCCCCACGGAGGCCTCATGAAAGCATCTCTTCTATTTTTCTTACTGCTAATACTTACGGGGCCCCTGCGGGCCGAACCCGCTCTTACCCCAGCCTCGTTTTCCACCTCGACTGTCGAAGCCGCACTGGTAGGCGCGCTGTCTGAAAAGCGGATCGTCGGCGCTGTGCTTCTGATCTCTGAAGACGGTCATCTTGTTTATCAGAAGGCCGTGGGGATGGCTGACCGTGAGTCCGGGGTGCCGGTCACTCTGGACACGGTTTTCCGCCTGGCCTCGGTCACCAAACCGCTGGTCTCCGCCGCCGCGATGAGGCTGGTGGAAAACGGGACCCTGAACCTCGACGATCCGCTAACGGAGTGGCTACCGACTTTCACTCCTAAGTTGGAGGATGGAAGCCAACCAGCTATCACGATACGGCAGTTGCTCACGCACACTTCAGGATTGAGCTACGGTTTCTATGAGCCGGTGAACAGCCCCTATCATCTATTGGGCGTGAGCGACGGAGTGGACCAGAAGGGCCTCAGCCTAGAGGAGAACCTGGTTCGCCTCGGCAAGGCGCCCCTGCTTCACCAGCCCGGGACAGCGTTCAAGTATTCCCTGTCCACCGATGTTCTGGGAGCGGTGATCGCCCAGGCCACCGGCAAGTCGCTGCCTGAGGCGATGAACGAACTGGTGCTAGACCCTCTGTCCATGACCGGCACGGGATTCGTCCCGAAGAACCCCACACTTTTGGCGACCGCCTACGCTAACAGCGAAGACGGCCCCGTCCGCCTAGTCGACGGCAGTATCTTGGCTTTTGGTTCTAGCTTTCTTCGCGTCGAACCCTCCCGCAGTCTGGACCCATTGGCCTACCCTTCCGGAGGCGGCGGAATGGTGAGCACAGCCGGAGACTTCTGGCGATTCCTGGAGACACTCCGAAAGGGAGGCGGCCCTATTCTCAGCCAAGCGACCGTTGAGGCCATGACAAGAGACCAACTCCCTCCCAACGTGGCCGGTCACAAACCTGGCTGGGGTTTTGGATATGGGTGGGCGGTGCTGCGGGACCCTGTGCTGGCGAAGGTGCCACAAAGCGCGGGGACTATGCAGTGGGGCGGGGTTTACGGGAACTTCTGGATGGTGGACCCAGCCCGTAAACTGACGGTGGTGCTGATGACAAATACGGCCTTCGAAGGCATGGCTGGGCGACTTGTGGTCGAGATTCGAGACGCTGTTTGCCAATCTCGGACGGATCTTATATGAAGACGCCGCCTCAGGAGCCAAGGAAGACCACTCATATCTAACCGCTGGGCAGCCCCCAAGAAAAATGACAGACTGGAGAGTGTGGGATGACTGATATTTCCTCTAGAATCCCACCCGGCCCTATAGAGCAGAAGTGGGATTCATGTATCCGAACACTCGACTTGGTGGCGCCCGCCAATCGTCGTCGATATGAGGTTCTTGTGGTGGGTGCGGGACTGGCTGGATGCGCTTTGGCATCAACCATGGCAGAGCAGGGCTATCGCGTGAAGATCCTGACCCTTCTCGACAGTCCACGACGCTCTCACAGCGTGGCCGCTCAGGGCGGTATCAATGCCGCCAAGAACTATTGCAATGACGGGGATAGCGTCTATCGCATGTTTTGTGACGCTCTCAAAGGCGGCGACTTTAGAGCCAGGGAGGCCAACGTTTACCGTCTAGCCCAATTGAGCAACCAAGTCTTAAATCACACGGTGGCCCAAGGAGTACCGTATGCGCGAGAGTACGGAGGAGGATTGGCCAACCGATCGTTCGGCGGGGTTCAGGTTTCTAGAACATTTTACGCTCGTGGACAGACCGGTCAGCAGTTGCTGAACGCAGCCCACGGTAGTCTTTTGCGCCAAGTCGCTCGAGGACAGGTCCAGCTATTATGTCGGCGCGAGATGGTGGATCTTATCGTGGATGGGGGGCGAGCGAACGGAGTCATCTCTCGCCATCTGTTGAGCGGTGAGATCGAAGCGCACACCGCCGATGCCGTGGTTATCGCCAGCGGTGGATACAGTTCTGTTTACTATCTTTCGAGCAACGCTTTGGGTTCAAACGCCACAGCCATATGGCGCTGTCATAAGCGGGGCGCTCTGATCGCAAACCCCAGCTTCGTGCAGTTTCATCCGACCTGCTTGCCCGAAACTGGTCCCACCCAATCGAAGCTGACTCTGATGAGCGAAGGATTGCGAAATGATGGACGAGTCTGGGTGCCCGTACGCGCCGAGGATGGAAGGGTGCCGAATCAGATCCCTGAGGACGAGAGAGACTATTACCTGGAGCGTCTCTATCCAGACTACGGAAATCTGGTGCCTCGCGATATCGCGTCCCGTGAGGCGCTGGCAATTTGCCAGGCCGGATATGGGGTGGGCCCGACCAGACGCTCTGTCTATCTCGACTTCAAAGACACTTCCAAGGATCTGTTGAGAACACGCTACGGGAATCTGTTTGAGATGTATCAAGAGATCACTGGGGAAGACCCCTACAAAATTCCCATGCGAATCTTCCCGGCAGCTCATTTTTCCATGGGCGGGCTGTGGGTAGACTATCATCTTCGCACCAACATATCCGGTCTGTTCGCTCTGGGAGAGGCCAACTACGCGGACCACGGCGCCAACAGGTTAGGGGCGAACTCCCTGTTGCAGACTCTGGTCGACGGTCTGTTCGTGGCCCCTTTGACGGTGGCCGACGAACTCGCTCGGCTAGGTCCTAGAACGGTGGTGATGGAGACTGCCGAAGCTCTACGCCGGGAGGCTGAAGTCGAAACGGGAAGACTGGTCGCTAGTTACGGGGAAAGGACGCCACGCGATTTTCACAGATCTTTGGGAGAAATTCTACGAGATCACGTCGGCGTGAAAAGATCCGCCTCCGGTTTGCAGTCGGCTATAGATGAGGTACGGGTCTTGCGCCGTGAATTCGACCAGAATTTGAGAGTGGTGGGTGAGGCCAACGATCTCAATAATCAGGTGGAGCAGGCCGGTCGGGTGAGAGACTTTTTGGAGTTGGGGGAACTCATTGCTCACGACGCCCTCTACCGAGAAGAATGTTGTGGATCTCATTTTCGCAGCGACCTCCCGGCGGAGAGAAACGATGAACGATTCGCTCATGTCGCTGCCTGGGAGTGGGGCGGCGAGGCGTCCAAACCAAGGCTGCATCGTGAAGAGCTTAATTTTGAAGAATTACAGCCGGCACGGCGTACCTATTGAGTTCAGAAGGTTAGACCCTTTTCGAGCCGGATTGAATAATCATCGCTTGCGAAACGATGCGTCCTGAACCAAAGCCTTGAATAGCCTCTGCTGGGTGCGACTGGCCGGCAGATACTCCGGATGCCACTGAACTCCCACGGTAAGGGCATCCCGGTCGGACTCGACGGCCTGGATCACGCCGGCTGAATCGTAGGCTCCCACACGCAAGGTTTCACCCAGAGTACGAATAGCTTGATGATTGAGACTGTTGACACGCAGCGCTCGGCGTCCCAGGATTCTTCCCATAAGTGAGCCGGTGACCATCTCCACGCGGTTGCTAGGCAAGACCGTGGAAGCGCGGCCGACTTCTCCGTAGAAACTCGCGACATCTTCGTGTAAGTCGCCACCCAGAGCGACATTAAGAAACTGAGCGCCGCGGCAGATCCCCAGCACGGGAAGTCCTTCTTTCAAGGCCTTGTCGAGACAGGCTTGTTCGAACTCGTCCCGCTCGAAATCGACAGACATTGAGGTGAGTGCCAGAGAACGTCGCAAGTAAAAAAGCATGGAGGCAAAGAGACGGGATAGTTGACGCTTGGGACTCCTGACGGCGTACTCATCGCTCTCGTCGGCTAACTCTTCTTGCTCCCAAAGAGGGTCCGAGTCCAGCTGATATCGAGCGGAATCGATATCCGCTCCTCCACCCAGAACGAGACCATCAAAAGGTGGCAACATGGGGTCGTCTTCAAACATCGACGGGGTCAAGCGAACCGGTTGGGCTCCAGCTCTTTTGAGAGCCAGCCAGGTGCACATCCAAGCCGGAGCGCCACCCTTGTCAGGGCCCGTGACCGCGATCATTGGGCGATTGGAAAGTAGAGGCTTGGTTCTCCACAAACGCCTCAACCAGTACATGACTGGACCGCGCAGGCGCCTGATCTTATACCTGGTGAGCTTTGTTAGTCTTTTGGGGTCGTTGGCTAAACGCTCGACTCGAAGCCAAAGCTCCCATTCTCTCGAGATGCTCCAGTCCGGCTCGTCCACACGACTGTCTGGCAGTCGGTAGTGAAAAGCTGGACGCTTTCGGATCTTTTCCGATGGCAATCGAGCGCGCACTCTGGCCTCGTCGAGGTAGGACAGCAGTGGTAGGAGATCGAGCGGTCGATTGCGAGTGGGATTCAGGGCCAGATAGTCGTCGATGAACCGCTCAAGAGTCGGCCGATAGCGGGCATCGAGGACTAATAGAACGTACTCTTTAGGAAACGGTTCGATGAAGCCGCTTAGGCTGCGGGCCGGATCGACGCCATGGCTATGTTTGAGGCGCTCATAGAGAGTTAAAAAGGCTCTCAAATAGCGGAGAATGGTGTCGATATCAAGACTTGGAAGTTCCGGGTTGAAGTGAAGCCCAAAAGCGTACAGCATGAAGGACGAGGTGCCAAGGGCTCTCTGAGAGAGTGCCAAGCGGACTGCGTCGATCTCCGGGAGGCGAGAAAAGGGAAGTGGATCGAAAACGACCTCGAAAGGAACGATCCACTCGGCGA
>JBBKWP010000372.1:0-14895 GCA_037968995.1 Candidatus Xenobia bacterium
CTCGTGCTGGGTGGCGAGAAAGCTCGTCGCTCCGCAGGCCGCCGCCAAGCGGTCCATCCAACGACGCCGATCGGACGCTGACGCGTCACTGACCCTTCGAAAATAGCCGATGCGAGCAAGTTGCTCGAGGTGAACTCTGGGCGGCTCTGCTAGCCGATCTGTCTCTTGAGCGTGGCGAGCGAAGACCTCACACACTTCGATGATGTCTTGAAAGAAGGACAAGCTTAGCGCACGAAAACCTGTCCGTTAGGACCCACGCGGCCGGGTCGACCGGGACGACCGGGACGTCCGTTGGCAATGATATAGGTGTTACCGTAGCCGTAACCTTGAGGAAGCTGACGACCAAGCCATTGCGAGGGAATTGGAACCGACCGCCCTCCGAGACCACCCTCTCCGGGTTGACCGGGTTGGCCTCCCTGGGAAACGAGATTTAGATAGGTCCTGGGGTCGAGGGATGTATCCCCGCCAACGGCCGTTAAACTTCCGCCGGTACCGCCGTCTCCCGCGTCACCACCCGGCCCACCGGATTCGGCGGGATAGATGTACCCGGTCTGATAGTCGAAGGCGGCATCTTGGCCGGGCTGACCGGGATTGCCGTCACCCCCACGACCGCCACGGCTGATCAAAGTGATGGGTGAAGCGCCGGGCGTGATGACGAAGTTTTTTGTGATCGGGGCGCCGGTGATATCTAGAGTGATATATGGACCAACCCGATGCAAGGTCGCCGTGAGGTTGGGTCCGCTAGTCCCGAGGGACCCCGGCGCTCCGTAGTTGGAGCGACGACTGCTACGGCTGGGCGAGACGCCATCTCGTCCAGGGAAGACAAACTCACTGTCGGCCAATACTTGGAAGTTTCTGGAAGGGACCACAGGTTGGTAGCCCCCGGCCGTCATGGCGCTCACTTTCCATTGATAGCCGAGTCCGGCCCGTAGAGGAACGATAACGCTGGTCCCCGTCACCTCCTGTTCCACAGCGGCGACTTGGCCGGCGTAGACCTGAACAAAGAATGTTCCCTTGCTGGAACCGGGCCACTCTAGGAGAACGCCGGTCGAGCCTGAGACCAGAATTTTGGCGTTCTCAGGGGGCGAGACTAGCGATTGAGCAACGACCGCATTGGCCGTGAAGCCAAGAAAAAGACAAACGAGGGTGAGGGATGTAGAAAGTCTCATGGCATTAGGTTCGGACTTTACGAGCATGGACCTACAGTTTGGGGAGAACAATGTCAGGAGACCATGGCTGGGCCTGGCTCAGGACTGAAGTGGGGGGAACTCCATGGACGTCATCGGGGTTCATCACTCCATGAGATACTCCAAGATCCTAATTTTGCTGATATTCTTCGTTCTTCAACCGTCAGTTTTCGCGCAGGAGTTCGAAGTTCAGAAGAGTGACGCCGAGTGGCGCGCGGAGCTTCCCACCGACTCCTACGAGACCTTGAGGCACGGAGCCACGGAGGCCCCCTTCAGTGGAGAACATCTTAAGGAGAAGCGCAAGGGCACCTATGTTTGCAAAGCCTGTGAGGAACCGCTTTTTCTCTCCGACACAAAATTCGAGTCCGGTTGCGGTTGGCCCAGCTTTTACAAGCCGGTGAGTGGAAAGAACGTGCTGGAGAAGAAGGACACGTCTTATAATACGGTGCGCACAGAGATTCTCTGCTCTCGATGTGGCGGGCATCTTGGTCATGTTTTTAACGACGGACCACAGCCCACGGGATTGCGATACTGTATCAATTCCACCGCACTGGATTTCATCCCAAACTGGGACGATTGAAGGGTTTTCTACAACGGGATCCTTTGCAGCAACGTTTCTAGCGCCCCGTTAAGTTTTGCTAGGGTTATGAACGACTAAGAGGCGCCAACCAGACTTCGCAACAGGTCCCAGACCTCACTTTTTGGCGGCTCGGCATTCAAGAAGTCTGGGATGAGCGGCGGTGCTTTAAGGTGACCGGCTTCCACGGCCTCATTGACGAGATCGAGATGTTCGAATCCGACTTTGCCAACGAAAAGAGGTCTGAGGTCGCCGCGGCAGGCGACGAAACGGGTCACCTCAAGAAGTCCGTCGAGATAGATGTGGTCTTTGAAAAAACCTCCGCCTCGATGGGCCCGTAGGGTGGCCTCCCAAGCTAAAAATTCTGATTGTCCCAGCGCGCGAAGTTCCTCATAGCACTGGCGGAAGCTCCATCCTTTGTCCAAACCGATGACCGCCACCGCTCGGGCTGCGTAATTGCGAAGAACTCGGGAGTCGGTTGTTCCCGTCACCACCTCGGCGTAAGTGGCCAATCCTTCTTCGGTTCGTTCGTATCCGGGAAGACCGTATCCGAAAATGGCCAAAGGCTGTTGAAATCCGTTGTGGGCGCGCAAAGCGTGGACGCCAATCTCGTGGATGGCCAATCTTTGGGCGGTTCCCGTCGATACGGGACCGACCGACGTCAGCATGATCTTCCGCTCGAGGGCCCTGGCCGCGGTGTAGTCTCCAGGCGCTGTTTCGACTTGCCAGTCTGGCAATCCGAATCGGATGAGAGCTTTTTCGAGAGTAGCTCTCACCAGTTCAAGACTCTCTTCGTCTGTTGAGACCACGGGTAGACGCCGTAAGATGGAGAGGGCAGTCGGCAAAAGTTGTGCACTGGGAGCCCCGTAGATCTCTCGACTCAGTTGGCGAAAATTTCTGTCGTCGGAGTTCAAGGTAGATTCCAGCTTGAGAAGCCTTCGTCGTTGGGATTCTAGAATGCGACCGATCGTCGAATCTGGAATTTTCAACGTTTTGAGTTCTTGGCAGTCGACGTTGGGTGGCTGGGTGGGGTATCGAAAGTTTGGATGCTGCGATCTGCCGGCCAGAAAAAGGCTCTTCTCTTCGGCTTCATTCACCGGCCGGACGGCCGCCACAAGACGAAGTCGTGAGGCGGCCTCTAAGAGAACCCGGTCAGCATTTTTTAGAGCCTCACCGATCATTTAGAATTATTCAATAAGCGATCGTCCCTCCCTGGTGATCATGGGCTGGGTTTTGTTCGTCGGAAGAGACCTCGGACTTTGGAGTCAGTCCAAGAGGTCCATCTGGTGGCCCGAGTTTTTCTCGATAAAAGTGAGTTCTTCGGCGTTCAAATGGTCTCCAAAATAGGACGCGGCACGCAATAGGCGCAGACGTATTCCCGACGCTTCGTCCTCTTCAATGTCTTGATCTGGTATCTCAGTGATGACTTTTCGGAGGGCCGCGATAACGTCTCTCTTCGCGCTCAACGAAACTTGGTAGTCACTCTGTTTGTCTAGGGATTCGTTCCAGCTTTCTCGCACAAGTTGAGCGGCGGCCCAAGGCGTGAGGTAATCAGCGAAGCCACCATCAAACTCAGCATACAGCCTCGCTTCCTCTAACAATCGGGCGGAGCGCTCAAGGCTCAGTACTTTGGAGACTTTTTCGTGTGCGGCGGTCAAACGGAATCGTTCGCCTGCTAATAGGTCTTGGAGGTTGAGTCGTTCGATGCGAACGCCGTAGTCATCGCCTACGAGTTTTTGCAAACCATCTTCAGCCGCCTGGAACGCCCTTTGGTCGAGACGGCTCGAGTTGAGGGCGGCGAGAACAAGAAAGGCCAGTTTCCACTGGTGAGAGTACTCGAGTTGGGGAAGCAGGTTGAGAAAGGATTGGGCGTCTGGTGGTTGCAGTCGTCCGCCGTCGGCAAGTACTAGAGTCCGGAACAGTTCTAGTTTAGCGTAGCTCGTTCCAGACTGTTCGAGCCACTTTGCCACAAGGGGATAGGCCTCCGTGAGTTGATAGCGGAACACCATTGTGGCGACAAAAGCGAGACGTTTCGAACTTGTGGGCTCGGGCGTGTCTTGCAACACTTTGAGGGCTTGCTCGTGAGAGAGACCCACGGGCACCTCGATCTGTCCCAGTCCGCACTCCATCTCAGGGGGTTGTGCCGACAAGGGGTGTGATGACAGCAAGCAGATCATAGTGAGACTCAACAAGACTTTCATTCACGGGTGTGTCCTTTTCTTGAGTCCTGGACGCGGAGTGATCGGCGCTGACAGAGGCCGATCTAGCTCACGTCGAAAGGTTCCGGTGTCCTTCACCGCATCCACAATCTCGTCCCAGGTTATCTTCTTAGGATCGAAGGTGACTGTGTTGACTTCTTCAGAACCGCGCCAACCATTTTTGACAGGGACGACGCCTGGAAGCCCATACAGGGCTCCTTTCCCAACGTCGTATCAACCGACGGAAACCGTTCCTCGCTCGTTCTTGGGTGGTTCGGCGGCCAGCGGCAGCGCGAGGAAGATGAGGAGGAAAACGATGGTTCTGAAGGTAGTCATCAGACGGAATTAGCCTCCTGGGCATCGACACCCTTTTGTTCCGGAGAGAGGGGCGCCGGCTCACTCGCGAGTGAGTCGGAGTGGCGCCGGATCTGAGTGGGCGTATGTATCGTCCCCGCGGGGGCGCCGCGCATTCTGCTACCGTGCATTTTTTTGACAGAATTGCTGAATCCTGAATTTTACAACTCGCAAATAGGTAGTGTGGAGGGTCCCTACACACCACGCATCTAAGGCGTCTGCGCCTTCTGTAGTTCCAACAAACGTTCTTTCCGAGCCTCGGCATCGGGAACCTCAAACACTTCACGAAGTGCATCCGAAATGAGCGTTGAGTCCATCGGCTCTTGAGTGTACCCGCCATCTCCTCTGAACAGATACTGGGTGCCAAAAATTTGCGATCGCTTAATGGACATGAGATAGCGGTCGAGGGTGGCGGCGGACAACCACGGGGCGTTGGGGTTGCCTTTTTGCATTGCGACGCTCGCAAGAACGTGAGCCATGAGATAGTCCTCGGGTTTGTCCCCATGTTGGAAGATCATCGCAGCATGCCAGAAGTCTTCTCCCGTTCGCACGAGACCCTCGTCGAGCAGTCTGTGCACTCGTTCTCTACGGTCCTTATCGGCGTCGGCCTTGGCCTCCGTGTCACCCTCGAAAAAATCTTTCCCCCGAATGGCCTGGTCTTTTTGGAACATCTTGGCGACTTCGACATTGGAGTCGGGCTCCATGAGTCTCAACGGAGTCTCTACAACAGGTTGGGCATCTGCTGAGAAGCTCAAGAGTGCAAAAAAGCAGCATGCGTGGAGGAAAAGTAGAGTGGGAGCGGATCGGTTGAACATCCCTGTTCGTTCCAGGAATCTGAACGGGGCCCTTTTCAGGCGAATCGGCGCTGACTTCACGCGCGCAAAGGGCTCATTTCCACGAGGACGCCGCCCCCCCATGATTTGCCGGCTATTTGTAAAAAAAAAGACGCGGTTCCGAAGAACAGCGTCTCTTGTTGGCTCCGCCAAGGTCCACAACCTTGAGCCAAGCGACCGGTCTACTTTTAAGGGTAGGACGGCGATTCTCGTATTTTTCCCGGTCCGAGATTCCTGTGAACGCGTCCTCGCAGATCGCGCGTCACTCGTACTCTCTTCCGTCCTTGTGGAGGACACAGCTGTTCGAGTACATCTGTTGCTTGGCCGCCACGACTCGTCCGATGAACGAGTCTCCTCTCCTGCACCAAGCTCCCGTGGTCCGCTCTGTCCGGTGTCCCCAGGCATCCAAACACTAGGTTTGTCACCTTTCGACGTTGCTCTCATTGCTGAGACCGTTCAAAAGCGTCGGGCCTCGTTTCGAATGCCTTCAGACGAAACGCTGCGCGTATCTTTGGTATGCACGCTACCCCTGCTCCATTTTTCACCATCTCTGGTCGCGGTTGTCCATGTCTGTATCGAAGCTCAGCGTCGATAGTTCTATGGAACCCTAGCAGTTCCGCCCCCGCATTTCGACGCGCCGGCTCACTTGCGTGTCGACTCGTCGGGTCCGAGTTACCGCCGCGAATCTCACAGATACCGCAGCCTACATAAGTCGATGTCTCGACTGTCCCTTTTTGGAGTCCAGTGGGCTCTGGGCGATTCTATGGTCTGTTCGCAACCCCTTAAGCTATTTCCAGAAGCTTTCGCTACCCAGGCGGCACATCTTAAGTTCCGCATCCCAAGTTACCAACGACGAAATTCGAAAAAAACGTCCCACACTCTTGGGCGTCCCGTTATCGCAACCTTCTCAGCGTTCTCCTCGTCATTTCCTACGATTCGAACTCTTGACCCTCACGGTTCTGAGTTGGGCTACGGGCCCTGTCTCACTATGGTGGTGAGACTCACGGCGCAAGTTTGGAGTCTCGCGCGACCCTGTGCTCTTTGTTCACAAACTACCGTTTGTCGAGGCTTAACTTCTTCTCTCTTTCACGTTCCTTGCGTCCCGTGACCTCTAAGAAGAAGACTTGCACAGCTCCCTGATGTGCCTAGTCACTTGCACTTGCCGGTTCTTGCCGTCCCGGCTTCGAGCGTCTTCCGGTTTGACGCGACCGCACTCTTTTTCGCGACTGTGAGGTGGCGCGGCGTTCACATCCTTGTGGGATGCCTTGAGTGTTCCGCTGCTGAGACTACAATCTCTCAGAATCGAGAGTCGGTTGCTGTGGCGGCTTTTTCAGGTTGCCCTGACTGCCCTCTGTCCCGTCACCGGTTCCACATTGGCTGCTCTCGTCTTATCTCGGTTGTTCCATCCGAGACGCTGGGGGACACTTGTTGATGCTCGGTCCGTTCGATGCTGACATTGCTGTCGACGTCGATATCGGTTCGAGACCACGAAGGTCTGTGTCCAACCTCTATCCTTTTGACCGTTGCCCGTCGAGGAGGATAGTCCTCACCACGTTTCTCGCTTTCGTGGGGCGACTCCGTGACTGGAGTAGAGGCACACTACACCACCCCTCCTGAGGTGTCAACCCCTGGCTGGAATTGTTTTTTCGGGACTGAACTCGCATCGGAATCGCGATCTTTCCCCTTTTCCACAGGTTTATCCACAGAAAGAAAGGTGTCCGTTCTTATTCTGGTTACCTAGCTGTTCCATAGTTAACCTGGTTTTTGGCGAAGGTTCGTTCTATCTGTGCAGGTAGCGACGCAGGGCCGTCCTATGACGGATTTGGCAATGAGTCAGGAACACCCCTACTCGAAAAACACCCCTGGAAATTTCTCGACACCACTGAACTTGACCCTCGGCGGGTATCGAGAGACTAGGTAGATGTATCTCTAGATCAAGTTTGCGCCCTGGAGATATGGGCGCGAAAGTTTCCAGACACATTCCCCGCTCCGACAGGTCTACGGTAAGATGACCCGAGGCCAGAAATTGCGGCGACTCAACCCGTAGGCAGTCTGAGAATCGGTCGTGGGATCGGGGGCTGAATTTGTTAGAAGACTCAGGGTCTTGCTGGGGGCTGATTGGGGTCACAATTTGAGTGAAAAGGTGGCGTAAGATGTTCATAGGGCTGCAGCTTTAATTCCTCCGTGGTTGCTTTAATTTTCTTCGATGGCCGACACTTACGAAGTCTTCAAAAGTATTTTTGCAAGGGACACCCACGGATAGGTTCGTCGTGGAATTTTGGCAAAATGTTGGTTAATCACGCCTAAACTCCAGGGTTTGTACGATTGGTGAGCCAACATGGCCCAATGAAGTACAAGTCTCTCCTCTTTCTGCTCCTCTTTCTATTCACGCACACCGCTTGGGCGGACGACCTTGAGGTTTGCAATCAGACCTTAAAAAAGACGTCGGATGGATACTCGTACAGCCTGGAGTATCCCGTCAGCAAGGGTCTCCCCGAACGAGCCAACGCGGAGAGCCTCGCGTTTGTGGAAAAAATTGCCAATGAGTTCACGAAAGCTTACTCTGAGATGCTGACAGACGGTGGTCGGCCCGGCGGATTGGCTTGGGATCTCGAAGTTGAGGTTTTGGGCACGTACGCCAACGAGGCCTTGGTAGCCTACGACTTTGGGGGCTACGATTTTCGTGGAGGCGCCCACGGGATGCCCATCCTAGAAACTCTCCTTCTGAGCCGCAAGGACGGGTCACTCGTCAAGCCGGAGAATCTTTTCAAAAACGACAAGTATTTGGATATTCTCGCGCGATTCTGTCGCAAGGAGATGGCGAAGCGGGAAGGGTTCACGGCTTACGACGAGTGGATGCTCAAGGGCTCTGCGCCGGAGACTGAGAACTACAGCGTTCTCTCACCGAGTTCTAAGGGAATCACCGTCACGTTTGGACCCTATCAGGTCGGCTCGTACGCTCAGGGGGCGCAGACAATCTTGGTTCCATACGGTGTGTTGAAATCGGTGTTGAATCCGGAATTTTTTTAAGGGAGTCTCATCCTCTCTCCCTTCTCGCCGCATTTTCGGGGACGCGCAAGTCAGGATGCTGTTGGTGTAGCCCCCGTGTCGAAGGTCTCCAGAGGGGGGGTAGACGCCGGGCGGTCTATTTCAGAGGTGGTCTGATGGGAGTTGTGCAAGAAAGACTTTAGGTTTCGCGAGACTTCTGGGGAGTAACTCGAATGCAGACATTGGGGCAATATGATTTTGGCGTTTGGGTTGACGCGGCCGTAGGAACACAAGCCGAAGCCGTTTGCAAACGAGACGTTCTCGAGCACATCAGGGCTCTAGAGCAAGCCTTGGAGTCCGGGCGTGAGGACCAGTATGTAGAGTATTTACGCTGGGCCGCCGTCGTGTTAGAAAGCTTTGGCGTCGACAAAAACGAACTCGCAGTGACTTTAAGAGCTCTTTTGGAAGTTTTGCAATCGGAATTAGAAGGCGAACTTCGCGCCCGAGTCGCCTCCTTCTTGAAAGCCGGCTTGGACCGGTTGCAGCGCCGCCCACTTGTTGAGGTGGAGGTTGGCGAAGCCCCCTTCAACGCGAGCGTACCCGGGGGGAAAAGTTATTCGGATCCTGGTCTGGCCTTGAAGGCTCTTCGGAAGCCTCTAGCCAGAGCCGCAATGGCGCTCCACTTTATGAAAAGGCCGGAGGACGCGCTCAGGTTTAATCGTGATTTCGATGCCCGAGCGAGAAGTCTGCGAGACATCGAGTACCATCTCTCGTTTCTGGAAGAGGCACTCAACGCTGGGAATCCCAGTCTTTTTCTCGACTACGTCAAATGGGCCGACGGGGTGCTGCAGGCCGCCGGGGTGCCCAGATCCGCCCTGATTCAGAGTCTTGTATGCCTGCAGGACACTCTTGGGTTCCACTTGTCGTCGACCGCAGCTTCGGGGGCCTCCGACTTTATCCAAGCCGGTCTGGCGGCATTAGCCGTCGAAACGGTGCTCCCGCCCACTTTCTTAGATGCAGAATCTCCGCTGGCAGACGTGGCATCAAGTTATTTGGCAGCCTTGCAGGCTGGAGATCGACGTCAGGCGAGTAAGATTGTGCTCGATGCTGCAATCGGCGGTGTGGCTGTGAGCGATATCTATTTAGAAGTTTTGCAACCAGCGCAGTATGAAATCGGAAGGCTGTGGCAGCTTGGGGAGATGAGTGTAGCCGAAGAGCATTTCTGTTCAGCAGTCACCCAGTCCACAATGTCACAGCTTTGCGCCTATCTTGAACCCGCCCAGCTCACTCGTTCGGTGGTCGTGGCTACAGCCATCGGAGACCACGAGATCGGATTGCGAATGCTCTGCGACCTGTTGGAAGAAGATGGTTGGACGAGCTACTATCTTGGCGGCAATACGCCTATCGACAGTGTGCTCAAAGCCGTCGTCGATCGAAAAGCTACGCTGCTCGCGATTTCGGTGGCCATGACTTTCAATCTGGACGGGCTCAGTGAACTGATCCAGAGGGCTCGGGCCCACTGTCCTGGAGTGAAGATTGTGGTTGGTGGATACCCGTTCAAAGTCGACAGCGACCTATGGCGCTCTGTCGGAGCAGATGGTAGTGCTGCGGATGCACGTACCGCCGTGGAAGTGGTCCGCACTCTGGTGTCATCAGACAAATGATTGCCTTGGACCTCGACAAACTTGAAACTGAGGTAAGAGAGGCACTGACCCTGCGCGGTTGTGAAACGATCTCTGTACCGGACCAGTTCCATTTGACGGCGGACTATAAGGGCAGTCCTTTCCTGCTAGAAAGCCGGGCCTTTCGAAGTGAGCGACTGGCCTTTGCAAGGACGGTGCGAGTCAACGCCGGGGCCTCCATGCAAGTCTTCAACTGCGTTCTATTTCCTAGCGACGGCAGGTCGATTGTGAGCTGTGAAATTCTGGCGTTTCAGAAGGGTGTTCATCTGTTCGTTCTGGACGCTTTCGGACAGAGTGAACACGTCGATCCAGCTTTCAGCGAGATGGCTCGCGCGGGTCGCGGTCTAAGGAAAGCCTACGCGCTCGATTCGCCCCCGGAATGGGGGAAAAATGTCTTCAGTCCAGAGGTAGTGATCATCAAGCCACCCCTGGGTGCTGCGCTCGACACCACACTTGTGGAGGCCTTTAAGAGTGTTTTAGAGACCAGTTTAGATTGCCAACAAGAATCCGTTCTGTTGGACAAAGGACGACGTCAAAGTTACCTGACAGAACACGCTGGCGGCGAGCCTGCTCGACCGTTCCTGGCAAAAGTTGCCGGAGAGGAATGGGCGGAGCGATTTATCTCAGAGTTTCTTTTCCCCCTATGGTTGCACGACGAAGAAAAGCTGCCGATCTGGATGAAGAGCTCCTTGACCGGTCGGCTAAAAAGCGACACCCAGAGACATCACCAGTCCATCGAAGCAAGCGCCTTAGCGTCTGCTCTTCTCGAGGGTTCTATCAGGCTACCGGAACTCCATCTCCTACTCTCTTGTTACCGCATCATCTGGACCGCACTTGAAGAGCAGTTCGAAGGCCCAGAAAATTCCCTGAACTCGGGTTGGACGTCGGACATGAAGAAAGTGCCGTTTCTCGACGGGGACCTGGCTCACTTGAAGCGTCTCCTCTCTCTTCGCTGCGAAGCGTCGTCGCCAGCGCTCGTGTCCGCGCGGTCGATGGCCAGTACGCTGAGCGAAGGCGACCCAGGCAAACTGCTGGGCACCTTATATGTCCTGGAAGGCTCCACCTTGGGGGGTACGATCTTGCACAAGCGAATTTGCGAGCGGAGCGGTATCACAGAGCCGCTGCGCTACTACACGCCCTACCAAGGTAGGGAGGGAAGTCACTGGAAGGCTTTCTGTCGCCGTTTAGACCTTGTCGTAGTCCCGGCGGAAGATATTGTGAAAGGAGCCCGCTGGGCCTTCGACAGACTCCACGGCATGTTTGAGGAGATCTCCGGCGTGCATTCGGATGCCCTAGCGTGAATACGATGCTGCGGAAGTGGGGGGCGGAGATCCTGGACTCTGTCGCCGCCCAATCGGCCACCGTGATTGGAGTATTCACACTGTCAGGCGAGCCTGTTTATCTGAACGCAGGGATGAGTCGCATCTTCGGTTTGGATTCGGAAACGAATCTGAAAAAGCTCCTAAAGACCCCGACCTTTTCTAGGCTTCGATTTGCGACAGAAGAGAGCAGACCGAGCTATGTAGGACAGTTCAACTTCAGTGATCTCCGAGATAATTATCACTCTGTACAGGGGGTCGCGTGGGCCAAGGAGGAACACATTCTCATTCTGGCAGAACACGATATCGTACAGCTTGAGAAGACGAGTCAAGAACTTGTCGAGTTGAATAACGAAGTGAACAACCTCCAGCGCTCAGTCGCTCAAGAAAAAAGAATCCTGGAACAAACTCTTGCTGAGCTTCGCCGAACCCAAGCGGCTCTGATTCAATCTGAGAAGCTCAACTCCCTCGGACAGTTGGTGGCGGGTGTCGCTCACGAAATCAACAACCCGGTAGCCTTCGTCGCCAGCAATATCTTCAGCTTGAAAGAGCAGATGCAAGATCTGTTTTCAGCCTACCAAAGTCTTGAAGCACTTCTTTCCGCTCAAGGAGCGGAGCAGACCTCTAAGGCCAGAGAGTTGAGAGACAAGGCCGATCTCGACTTCCTAGAAGAAGATTCCTTAGACTTGCTTACGGGCTCGCTAGAGGGACTGTCTCGAGTCAAGAACATCGTCGAGGATCTGCGGAACTTCTCGCGCCTGGACGAAGCCGAACAACAGATTTTCGATCTCAACGAGAACGTAGTGACGACCCTGGCTCTGGCCTCTCCGGAGATCAAAAAGCAGCGGGTCACTGTGGTCAAAGAACTCGCGCCCCTGCCCAAAATTCCGGGTTATCCTGCACAGTTCAATCAGGTTGTTCTCAACTTAGTGATCAACGGGGTGCAAGCGATGATGGAACAGGATAAGCGAGAATTGACGGTGAGGACAAGAGTTGAGGACAGTGTAGTAGTCCTTGAAATCGGTGATACGGGTTCTGGAATTCCCCCCGACGTTCGAGCCAAGATCTTTGATCCTTTCTTCACCACCAAGCCCGTGGGGACGGGCACAGGCCTAGGTCTGAGTGTCGTCCACACGGTGATAACAGAGCGGCATCAAGGGACCATAGACGTCGCGAGCGAGGTCGGTTTAGGGTCCGTTTTTACGATCAAACTTCCAAAGGAGCCACAACGTGACTGAAGCCCCAGAGCTGCGCAATATCCTCATCGTAGACGACGAACCGGAGATAACGAAGGCGCTGCGACGCCTCTTCCGTAAGTCCTATAATGTCTTCACTGCCCAAAGCGGGACGGAGGCAATGAAGATTCTCGAAGACAACTCCATACCAGTCATTATCTCCGATCAACGGATGCCGGGACTGTCAGGCGTCGAGTTTCTCTCGCGAGTCGAGTCTGAATTTCCGGACTCCACTCGCTTGCTGGTCACAGGTTTCGCGGACATCAATGCCGTGATCGAGGCCATCAATACGGGTCGTATCTTTCGCTACGTCACCAAGCCTTGGGATCCGGAAGAGTTGATGGGAATCGTGGCGCAGGCCTTCGAGAGGTACGAACTGATCATTGAGAATCGAAGTCTAATTCGAGATCTGCAAGAAGCCAACTCGGTTCTAGAGGTCAAAGTTCAAGAGCGGACGGCAGATCTGCAGACGGCCAACCGTGAACTCGCCGAACTCGACAAGTTGAAAAACGATTTCTTGAATATGGCTGCACATGATCTGAGAAACCCCCTCTCCGCCGTCATCGGATTTTCCGAGTTGCTCTTAGACTCCGACCCTTCCGAGTTGAAGAAGCAAAGAATGTTGAAGCTCATTCACCAAGCCGGTCGGTCAATGCTCAACCTTGTCAACGAGTTGCTCGACATTCAACTGATCGCACAGGGGCGTCTGGAGGTGCATCCTGAGGCGCTCAACTTTCCGGTCTTTCTAGAATATCTTCAAGACATGTTCGAACCTTTGGCTGCCCAGAAAGGAATTTCGCTGGTGGTTGAGACGCCGGACGATATTCCTCAAGCCTACTTCGATCCGATTCGCATTGAGCAGGTCCTGGGAAATTTCTTGGCCAACGCGTTCAAATTCTCTCATCGGTCGACCACGGTGAGGGTCCGTGCAAGGAGAATCGGCGAGGTGCTGGAGATCGAAGTTCAGGACCAAGGCCAGGGGATACCGGAGACCGAACTGAGCAAGATCTTTGGTCAGTATGAACAAAGTTCGACCCAAGCGACTGGGACAGAGCGTGGTATCGGGCTAGGCCTTTCCATCTGCAAGAAGATCGTGGAGGAGCACGGAGGCGAGATCGGAGTAGAGAGTCAATGGGGTCAAGGCAGTCGCTTTTTCTTTCGCTTGTCAGGGGGGGCACCTCGACTCGATACAGCAAAGTCGGTTGCCGCTGCAGTTGAAGCCCTGGATGACAATGCAGGTTCCGATCTTCACATTTTAGTGGTCGACGACCAAAAATTCACGAGAACCCTCGTGGTAGCCCAACTGGCGCAACTCGGTCACAAAGTTTCCTGCGCTGAAAATGGGACAGAAGCCATTGAGTTCGTGCGTCAGCGTCCTCCCAACTTGGTTTTCATGGACGTGGAGATGCCTGAACTCGACGGTCGCGAGGCGACTCGTGGACTCCGAGAGTTCTCCTCTGTGCCAGTGATAGGGCTGACGGCTCATACAGATCCCGCCCAAATAGAGAGGTGTATGAGTGCTGGAATGAGCGACGTTATGCTCAAGCCGCTCTCTCGTGAGGGCCTCCGAGCTATCATCGCGGAGTGGGCGTCGACCGCTCCCGCAAGATAGCTCGTGTTCGCTCAACGACGTTTTTTCTAAACGATAGCCTAGCGGTTCTTTCGCCGAGCGGGCCTGGTGCGAGCGATCCTGTATTGAGCGTCAAAAAGAGGCGGCGCCGGACTACGCGGCCATTTGCTCAGGAACAGGCAGTTCTAGCAAGCGGTCCAGGAAAGGAACTTGAGTCAGGGCGGATGCCACTTGGAGTGCGAGGCGCCTACCGTCCTCGACGGCCCAAGCGGTATCCAAGGTAACACGCTGAATCACAGGTCGCTCTTGGTGAGATTGGATCGAGGAAACGAGGATGGAGTTGTCGCCCTTCAGATTGCTGAAATCGATTCTGTAACCGGTTCCTCGATAGTCCTCAGCATCGAGAATCAGCTTGTCATAGAATCGAAGGTTCCAGCCATTTCCTTCACGGACGGTGCTTTTTTGAAAATCGGGAAGCACTTGGAAAGTATTGGCGTTCTTTCTAGAAAATTTGTGTGCGAGGCCTTGGTTGCCCATGATAGATATCTTCATTGTTTTCTCCTGCAAAGGTTGATAGTGCGATTATCGCAAGGCGACTTGTGCTGGAGGTGGATTCGGGCCTGGTACGGATCTCCAGATGTTTCCGAGTTGTGAAGGGCCGAACAAAGAGGCACACGAATTTTCCGTGCATTCCTCGCAAGAGCCTGGATGGGCGAGGCGTTTGCGGACCACGCTTGAAGTGTTATCTAGCGCTTCGGACAGGGCGCGGCGGATGGGGGCAGGCAGGCTACACCACACCCTGAGAGGTGTCAACCCCTGTCAAACATTGGCTTTCCGGGGTGGAAGTCCCATCGGAATCGCGATCTTTCCCCTTTTCCACAGGTTTATCCACAGAAAGAAACTCAACTGTTTTTATTTCTGTTACACTCGCATCGGACTCAAGGCTCGACGA
>JBBKWP010000373.1:0-7292 GCA_037968995.1 Candidatus Xenobia bacterium
GCGAGAGTACGCGCAAGAAATGTATGAACTGTGGGAAGCTGAGAAGGTCAAGCGGCGGCACGCCGAGGAGCAGAAGCTCGTCCTTGAGCAAACCTTCATCGAAACCTTGATGTCGCTTATCCGCATGGTCGATCCCCGTGTCAGCGGGAGCACATCTCAAGGCGAGCGGGTTCTCAACTACGCGCGGGCCGTCGCCCGCCATCTCGATCCGACCCTGCTCAGTCGCCCGGAGTTTCTCTACGGTCTGTTGCTCTACGACATCGGAAAAATCGGAGTCACGGAATCGGTTCTCTCAAAAACCGGAGGACTGACCGACAAGGAAAGACGGGCTGCCCAAGCTCACGCGGAGATCGGCGCCGACCTGCTGACCTCCGTGGGCGTGTTGCAGCCAGCCATCGACGCCGTGCGTTCCCACCACGAACGCTGGGACGGCACAGGCTATCCTGATGGGCTTTCGGGGCAAGAGATTCCCATTCTGGCTCGGATCATCGCCGTGGTGGACTCTTTCGACGCTATGACGGTCGACCGTCCCTATCGAGAAGCGCTCACTCTAGACAACGCAAAGCAGCAGGTCCTTTCAGGCGCATCCCATGCCTTCGATCCCGAAGTGGTGGAAGCTTTCTGTCGCGCCTGGAACGAGATACAAGAAGTCGCCGTGCGGGCCAACGCTTCGCAAGATGACGGGATCAAATCCCCTCTAAGACACTCTTACTTAGATCCTGAAACCGCGACTGGACGTCCCTAAGACTCGATCGGGGGTCCAGGATCAGCGGTTCTACCCGAAAATCCTTAAGACTCTCTTGCAACAAAAGCATAGCCTCCGCCTCACCGGTGATGAACTTCCGGCTTTCCTCAATGATGCGCAGCAAAAGTCGACGAGGTCCATCATTCTTCGCCGAATCTTCGTCCTTGATATTGTTCCAGAGTTGCTGAGCGGTTTCGTGCAAGCGCGACACCACGAGAAACATCTCTTGGCTCTCTGACAAGCCCCGAACCTCGGCGCTGGGAAGAGGACTCAGCTGAGAATCCGCTTCGCCCGGAGAAGCTGTCTCCAGCAGAAATCGCCCTCTGGATGCCGAAAGTTCTCGCACCAGCGACGCTGGGGTTCCCAATTGATCGAAGATTTCTAAAACTTGGACTGGTCGACCCTCACGAAAGGCGCAAAGTGCGACTCTCGGGGCACCGGCCGTCTCCAGTTCGGGAAAGGCCAGTCGCAGAGCTTGATCGGTAGCCGTGTCCGCCAGATTATAGGAGGCCAGCGGATAGGGGGCGGGACGGACGCGTCCATATCGCTGCAACCAGTAACGACCCAACTCTTCTAAAAAGACGCCGACGGACTCTTCGTCGTCGGGTCGGCTAACAATCAAGACCCCTATTTTGCGAAGTTCAACAGTCGTAGCCTCCACACTTCGGAGATTCCGCGCCGAACCCACAATACTGTCAGCCGGGGCTTCGACTGGAAACTCCACGAGGACCTTCTGGGGCCAACCCTGGGAATTTCTGCGACAGATAAAGGTATGGACACGAGTGACCGGCAGGACACCCAAGGTTTCGAGAGCCTTGAGGTGATACTCGTTGTCGACCGACAGTCTCAAAAGGGGTAGCTCTTCAGCGGTCAACTTGGCTCGATCCCGCTCGATCTTCAGGAGTTCGACCCAATGGTTCACGGCCGGGGAATCGAGCGGGGTGCGCGAGGGTAGGATCACGACCAGCACCTGTTCGGTCTCCCGAGCCTGCGCAAAAACCGGGGCTACGAAAACGAAAAGGATCAGAACAAACAAAAAGCACCTTTTAAGGTGCCCGTTGAGGGTACGCGCCGTTCTCAACGGTTCTAGGAAGGAACCCAGAAGTCTAGTTCTCGGAGATACAGGCGGCGAGAATTCTCTCGTCAATGGCTTCTTTCTTGCCGCCGGTCACCAAGGCCAACTCGTCAACAAGAACCCTTTTGGCGCGCTCGAACATCTCGGCTTCCTTAAACGAAAGCTTTTTCTTTTGCGACATCAAAGTGAGATCTTTGATCACCTCGCAAAGTCGAAAAATATCGTTGCTTTTGATCTTCTCGAGGTTCATGCGCTGCCGTTGATTGGCGCGACTCAGAGTTTCAACCTCGTGAGATTCTAAAAACGAGAACACTTCCTTCACCTGGTCCTTCTCGAGCGGGGGGCGAAAGAGTTCGGTCTCTTTGTTGACGTTGACCATCATCTTGAGATTCTCGTGGGGGAAAAAAATCTGAGCCAAGGAGATCTTTTCTCCGAGAACAGTTTTTTCTTCAATGGTTTGGACCGTGCCGAGGCCGTAAAGGGGGTGACAAACGGGACTATCGTTGCAAAATTTACTCAAACTACTCTAAACTCGCATTTCCAAGATTTGGTGATTTCCGGAGATTCTAACGCCGGCACCGCAAAAAAGTTTCGTTATAAACTATATTTCGGATTTTCGAAAGAGGTTGACGTATTGGAGAAAGGGACCGAAATATCCTGGCGGCGTTCGAACCAAGACGCTTCCGTTGGCGCCCACGGCTCCTGTGACACCCGTGTTCCCCGCCTGAACGAAGGGCCGCCGGGACTCGAGAGCCCGCAGGATGGTGGACCGGAAGTGAGCCTCGTTGGCTTCTTGGTGGTCGAAGGGAGCGTCGTTCGTCACCACTACAAAAAAATCCACAGCGCTCGCCAACTCTTCCACCATGGCCGAGTTCATCGATTCGTAACAGATTAAAACAGCAAAGCGGTGCCCCCCGGACGTCTGAAAAACCGTGGATTGAGTCCCCGGCACATATCGACTGACCCGGGAGAACGGACGGAATTTCCTCAGCTCCGATTCCACCCGTCCTGGGACCGGGAGATACTCAGCGAACGGCGCCAGACGACGCTTGATATATTCGGCTTCGAATTTTCCGGTACCGAGCACAAAGCTTACGCTGTTGGACCAGTCCTGTTTTCCGTCCCCATTGGGAGTCTCCTCGATGGAAGAGACCAACAGATCGACCTGAAGCCGCCGTGCCGCCTTGCCGATCCTCCGAGTGCTGGTGTAGCGCTTTCGCATCCCCCGATAGGGCCAAGCGGTCTCCGGCCAGATCACTAATTTCGCACCCGATGTCACGGCCTTCTCTGTCTCGTCTAAAAGGAAATCCGCGCCTTTCTCTCGACGGCTCTCGTCCCATTTCTCATCTTGAGAAAATCCCGTCTGCAAGAGCGCGACCTTCAACTCTTTTAAGGTGTGTGCCGGAGGCTGATCCGTCGTTTCAAGATTCGCGCAAACGCCGATCCACAGGGCCAAAAGTGCGAGTCCCAGGCCGCGGTAAGACCACCGTCGTCCCAACAACAGGTGCCCGATCCCTCCGATCAGCACAGCGTATCCGACCAGTCCGAGCCATGGAAGACTCCTCAGCAGCCAAGGCCACGACACCAAGGCACCGGCAGGGGTCTCCCAGTCGACTCCCGTCAGGCCCGAAAGCAGAGCCCAACTCACTAAACCAAGCCCCAGACCGCCTCCGACAACCTCTTTGGGGGAGAAACCGAACCTTGGAGTTGCCTCCTCTGGCGACGGGGGAGATTCAGGCGACTTCGAAGCCTGCTTCAGGATCCAGGTGGGAATGGGATAGAGCGCCCAGGGCAGGCCTCTGACCAGTGAGAGAGCAAGCCAAGGCACCAGTCCGTAGGCGCCGACCCAGCGATAGAACAGCAAGGACACCCCCGTGCCCCAAAGAGCGCATCCGAGGCACTGGCGGCCCAGCGACTGCCTGAGACATCCCAGGCCCAGAACGGCTGGATAAAAAAAAACCAGAGCGCCAAAACCTTGAAACGTCAAAAGCGCCAAAACCGCCGCGAAAAGGGCGAAGAAAGTCTCTGAGCGCTTCATCATCGAGGAAAAGTTTCATGGATGGAGAGGAAAGGCCTGCTCTATGAGGCTCGTGGGCAGGGGAATGTCACCACCTGGAAAACAGCCAAGCCGTGTTCACGGGACTTGTGGAAGAAGTCGGCGCCCTCATGGAGAAACGACTCCAGAGTGGCGGCGGTGCTAGTTTGAGGATCCGAGCCCAGAAGACTCTGGAAGGAATCGCCTTGGGCGACTCCATCGCCGTCAACGGCGTCTGCCTTACGGCAACCGTTTGGGATCACGAGGGGCAATGGGTATGCTTCGACGCCGTCGCTGAAACGTTGCGCCTGACGACCCTAGCAGGCCTCCCAGTCGGAACCCCCCTGAATCTTGAACGCGCCTTGGCGATGGGCGACCGATTGGGCGGACACTACGTCACCGGTCATATCGATGGGACAGGCGCTCTGGAATCCACTCAAGCCTCTGGTAACGGAACCGTTTACAAATTTTCCGCGCCCACCCCCTTGACACGACTGATCGCCGAAAAGGGGTCCATCACCGTGGACGGCATCTCGTTGACGGTGGTCGACGCCACCTCTACGGGCTTCTCGGTGTGGATCGTTCCCCATACCCAAAAAATGACGAATTTAGGACATCTCAAAACCGGCGCGAAGGTCAATCTCGAAACAGATATCCTCGCCAAATACGTCAACCGTGCCCTCCAAGTGGGCTCAGACGTATCACGATACCAACAACTCAAGGAAGCAGGCTTTAACGCATGACACACCAGTTGGCCACTATAGAAGAGGCCTTGGTCGATTTCCGCCAAGGGAAAATCTTGGTGGTGATCGACGACGAGGACCGAGAGAACGAGGGCGACTTTATTTGTGCCGCCGAACTCTGCACGCCGGAGACCATGAACGTCATGATCAAGTACGGCAGCGGCTTCGTCTGTGCGCCCACCACCGAAGAGCGCCTGGCACAGTTGGGTATCCCTATGATGGTCGATGCCAACACCTCTCGACTGGGAACCGCCATGACCGTCACGGTGGACGCCAAAATCGGCACCAGTACCGGCGTCTCCGCCTCGGATCGCTCGACCACGGTCCGTCTCTTGTCCAACCCCAACGCCCACACCACAGACTTCACTAAGCCGGGCCACATCGTTCCGTTGAGGGCCGCTCAGGGTGGGGTTTTGCGACGCGCCGGGCACACCGAAGCTTCGGTGGACCTTTGCCGCTTAGCCGGACTGCAACCGATGGGCGTTTTGGCCGAGGTGATGAATGAAGACGGATCGATGGCCAGAACCCCCGAACTTTTCAAAATCGCGGCCAGACTCGGATTCAAGGTGATCACCATCGCCGATCTGATCTCTTATCGAAGACGAACCGAGCGGCTGATCGAGCGTTCCGCCACGACTCAACTTCCTACCGCGGACTACGGCACGGTGACCGTTCACGCTTACGAATCAGAGATCTGGACCGAGCCCGCCGTGGCTCTGGTTTGGGGAGATATCGATTCGGAGGCGCCTTGTCTCGTGCGAGTGCATTCCTCGTGCGTGACCGGGGATCTCTTTACTTCGCTGCGCTGCGATTGCGGCGACCAGCTTCACACAGCCATGGCGACCATGGCCCACGAGGGTCGTGGAGCCCTGATCTACTTGGAGCAGGAAGGCCGGGGAATCGGCTTGGTCAACAAAATGAAGGCTTACGCCCTGCAGGAGCAAGGGCTCGACACCGTGGAGGCCAACCACGAACTGGGCTTCAAGCCGGACCTGAGGGACTACGGAATCGGCGCCCAGATCATGACCGATCTGGGGCTGAAGAAGATACGTTTCATGACAAACAATCCGGCCAAAGTCCGCGGCTTGGAGGGATACGGCATCGAAATCGTGGAGTGGGTTCCCATTCCCACCGAGCCGAATGAGCACAACCTGCATTACCTAAAAACAAAACGAGGAAAGATGGGACACATCTTCCCTGAGGACCTAGCGGTCAAGGAGAACAGCAAATGAAAACCACCTCTGGAAACTTGGTCTGTGGGAAAGATCGCCGCTACGGCATCGTCGTCAGTCGCTGGAACGACTTCTTCACGGAAAAAATGTTGGGAGCGGCCGTTGACACCTTGGTGCGTCACGGAGCTTCCGAGAAAAACCTTCATGTGGTGCGAGTGCCGGGTGCCTGGGAGATCTCCTTGGCCGTGAAGCATCTGTTAGCCAGCGGAACGGTCGACGGCGTGGTGGCCTTGGGCTGCTTGATTCGTGGTTCCACTCCCCACTTCGACTACATCTCCTCGGAAGTTACTAAAGGGCTGGGGCGCCTCAGTCTAGACTCGGGTCTGCCTGTGACCTACGGCGTGATCACCGTAGAAAATCTCGACCAGGCCATTGAGCGCTCTGGAAGCAAAGCCGGCAACAAAGGCGGCGAAGCCGCCGCATCGTTGATCGAAATGGTGGAGCTCTGTGCCCAACTCGAAGGTCTGAAGTAGCAGGTTCTGATGTGTTGTAAAGTCTTCGCGTTTGAGTGGCCTTCGGAGCGCGGCGTCCGCGGTTGGGAAAAATGAAAGATTGGTCGCGTACAACCTACGACGGACTCCGGCCCAACAACCTCGTCTTTTCCCTTTTATGGGTTGGCGCTGGTATCTTCTGTGTGGTCTACCCGTTCAAACTCGACCGACCGATGGGTATGACGGGCCCTCTCTGGGCGGTCTTTCTGCTACTGATTCCTATCGGCTGCTTTCTGCTTGCTCTGACGGCTTTCTTGCTGAGCGAACGCCGATGCGCCGAACTCAAAAACGGAATTCTCAGTGCCCGCCAACACGGGAACCGACTGGCTCCGCAATGCGGCCATTACGAAGTCCAACCAACCGATCAGGTGAGACTCCAAAAGGACGAAACCGCCCCGGTCTATCTGCCGGGTCCGCAGTATTGGGTTATGCTCGGTGAAGCGCCGGTCTTAAAGTTCCGAAAAAAAGCCGACGCTCAAGCGGTGGGCAAGCAGTTGGCCGAAGCCGCGGGATTGCCTTTTCAAGACTGAGTGTGGGCCGGCGAGAATCACTTGGCACATCGACGCGGTCAGCCACCTAGCCACTCGATTAACCGCTGGTCGCTTCGGTCAGTGACCCAGCCACTCTATCAACCGCTGATCGACGAAGTCGGCGTACGACTTTCGTGAATGCTCCGTTCTCACGAGGTCGCGGACATAGAAAAGCTCGTCCTTGAGTCGGGCGAAGCACTCTTTCGCCTGTTGTTGAGTCCAGGCCAACGCTTCTTCATACGCCGCGTCTCGGACCCAGTCCGTTCCGTAGAGGTTTTGCTTGAGTTCCGGCCACCAAACCAGCGCGCAGAGTCCCTGTGGTAAGTCCTTTAGAACGGTGTCGTTGGGGACTCGACCCCAGTGAAAGAATCGGACTTGACTTAAGCGATCGGAAAGTCCCACGGCGAACATAGCTCGAACCGGAACCCGACCATCATGGCT
>JBBKWP010000374.1:0-11333 GCA_037968995.1 Candidatus Xenobia bacterium
CCCGAAGCGCAAGGTAGATGGTTGAGCCCACTTCCCCACCTCTGGCCAGATCCGAGGTCGCTCGAGATCACTGTTGGAAATTTCTCCAGTCGAGCGAGGAGCGAACGGTTTGTCTGATACTCGTCATCTGCCTCCTCGCGCCCTTTGTTGGCCCCCTCCTCGACGGGGACCAAGTGGTTGGTCTCGCGAACGGTGACGCCGGACAATTTTGGTATTTCGTCTATGGGTTTGGCGCCGACTGCTGGAAGAGTGGAAACGTACCCCTTTGGAATCCCTACGCTGAACTCGGATATTCTTTTATAGGCGAAAGCCAGGGCGGCGCCTTCTACCCGTTAACAGTACTCTTCACGGTCTTTGACTTCGGGCCGGCCCTGAATCTCTTCCTAGCCATCCATTTTCTACTGGCCGGTCTCTTCTATTACGGCTTCTTGCGCTGCCTAAAATTGAGCGCGACTGCCGGCGGCATAGCTACCTTGGTGTTGTGTTATTCGTCCCTATTCGTGTCGCGCTTCCACTCTGGTCACGTCTCGGTAGTGGCCGCAACCACCTGGGGGTTAGGGGTGATTTTTAGCTGGCAAGCCTATCATCTCTGTAAGAAAAACCATTGGCTTCTCCTTTTATCACTGTTCTACGGTTTGATGATCTTGGCCGGGTTTCCTTACATCGTACTGGCCTTCTCCCTCTTCCTCGTCCTGTACAGCGTCACGTCGGTGCTCTGTACTGTGCGACGCGGAAACTATTTCCCAGCGGATCTAAAAATCGGACTCCAAGGGCTTACACTGACCGCGCTTTCGCTCGTTCTGGGAATCGGAATCGGAATGATTTCTCTCTTACCCAGCTACGTCTATGCCGGCGAATCCTTCCGACAGCACATCACCTACGAATTTGCGTCGTACCTCTCTTATCCACCAGAGAACGCTTTGACCCTACTCTTTCCTTGGTTTCTCGGACGGGGGCCGGACGCCTTGGGAGGCAATCCCACTCCATATTTTGGCCAAGCTTATCTCTGGGAGGTATGGGTCTACCTGGGTATCGCTCCCCTGCTGGCGACAGTCGTCGGAATGATGAGGTCACCCTGGAAAACGAAGATCCCACTCCTGACCTGTCTCAGCTTTTTTGTCATTATGGCTCTGGGAAAATACACTCCAATTCACCGAGTTCTGTTCGATTATGTACCTCTCTTCAATCTGTTTCGTGGTTCGAGTCGGTGCATGATCGTGGTAATTGTCTGTTTGTCGACTTTTGCCGCCTTCGGATTCCAGGCGTGGATGGAAACCGACACTTCGATGTCCAAGCGATCACGATGGGCCGTCAGCGTAATGTTCTTGTGCAGTTTGCTCGGTCTGGCAGCGGCTTTACACCTTCATTTCGCCCGCGATTTTAGCGGACTGGACGGAAACTGGGCGAAGTTTCTTCAATGGACGACATCCCAGGCAGAGAGCTACACCCAGCCAATCGACGTTCTATCGTCAGCCAACCTCGTCAACACCTGGAAGAACAGTGACCTGAGCCTGTTTCGGACGAGCATTCTGGCTCTGCTCACCGCGGCTCTCTTCCTGGGCGCTCGTCGCATCTCGAACAAGCGGTACATCGCGGCTGCGATCTTACTACTGGTGGCCGCGGATCTCGGTCCGGTCTTCTCGGACTACTTTGTCACCTTTCGCGTCCAAACTCTGGCCCGCTTTGTCGCCTCGGTCCCGGCTGAACTTTCCGAGTCAGAGGGACTCCCTAAGCGGGTGATACAGTTCTCGCCGTTCCAAAACTTGGGAATGGCCAGAAAATTTTCCACCCTCGGGGGATACCTGGGAAATTCGTCCCTCCGTTACAACACCTTCATCAACCGTGCGCTCGGTCTCACGAAAGAAGCTTCAAGAGATCACGATTCCGAAGTCGACAGGCTCTCGGCACACTTCGCGTCCACAGCGGTAGGTTTTTGGCTATTCGGAGGATCCGCCGGTTCTCCCGATGACCCCAATGTGATCCTGAGAAACAAAGACTTCACGCTCGTTCGAGCAGACCCATCCGCCCCGAGGATTTTTCTGGCCGCCCAACCTCGCTCCGTTGAGAGCCCGGACGCGGCACTTGAGGCGGTGCTTACCGAAGGACTCGAGACCGTCGCTGCCCCAGTCGTGGAAAGGCTGACCGAAGCAATTCCTCCAGCACCGGTCGCCGCTTCCGAGAGTGCCTCGGTCACCGACTTCTCCGTGAACTCCATAACGCTCAAAGTGATTTCCGAGCAGCAACGACTGCTGGTCGTTACCGAAATGGCGGACAACGATTGGAAAGCCCAAGTCAACGGACGCGATGTCCCGGTCTACGTGGCCAACTATCTGTTTCGCTCAGTCATCGTCCCGCCGGGCGAAAGCGTGGTGGAGTTCACCTACCGGCCGACCTCCTACTTATGGGGTAGAGGCGTCAGTTTGGCGTCGCTGCTCTTGTGGTTGGTGCTCGCACTTTCGTTGCGGTTCTCGCCAACCTTGTCTCTTGCCCGCCAAGATTCCACGAAGGCCGAGTAGGAATCGTAGACGGCACCCAAAGTTAACAGGTAGATGTTCCACGGCCATCCCAACCCAAAACTCAAGAGAATCGCGATGTTGCAAATAGCGATACTGCGAAGCGCTCGACGCCCGTCCCTGAAGCTGAACCACAACAAAGGCCAGAACCACCACACGTACCAGTAGTTGAAAAAATTCCTCGTGAAAAACAGGGCGACATACGACAAACCTATGGGAAGGTATGGACCCGTTTTAAAGACCCCCCGTAGGACGCCGAAACTTATCAGAGCGATAGCGGAGTAAAAGATCACATCAGAAATCGTGCGAGTGAGTTGGAAGTCCACTCCGATGCGCCAGAGAAGCCTGGGAACGATACTCGTCGTTGGGGGGTGTTCTCGACCGGCCAAAAAATTCATCGCGGCCCTCAGGTCGTTGCCTCTGGTCACCGCGAGGATCGCGCCGCAACCGAGCGAGAGCCCAGCGGCAAACTTCAGAGCGCTTTTGAACGAACTCCGAGCGAACCAAAAGAAAACAATGGGAGCACACACGAGACCAGAAACTTTTGTGCCCACCGCCAGAGTAAGACCTAAAGCGGCGTAGAATGGGAATCCTCGGTCGGCGGCCAGAGCCATGGCCAACAAGAAAACAAGCATCAGAAGTTCAAGATGACCGTCCACTAAGAGAGTCCAGATCATGATGGGTCCTGAAATCGCAGCCAGCGTCAGGGTCGTCCGCAAGGGTTGATGCTTCCAGATACGTGCCGCCAAATTGGCCAGCACCACAAAGAAAACTAGCCAGATGCATTTCAGACCCGCTACCAGAGCAAACAAGGCCGGACTCGACACGATAAGCTGAGTCAAAATGGAAAAAAAGAGGGCTACCGGGCCATACACACAGACCATCCCGAACCAGAACTTGTTAAGCTGAGAAATGATAAGGTCCGCTTCGGATGACCAGAGATCGGAATGGTAGGGAGATACCCCTATCAGGACCTGGCGTCCATAGGCGATGTAGTACGTCGTGTCGAGCGAAGTTATGGGATGAACCAAAGCGGCCAAGAGCCCGAGCGCTAAAAGTCCGAGCGCTAACCCGATTCGCGTCCTGCGCGGGAGTCGCCCCAACTTCTTCTCTTGATTCGCTAGTTCAAAAATCCACCAAAAAGCTCCGGCGGTCCAGAGAGTCAAAAGAAAAAACATGTTGTCTTGGGAGAATCCCAAGGGAGGGCTGTTGGCGATGAGGTCGGTATCGGAAATCAAGAAGCTAGGTACGAGTATCGCGAAGAAGCCCAAGAGCAAATATGTGAGAAAGCTCCCAAACATAGCAGACCCTGCTGTCTGCTAAACCATGGGGTCGAGATCGGCCGGCAGGTCGTGTCCCCTAGCACGAGCGTGGTCGCAGCGCTTCCGCTCTTCTTTGGCGCTCGTAAAACGCCCCATACTCTCGTAACAGATGCTTCGCTCGTGATAAGCCCGCCAGAAGCCGGGGTCGAGAGCGATAGCTTTAGCTAACGGTGCCAGCGCCTCTTCGTAGCGTCCAAGCGCGCTCAAAATCGCGCCGTGATGATATAAGAAGACGACATTCTGAGGCTCGAGTTCGGCGGCTCTGCGCGAACAATCCAAAGACTCTGATCGGTCAGGGGTGGCCAAAGATTTCCCGAAATGAGCCTTCGCCGAGTCGGGATCGATCTGCAAAGCTTGCTCAAAATAAACCAAGGACTCATCCATTCGCCCCACTTCGCGCAGGTAGGTCCCGAGAAATTGAAGGAGCACTAGGCTGTTCGGACGGCGCTGCAAGGCTTGTTCGAGAGCCTGAATGGCGCGTTGGGTCTCCCCCGCCTCTCTCCACTTCGCTGCGGCCAATAGCAAAAGGCGCTCGTCATCGGGGTGATGAGTGAGCGCTTCCTCCACCACTTCTTGGAACTTACCGCGATCCACCTGAGAAACAAGTCCAAGAACTTCCCACCACAACTGAACTCGGCTGGGATCGGCGTCTAGAGCCTTTCGGTAGTTATCAAGGGCTCCTTTGTAATCTCCGGTCAGGCGGCCGAGCGCTCCCTCAAGGGAAGCCACCGCACCCGGCTCAGCACCATTCTCCAAGGCCAGCGAAAGAATTTTCTTGGCCGTCTCAGTGTCTCCACGAGCGATCAAGATCTGCGCTCGAGCCAACAGCGGAGCGGGGTCGCGGTCTCCCAAATCGTAAGCGGCCTGGAAGTCTTCGAGGGCAATGGACGTATTCTTCAACTGGGAATGAACAAGACCCCGAAGACCGCGATACCTGCCGTCTTGTGGGGCCGCTTGAACGGCTTCGTCAAACTTCCGCAAGGCCACTTGATTGTTCCCGGAAAGCCAAGCCAGGAGTCCGAGCCCCGCTAAGGCGTCATCGCACGACCCGTCGACGGCCAAAGCGTCCTGGAAGCACTTCTTGGCCTCCCCGAAACGCTGCAGCCCGGAAAGTGCGCGACCTCTGAGGGCGTGCTGTAGTGGGGTGGATTCATCGGTCTCATCGAGGAGATCGAGGGTCTCCAGATAGAGTTCTCGATTCAGGAGGTCTCGGCAGCGTGTTTCAAGGTCTGACATATCGATTAGCTTGGCAAACCCGAGACGATCACCTGCGTCGCAAAGGGATCGATTTCAAGCAACCGACCAGACTCCAGGAGTCGTTCCCAGAGCGAAGAATGCGTGAGGCACCATGAATCGTAACGAACATCTCAACCATGCCCTCGATCGCCCAGAGGCTTGGGATATTATAATCATTGGTGGCGGTGCCACCGGAGTGGGAGCGGCCGTCGACGCGGCCAGTCGCGGCCACTCCGTTCTGCTCTTAGAAGGAGCCGACTTCGGAAAGGGCACCAGCAGTCGCAGTACAAAACTGGTGCACGGCGGAGTTCGCTACCTGCAAAAAGGCGACATCCCCTTGGTGATGGGCGCGCTCAAAGAGCGGGGTATTATGCGCCGGAACGCTCCCCATCTGGTAGCGGACCTCGCCTTCGTGGTGCCCAATTATACGTGGTGGGAGGCTCCGTTCTACGGCGTCGGCATGAAAGTCTATGACGCGCTGGCTGGAAAATACGGTTTCGGTCGCAGTAAACTGCTGAGCAGCGAGGAGACCATAGAGCGCATTCCCACCATCGCCACCGAAGGTCTGCGAGGCGGGGTCGTCTATTATGATGGCCAGTTCGACGACGCGCGGATGCTGTTGAACATGGCCCAAACCGCCGTGGAACAGGGCGCAACCCTCATCAATTATGCTCGAGTCCAAAGTCTGCTCCGCAACGAGGACGGCTTTATCGACGGGGTGGCCGTCTCGGATGACGAAACGGGCCAGACCTTTGAAGCCCGGGCCAAGGTTGTCCTCAACTGCACCGGCCCCTTCGCCGACTCAGTGAGAAGAATGGACAACCCCGAAGCGTCGCCTATGATCGCCCCCAGCACCGGCGTCCATATCGTGCTTCCCAAGGAATTCCTACCCAGCGGGACGGCGATCATGGTACCCCACACGACCGACGGGCGTGTACTTTTCGCGATTCCGTGGCACCACTGCGTGGTGGTCGGAACCACTGACAATCCGGTCACCGAAGTCAGCCTGGAGCCCCGCCCCACCAAAGAAGAGGTGGAGTTCATCCTGGAGAACGCTCAACGATACCTCGAGAAACCTCCAGAAATGTCTGATATTTTGAGCGTCTTTAGTGGGATCCGACCGCTCGCCAAAGCGGGCGATGGCGAGAACACAGCAGCTTTGAGCCGCGATCACACCATCAACGTGAGCAAGAGCGGCCTGGTCACTATGGCCGGAGGCAAATGGACGACCTACCGTCACATGGCCGAAGATCTCATCAACACCGCGGAAACGCTGGGAGGGCTCGAAAGCCGACCCTGCAACACGAAGAACCTGAACATTCACGGCTATCATCAGCACGCCGAACAGTTCGAAGATCTCGCCCACTATGGCTCCGACGCCGTCGAGGTCGCCAAACTTTTGAAACTCGAGGGCAACGATCAGCGCGTGCACCCTCAACTGAATCTGCGCTACGGCGAGGTCCGTTGGGCGGCGCGCTTCGAGATGGCGAGAACCGTGGACGATGTTCTCGCCCGCCGCTCAAGAAGTTTGCTGTTCCATGCAAAGGCCGCCTCCGAGGCCGCGCCGACCGTGGCCCAGATCCTTGCCGAGGAACTATCCCGACCAGCCTCCTGGGTCGAAGACCAAGCTTCGACGTTTCAGACCATGGCCCAGAACTATCAAGTGGAATACCTTGTCTAGAGATTCAAACTCCTGGGACTCAGACGGAGGACATCGCCGTATGACCAAAGACTCGAAGCGCGACCTGATCGGCGCCATGGTGATCCTCGCCCTGATCGTGGTCGGGATGATCGCTTACACCAAGAAAACCCAGTCTCACCAAACGGAAGCCACCACGGACTGGTATCAAAAACGGATCGTTCCGCCTTCTCAACAACCGAAATCTCGCTAGGAAGAAAAGACTTCGCTCAGTTCAAAACGCCCGTCCGGTCTCTTTTGAAGAGGAACAGAGGCCATCGCGGTGTTCCACAAACCGCGGATTCCCCCGCCGAGAGAAGACTCGATGACAGTGAGCACAGGTTTGTCCAGCAGACCGTGCTGCTCTTGCCAGGTGTCGAGTTGGTCGGATCGGAACCGCTCGCTACCCGGTTCGAGGTCTCTCGTAGGTCGGTAGGCTTGGGCCTCCCATCTTCCTTCCACGTATTGCTCCACCGGGGCTGTGAGCATCTCCCAGGTGGCTAAACGATAGGGGGAGTCTTCGCCTTGGCTTTCCGTGTTGGGCTTCTCGAAAAATAGACCGCCACCCACGTAGGTAGCCGTGTGCAGGAGCATCGTCAGTCGGGCCCAATCGCTCTGTTCGTCGAACGCGATGACATCGCCAGGCTCTAGGCCCTGAGGCTGTGACTTACCCGGTATTCCTATCTTCTGGAACACTTCGCTCTCGAAAGCTTGGTCGATCGTGCCGGCCTCTCCTAGGAAGATGTTGGCCGAGTCATTGCATCCTTGAAAGGATCGCATAGCCTCCCAAGAGGTTCCGTGACAGTTAGCGGTCAGGTCCACGGGAACGTCCTCGCCCATAGGCGGATATGCATATTCGGCACTTTCGGGCAAAGTGATGGCGTCTGGGATCTCCAAATCCTGATTGAGGAGAGCTTGGATCGTAGGAGGCAAGAAATCGACGACTTCATATTGCCGTTCTGGATCGTATCCTACTTCACTCAGGCCGCCGAACTCTCTCCGAAGAGTCATAAACTGGGACTCTTCGAGCACACCGAAGTCGAGTTCGGCGGTGCTGAGGGCGACGGGCGGAAGAAAGTCGTTTTGAGCTCCCACGAATTTTTCCGTGACAGCATGAAGCACGGGGACTCCCCCGATCTCGACGATGTCGAGAGTTTCGCAGACTTCCCGAGGAAACTCTCGAAAGGATGGCACGAGCTTTTCAAGCCACTGAGTTGAATGAGGCTTAGGCGCAATACTGCCAAAGACGACCGTGGATGTAGAGGCGATGAGTGACATGAATAGAGCTTACTAGCCCACCCTTAACCATGGCTGAAAACTGCTTCCTCAGATTTTCTCGAGGTCATCCCTTTCCGTTTTGGCTCTCTTCTGATAAGATGCTTGAAGACTTCCTTCACATGTAAACAACTATGCGCATAAAGTACCATTCTCAAGACTTACATATCACTGGACGGACCGTTGCTCAGCCAGCTAAAACGGCGAACGACGCGGTTCCCCCTGGGAACCAGGAGCCCGGAGAGTCCTTCCGCTCAGCGGCAGCAGACCCGCTCAACCTCCTTCGCCCCCCTGCCGGCGGTTCTTCGCAACCCACACTGACAAATTATGCAGAATACCTAGCTGCCGTCGACCGCCTCGACCTCGCGAACATTACGGCGCCGAAAGACCCTATATTGCGTAACCAATGGGTCACCCAAGGCTATTGGGAACTTTCCAAGGGGATGGACAGCGTCATCAATCCCCCGGGTAGCCCTGACGGGGGTGTCAACTGGTCCGCACACGCCACTTGGGCCTCTCGGCAGGCGGGCGAGGGCATCAAGGGCGAGGGCCTTCCCCCCGCCGGAGTAGACCATGTCCCCGGTGAGTTGTCGTTTGGAAACTCGCTGGTATTCAAGGATGTCGGCCCAGATCTTCAATCCTTTGTCCAAGAATTCCAAAGTGACGAGCAGCCCGATTTTGCTCAGTTTGACAAGTGGGCGCAGCGCTTTCCTGAATCCATGCAGGGCAAAAAGGAAGCGTTTACCGCTTACTACAAAGCTCGTTTTGAAGAAGACCCCAAGAAGAAGCAAGAACTTGTACTCCTTGGGAATGTGAAACTGGTCGGCTATGAGCAGAAAACTCTTCAAGAAGTCTTAAATCGCGCCATGACTGCTGGCGGCCTCAGCGGTAAGCTAGCGCACTTCGCCGCCAACGCCTTGATGGGTCCAGGCGGGTCCAACATCTTCGACGACATCGCCCGGCGGGCCGGCACGCGGGGCGTCCTCGGACTCAAGGGTATGGAACTCTCGTACCCTGTAGCCCAGGGAGAAATGCAATACGCCAAGCTCGCTGAAGACGTTCCGAATCTTCCCAGCAAGAACCTCTCGACCATCAGTAATTACGACCTGCGAAAGACGTTCGAGTCCCTCAACTTATCACCAGACTTGGCCGATGGAGGCGGTTCCGGTGCCAAGAACTGGAGCGTCTACGGCGATCGAATGCGCTACATTTCCCAGCACTTTCGGGCGAACCACATGAACAAAGAGATGCTCAAGTGTGATCCCCAGCCGAACCTAGAAGCCCCCCTACCCGCGACAGGGGGAACCTTCGTCGATCCTTCCACTGCTCCCAAACCTAAGGGTCTGTTGAAACTCGTTCCGCTGGGTCGAGTGGAAGTCGAATCTAGAATCAATCACAATCCGACCACGGTCCGTGAGTACATGTCGGACTTGAGAAACTGTGACGAGCATACCCCCGGCCTCAGCGACACGGAATACACGCCGCGCACTGCCACAGAGGGCAATTACCAAACGACCATGGCGTTTGCGGGATTAGACTACCGTGCGGACATGGAGTATCGCAAAACCGACAACGGCGTAGATTTTGAGGGCAACTGGAAACTGCTCCAGCTTCCCAAGTTCCCTTCCTTCTATGAGGAAGTCAGCATTCAGGTGAAAGAACACCCCGATGGCGGCAGTCTCCTGAATATCAAGGAAGACTATCAGTTTCCTCAATTTCTCAAGCCTACATTTCCGCTCGTCAGATACGCACTCAAACGCATCCTCAAAAAGCAGCACAAGGACCTCGACTGGTTGCTGGCTCAAAAAGCGCAAGGGGCTTGAACTAAGACGATGCGTGGCAGCCTGAACAACTTGGGTTAAAGGATTTTACTCTCTCAATGATCAGAGCGACTCCAACGTCTCCCTTCACCTCTTTGATTCCAAGTTCTGGCAACTTCCTTCAGCGCCATAAAGACATCGATTCTCAGCCTTCGCTTCTGTCCGCCGATCGCGTGAGCTTAGAAGCGACGCCTCAAGCCGCCGGCGCTACTTCCGCGACCTATCGCGAACCGAAAGAAGCCCTCGCATTTCTGGAGTCCTTCGATGACCAACTCGGTCTGAGCCAGGCCATGAAGAACGAGAAACGCGAACTCATGGCGGAATCGAGCCACGCCTTCTTTCGCGCGTCCCCAGCACTTTTCTATCACGACCTTCAGTCCACTTACCTCGATTCCTCAAAGCTTCTACCGGAACCGGCCCCCCGCGTGGCCATCGTGGGAGATGCACACGTCCTCAACGCGGGCACCTTTCGCGGACCGAACGGCCAAGTGGTCTGGGGACTCAACGACTTCGACCAAGCCGAGGTCGGTTCACCGGAGTGGGATCTCGAGCGTTTGGGCACCAGTCTGTATATCGCCGGTCGCTCAGGGGGTTTGTCGTCGGACGAGTCGCTGCGTCTCGTCCGGACGATGGGCGCATCCTACCTCGAAAATCTCGGGCAGAACGGCCCGGCCCTCTTAACAAAAGAAGAGACCTCGGGTGAGATCTTGGAACTGCTAGAAAAAGTCGGCGGTAAGCGACAGGACCACGAAAAGTTCTTAGACAAGTGGACCAGCGCCGACCGAACCACTCTGCTGCGTAATGAAGACCTCGTGGATCCCGACCCTCAGCGGGGCGCCGAAGTACTGCGCGAGTTGCGAACGCAGTTTCCTGAGTTAGAAATTCTCGACTTCGCCTCCAAGCCCCATTCCGGTGGAAGCACGCGCGGCCTGGAACGCTATTACGCGCTGGTGGGTGGCGAGAAGCCTTGGATCTTGGAGACCAAGGCCGTTCTTCCGTCGCCGGTCCTCATTCCCGATGGAGATCTTAGCCGGGGTGACGGAGCCAAGATTCTGGGGTTCCAAAAACAGATGGGCAGCCCCACGGACGCTCGCCACAAGGCCTTCAGAATTGGTGACCTCGCCTTCTTCACTAGGGAACGCGAACCTGAAAAGGGCTCTCTCAAGGACAAGCCTAAACACTTACTGGACGCTGCCGCGCCTTTAGGAAAAGTCTTAGCCCGCGCTCACAACTCGTCGGGCGCCGATCTGAAAAGCTGGGTCGACGGTCGCGAGGGCCAACTCCTCGACAATCTCGCGGATTTCAGTCAAAAGTACGCGCGCCAAGTCGAATCCGACTTCCGCCAGTTCCAACAGCAAAGCGCAAAACCTGAGCCCACGTCTATCAACTCTCTCGAACTCTCAGCAAAAGGTGGACAGCCTGTAGAGTTTGAAGGCTACCATCTGCGCGGCTGAAACCCACGGCTAACAACCCCCCCCCGGTTCCGCGC
>JBBKWP010000375.1:0-3766 GCA_037968995.1 Candidatus Xenobia bacterium
GCACCCCAGCGACGTAACCCCCGTCGTCTCCCCGGCCTCGCATCCACTCCCCTCACGAATGTGAACATTTCCGTCCCCAGTGTTTACATGATTTTCACATCTTTGGGCCGATTAGGAATCCATCCGATGGCGAACTCTGTACTCTGAATTCAAGAACAACGGCGGTCAGCACGACTGCGAAGAATACGGAGAACTTTCACTATGTCACTCGGAATCAAAGCAGGACTCTCAGCAAACCTCTCAAGCAAGAAAACCACCGTCCCTAAATCTGAAGCCAAGAAGCCCGATGCTCCCGTCAAGAACACCCCTACGGCAGCGACGTCCACCCGTGCTAAAGACCGCGTCTCTTTCAGTTCCGAGTTAAAGAACTCCAATAGCGCCGAGAAGACGGGTCCCTTGCCGGATTTGGCCAAGGCCTACAACGGCACTTCGAACCAGAGCACGGCCGACTTTAGCAATCTTAAAGACATCTTCGGCAAAGGTAACACTCACAACCCCGAGGGAAAGGGTCAACTCTCAGTAGACGGTGACAAAAACAACACTCAGCAGGATTCGAAAAACGGCACCGTCGGGATCTTGGGAAGCAAAAACGAAGTTTCGCAAAAGGGCGACGACAACCATGTTTCCATTGGCGATATGCACGAAGGTACGGACGCCGACGACAACGTCTCCGTGCAAAGCGGCAGCAAAAACTCGAGCGACATCCGAGGCGTAGGCAACGAAGTTCGCCAGATTGGCGACGGCAGTATCGTGGAGACCTCGGGGAGTGAAAACGACATCTTCACTCGCGGCACCGGCGGCCAAGTGAGAGTCCACGGCGAAGAGAATATGATCCGCAGAGACGCCAACGACGGAACCATCTCCGTAGACGGGGAGCGTAACACCGTCAACCAGCGGAGCCACGACGACAAAGCCGGTGACCTCAAGGTCAAGGGTAACGACAACGAAACTACCCAGATCCGCGAAGGCAACGTTTGGGTAGCAGGCAACGAGAACAAGGGCGAACTCAACGGCGACAAAGATTCCCAACTCGTTCAATCGGGTAACAAGAACGATGCCGAAGTCATCGGAGACAAGAGCAACGGACGCCAGATCGGCAATGAGAACGAAATCTTCGCCAGTGGGGACAAGAACAACGTTATTCAGTCCGGCGACAAGAACGACGCACACATCTATGGGGACGATAACTTCACCAAGAGTAATGGCGACAAAAACTCCGTTACTGTCGAGGGCGAAAAGAACACGGTCCAGATCGATGGTCCCAAAACCGACGACCCCAAGACCGACGGCAAGGGGAGCATGAACACCATCGAGGTCAACGGCACCAACAACAGCGTGACCGTCAAAGGTGACTACGTCGACGTGAAAGTCACCGGAGACGGCTACAAAGTTAAAGTCGTCGACGGCAAAGTCACCGCCAAAGACGCTGAGGGAAAGGACGTTCGCGTTTTCGAGAATAAAGACGGTAGCTACGAAGTTCGCAAAGAGACCTGGGGTGAGTGGCTCGGCGTATCCTAGGTCTTCGCAGCAAGCCTACTCTTCCACGGAAGAGACAGAGGATTCCGTCTTGGGCGCGACCAAGAATCTTCCAGGAGAAAAATAATGCGACTCATACTATCGTTTATCCTGATGCTGGCCTGTGCGGGTAGCGTCTTGGCTCAGCCCCTCGACACCAGTTACTATTACCGGCTTACGAACCTCTATCTGGGAGACTCCCACTCCCTCGACACCTACAGTGATGGCACCAACCTGCCATTCATGGCCCAGACCGGAAACACGACGGGCCAACATTGGCGTTTGACGCCGCTGCCTAACGGTCGGTACCGATTGACCAACGGGTTTCTCGGCGGCGCCCGAAGCCTCGACGTTCACAACGACGGCACCAACGCCCCGGCCATGGGTGACACCGGAAACTACTCTGGTCAATTATGGACTATCAGTTCCCAGGGCAATGGGACTTTTCGATTGCAAAACGACTTTCTGGGCGCGGCACGCTCCCTTGACGTAACCAGTGATGGGACAAACGAACCGGCTATGGGCCCGACGGGAGATTACAGTGGCCAGCATTGGAAACTCACCCCCCTCCAGAAAATCTGAGCAGTCTCAGACCCACCATTATTAACATCCTGTTCATCATCTGTTTGCAAATTCCCAGCGCGTTTTAAGGGTAATGATGCTACACTGAAGGCCTCGAAAGGGGCATCAGTGTCAATCATCACGAGCCCGGCCTCAGCCGCAGACGATCCCACAAAATTGAGAACTCTTGGCTATCGAGCGTCCGCACAGGTTAAAAAACCTGAGGCCCGCTCGAAACCAGCGGACTCTCCCGCCCAGGTCGAACGATTTCAATCTCAAGATGACGTGCCCCCAGTCCTCTGGCCACGCGAGAACCACGACACCGTAACCGTCAACAGAGCCGGTTCAAGCGTTCCAGCCCAGGCTTCACAAGCCGTCAAGGAAACACCGAACGACCGAGCACGAACTCTGGCCAACGAGGTCTTAGACGAAAGTTTTCGCAGAGTGCCGGTGGTAAAAGGCGAGAGTCGCCATCAAACCAACGCCCGTATTCAATCCGAAGACTGGACTTCAGAGACCGGAGCGAATCCGTCAGGAGTTCACTACGACGGATCCGAGGTCGTCGTGATCGCCTTCGAGGGAACCGGGGCGTTCCATCCCCGTCGCGCTCAGGCCACCCAAGAACTTCATCATCGCCTCCGCGAGCACGGGATCGATCCTAAAACCGTCTCAGGATCGGCGGCCGATTACGTCAGTTCCGCACTCAGTGATCGAGAGGGGAGTCCCTCGGGTTGGTCCGGTTTAGCGGTCGGCCCCATGGAGGCCCTTGCCAAAGACCCCGAGTTACGAGATCGTACTCAGTGGCTGAGCTTCCCGTCCGAGGAAGTCGAGGCCCTGGCCAACGTGGACGGATGGAAAAAACACGGAAGCGAAGTCGTGGAAAACCTCTGGGCCAGTCACAACAACGACACGCCGGGTGTCAATCAGGCCGTCAAAGCCGTCCGCGATATCCAAGAACAGGCTCGGGCCGCGGGCCTCCCTGACCCCCAAATCGTGGTGCTGTCGCACAGCAGCGGAGCGCGCAGCGCCGTTCGATTCAGCGAAGCGCTTCGTCAGGTCCAAGATTCTGAAGGCCACCCAACAGAAGTCGACCTCGCCTTCACCATCGATCCGGTGCGTGAAGCCCACGAAGCGTTCGGGGAAGCCCTGGGATCTCTGACCGCGCGCGGAACCGAACACAACCTCAATCGCGGCCGTAAGCTGTTGTCTCGCATTCCTGGTGTCTCCTTGCCGGAGCAACCCGTCGGCCCCGCCTTGGTGAGAAGTCGCCCCCAACCTGAGAGTCTCTACGCGCCTCCCAACGTCCACCATTTTCGGAGTTTCTATCAAACCTCTGACCGAAACGGACTGGGAGTCGGCCCCCGCTTCGGAATTCAAGGAAGCCCGGTCGCCGGGGCGGAGAATGAGACGATCACCGGTCTCGGTGAACACGGTCACGGAACCATCGCTTATCATCCGAAAGTCACCGGTGCCTTCTTAGAGGAACTCCACGATCTGGCTGACTGACTTCGAGGTCAAATTGATGGAGACCGACGGACTCTCAAATGGCCAGGCGGCCGCCAAGATGTGCTAAAGAGTTGATGTCCGAAAAAAATCTCGTCGGTCTTTTATAGACTGCTCGTCTACGATACACTGCTTGGGTGAAGATGAGTTACGCTGCCTTCAAACTCTGCTTGATAGGGTAGAGGCT
>JBBKWP010000376.1:0-18577 GCA_037968995.1 Candidatus Xenobia bacterium
TCATCTTGGGAGCGACTGGACCGCCTGCTTGCGTCGTTCTCCTCTGGGAGCCTTCTCCAAGAAAGAACTGGTGATTCGCGTCTCTGAAATCGAACTCGCTTTAGAACTCTTGGACACCGGAAAACTCGGCGAACACATCCACCAGCGCGCGAACTCGGACCGCGTGGCTCTGATGGGGCATTCCTTTGGCGCTCTCACCGCGCAGGCGGTCGCCGGTGTTCCGGTCCACGACCCCAACGGTACGGAAATCCCACTGATGAATCCAAGATTTCGGGCCTTTATCGGAATGTCGCCCTATGGTGAGGCGTTTCCGGCCCAAAGACTAGGGATGACTCGAGACGGCTACGCTAAGATTAGGCGACCGGTCCTATTCGTTAGCGGAGATCGTGATGATCTTTGGACACTGGGGCGTGGCTCCAGAACGCATCTCGATCCTTTTCACTGGGTGGACAGCCTGGAACGGTACCATCTGTTGATCAAAGACACCCGTCACGCGGACTTCAGCGAAATGTTTGGTCGGATCAAAAAGCGAACAGCACTCCTGGTTAACTCCACAGCGACCGCCTTTCTCGACAGTTATCTCAAAAATGACAAAGTTGCATTGGACTATTTGAAATCAGAGCTTCCCTTTGCGGTCGCGCGTCATCAATCGTGGGCCTTTATTGGGAAGCCGGAAGATGTTTCACCCATGTTACCGCCACACGAAGCCATAGAACCGAGCGAATCTAGGGGTTGATTTTTCCCCGAACAAGTTGCAGAATGTGCCTATCCTAGAGATAAGGAGGTGAGCTGACGTGAAGAACTCAACAAAAGAGATCGTACAAGCCAAGAAAATGCTTCTGGCCCTAGTAGCCCAAAAAAAAGCCGCGGCTCTTGCTAAAGGCAAATGAATCCGAAAAGCGATAGTCACAGACGTCAGCCCTTCAGATCTCGGGGTAATCTGGAGGGCTGATTTCATGAGCGGCCTTCTTTCGCCTAGCTCCTGATCCGACGCCCCCCTTAGAACTGATCCACAGTCAGTCGTACCCAAGACTCCAGCTTTTCGCCGGGAGCGACGTGGTGCATCCCGCTCCCGTTCGGGAAAGCAAGTCGGGGTGAACTCCACGGTTCTAAGCAGACAAATGGAGAACCCTTGAGAGTCCAAAACACGAGGGTTCTGTAGGTCGCGTCAAAGCTGACCCGCACTTCTACCCCACCACCTTCGTTGCGAAAGGATGCTTCCGACCTTGTGGGATTCGGGAAAGCCCAGTCGATCTCGTCCCGGCTGAAGTCGAATCCTTGGAAGTCCCCGCCTTGCGGACTCTTGTTGTCCTCGTAACGCGTCACCGGCAGGTCGAAATCGAGAGCAGTTTTGCCTTCAACCAAGAAGTAGGGATGAAATCCGAACTGTACGGGCATCCCATGGGTTGAGCGATTCTCAATCGTTTGCTCGATGAGCAATCCCCGAGCTTCGGCCTGGTAAGCCAAATGATATCGGAACTCGAATGGGTATTGGGCCAAAGTCTCTTTGCTGTCCGTGAGTTCGAGGTCGAGACGGTCCGCGTCGTGCTTCAATACGTTCCACGGCATCGTGCGGGCAAAGCCGTGCTGCTTCATCGAGTAGTCTTGGCCGTTTACGACGTAGGTCGCTCCAGATGTCGGTCCGCACAGGGGGAATAAGACGGGGACTCCGCCCCGAACATTCCGATCAGGGTCCTCGAAGCTCGCCCTATCGAGAAACAGGAACTCCCGGTCGTTGATTTTGAGACTGGTGACAATGGCACCCCGCTCAGGTGCGCTCAAGATTCGGCAGTTGCCGTGGGAAATCTCTTTCATAGTTGAGACATGCACCACCCCTGGAGTCATTCCTTTCAGCCTACCCCGTTCACTGTTAGGAAAAGGAAGGCTCGTCCCCACGCACCAAGAAGACGATCCATGAAGAACTTTTGCCTATTTTGTCTCCTGCTTGGGTTGATTTGCCCTACTCTAGCTCAGGACGACCAGCCACCCCTAGCCATCGTGACTTCCGAAGTGCACGGGCTTTACTATATGCTGGAATGCCTCATCGGAACGCCCCATCGCTCAACTGAGATGGCCAGTACCTATCGTTCGCGAGTCGGTAATTGGGGCCCCATAAGCCAGGCAGTGAAGCGCTGGGAAGAGTGCGTGGTTCGTGACGACTTCGCCCAGATGCTGCGCTCGAAGGAAAATAACGATCAACAGACCGTGAGCGAGGTGCTGGAGGCGCTCGCCGTTCAGTCAAAGAGCCTTGAGGAGTTCGACCAACGTGCATCCGCCCTTATCGGGCCCGAGTACGGCGCCGTGCTCAGCGCAGCCCTCCTAGCCATGCAACCCACCTATAGAGACTACTGGTGGCAGCCTTCTCGTTTAGAACAAGCGAGAACGAAGATATCCCTTCAGTTAGCGCAAGGCGATTTCGCCAAGAGTTTTATGAGAGCTCAGAAGTTTTATCGGGCGACTCTCCCCAAGGGGGAAGCGCCCAGCTTAGCACTCATCCCGTTCCATCAAGGCATCCTCCAGGACCAGGCCTCCCTCAACAGCCACCATTCCGGCGTTCTTCAAGTTCAGGAGATTGATCTGGGGGCAACACGCCACGATCTTTTGGCTGGAACGGTCTTTCATGAGTTCCTTCACGTTCTATGGCGGGCACAGATCTCCAAGGAGCGGGAACGTTGGCAGCAAGCCTTCTTTTCTCGAGGCCTGTTGGGCAGGGTCGCTTACTCTCAACTTGACGAAGGATTGGCGACAGCCCTTGGGCAAGGCTGGTTTCAATCCAAGGTCTCCGGAGAAACAAACTCCGAGGTGTGGGACGCCGAACCGGTCGTTGACGCCTATGGAAAAAGTCTTGTCTCTGTCGTGACCCCGGCCCTCGATGCCGGAAGACCGCCCACAAGCCTGGAACTCACAAATATGGTAGACGCCTTCGAGCAAAGTGTTCCTGACGCATTAACCTCGTTCGATGTCGTCGCGGCGCACTTCACCCTGGTCACCTCCGCCCAAGAGGTGCACCAGAGGTTGTTTCAAAATGAGGTAATGCGGCTCGGACCAGTTCGCCTGAGCGAAGTCCAGAGCTGGGAGGACGAATCCCTAAACCAGGGTCCGTTCACCGTTTTCTGGGTCAGAGAGAACGAGCGCTTCAAGCTCAGAGGGCGTGGCTGGACCAAGAAAGAGACCCAAGGCTGGAGTCGCTATCGGCTGCGAGAAACTCCTCGCGGCTGGGAACTCGCCTTCATCGGTCCATCGCAAGACCTTTTCAATAAACTTCGAGAACTGCGTAAGTCGAAGCTTCATCCCGAGCACGCGTAGGCGACAGGGGGCAGTGTATCCCAACGCATAGGGCCGCGCCAAACCATTTACCGTAGAATTATTAAAGAGGCAAGCAAGCAGAAGGTAAAATCTCCTTCCTGTTTGGGTTCTTTACCGAACCCGCCGTCGATACGGTAAGTGTAGATTCAATTGAGAACTACGAACGCAAGCAACGACGTTATCGCCTCCGACACGAAGGACTTAGGTCTCGCGACCCGGGTCCTTCGGTCGTTTTGCGTCCACTCACTGGGACTGGATGGGAGTTCCAGGGATCCTTTCAACTCGGTGATCAGATTCACTGACCCGGTACCGTCAGAACAACACGGTCATAAAAGCCGTGGAACCGCTCCTGGACCTGCTGAAAAAGCTCATCGCGAGGGGCGCGAACGCGGAAGTGGGCCATTAAAGCGTCGTCGACCAAGTCACCCATCACCGTCCACTCTCCGCCTTTGGAGAGACGATGAAATTCCGTGGCTAAGCTTTCTAGGCCCAAACTTTCCAAAACCCCTCGGTAGGCTGGCGTCGAACCGTAGAATGCAATTTTCTGGCGGATCGCTTCCTCATGAGCGTCGGCCATGGGTCCTTCGAAGACGGAGAACAACGAACCAACGATCTCCACAGGATGCTCGACGACCGATCTCAGTCGACCCTTCTTTAAGGCCGGTAGCGTTGTCTCACGGAGAAACTTCACGTGGGTGAACGGATGCAGTACCACGAAGTCCGCGACCTCGCCCGCGAGTGCCGTCATCTGTGGACCTACCGCGGCTAACCCTACGAGCGGTCGCCCTGAGGCGAGCGGGCCGGGATTGAAATTGGGAGTAAGAAGTGAGTGTTTATAGTATTCTCCCCGAAAGTCGATGGGCTTCCCTGTTTCGAATCCGTCCCAAATAGCGTGCAGCGCCCCCACCATCTCACGCATCTGACGAATGGGATTTTCCCATGGCATGGAGAACCGTCGAGTGATGTGGGCCTTCACCTGACTCCCCAGCCCCAACATGAATCGTCCCCCACTCAGGTCTGCGAGATCCCAAGCCGATTGAGCCAGAGTGAACGGACTGCGGGCCAGGGCGATGGCCACCCCCGTACCGACGATCATTTCGGGCTGTGCCCTGGTCGCCATCGCCAAGGTTAAGAAAGGATCATGCTTAGTCTCCGAGGTCCAAAGGCCTCGATATCCCTCAGCGAAAAGCTCCTGGGTGCGTCGTTCCACGTCTTTAGGAGAACCCGTGTAGGCGATGTCGATCTGCATGGCACTCTTTTCTCAAAAACCTAAGAGCCTCCCCTCTGTCTCTTTTGGCTGAACCTTGACGAACTGCGATAAAGTTCTGATTTCGAGGGTGATCTTGTTATCTGGATGTAAACGCATGTTAACAAAAGATGACAGAAGCGAAAGAAAGCAAGTTTGCAACAATTTCTTAACATCGCTGGGCCATAATCCAGTAGGGGTCAATCCCTGAAGAAAGAGGGACATATGGCGATCGGTTCATTCGACGGCGGGTTACAAGCCATTCAGAAGAGTCAAGCTGAACAGAGCAAACTGGTCGCGCTGCTGCGACAACAAAATGTTGGCCCCGTCGCCTCTCCCGGTAATGTGCCTTCCGGTTCGCTCATTATCGCCGACAGTTTCACCCCCTCAAGGCCCGAAGACAAATTCGCCCACGGTGAGACGGTTGCTCGGTCCGCACGATTCGACGGCTTCCGTGGCCCCCTGCGAACGCTCTCTCCCGAAGGCTCCTCCTCGGGTTATCAAAAAGCGGGTACGGCAGAAGACGGGTTCTACAAAGAAAACGCGACGCCGGCTGAAACCCGAGCCAACGTTAAAAACTACGCTTTGGGCAGCGTCCTGGGCGTTTTGGATACGGATACTCAGGCTGTTCAATCCGCGACCGCATCGGGTGCGACGAACTCGGCTCTCAACCTTTCGCAAGGGCGAAGCCGCGCCGATATCGCATCCAGGGTTTACGGGGCCGCTTCGTTCGCGTGGAGCGACGATCTCAAACCTGAGCACAAGGAATTTGCCGATGGCGTCACTCAAAACTTCGCGGGTGCTTACGGTTTAGACATGGCCAAGCTCAAAAGTCAGGATCCTAAGGTCTCGGGCCCGGAGCGTTTAAAACTTCAAGAAGCTATCATCGGCAGCGTCGATTCTAGCCTCAACCAGAGCCCACAGGTGCGGGCCGCCAAAAACCGGTTCACGACCGAGGTCAACCGCTTCGAATCGAATCGAAACTCCGTCGTCATCTCCTCTGGCAACGACGGCGACGTCATCGATGCCTTTAAAAAGGATGCCTCCGGTCTCACACCCCGCAATCTGCCCAAAAATTTCGACACCAACGTGCTAGACACTCCCCAGGCCACCATGGTGGGAGCCACCCGCTGGTTCGACAACGGGAACGGCCTAACAGAGAAGGTCGCAGGTTACAGTAGCGTCCAGTCCGGGGTCGACATCTTCGCGTCCGGAAGCGTGGCCACTAAGGTCTCCGGTCAGGCCGACACCTTTGGAACGTCTTTTGCCGCGCCACGCGTGGCCGCGACCATGGCGACACTCCATAAGATGAATCCTTCTATGAGTAGCGCTCAAGTCGAGAACCTCATGAAAAACAGTATGACCCACAGCCTGAACTCTGGGAACGGTGGCCAAATCGACGTCCTCGATTACCAGACGTCTTCCAACCTTATGGTCGGCCGCGGCAATTAGACTCTCGAAGACGGTTTTAGGTGCCGGCCCAATGCACTCCTAGAAGCGGCCTCCTAGGGGATGGCCGCTTTGTCTTGAAGCGCCTCTCATGGCACACACAACAACGACTCTGACCAATGACGGTGCGGTAGCGCACCTCACCATGAACCGTCCCGATAAACACAACGCATTCGACCCCGCTCTCATCGAAGAGCTTCAACAAGCCTTCGTCAAGCTCGGGGAAGATTCCAAGGTGAGAATCATTGTGTTAGCCGGAGAAGGTGCGTCCTTTTCCGCCGGCGCCGACCTAGACTGGATGAAGGGACTCGGTGACGCCTCCGAGCAGAGGAACCTCGAGTCGGCGCGAGAGATGGCCGCGCTTTTTATATCCATTGATCAGTGTCCCAAACCGGTTGTCGCAAAGGTCCAAGGTGCGGCGTTGGGTGGCGGCAGCGGCCTAGTGTGCAGCGTCGACATCGCCATCGCCGGCCCCAAAGCTTTATTCGGCTTTACGGAGGTGCGTCTTGGTATCGTCGCGGCGGTCATCAGTCCCTTTGCTATTCGTCGCCTCGGCTATTCTGAGAGTCGAGCGAAAATGCTCACCGGAGAGCGATTCGACGCAACCGAAGCCCTACGCATCGGGATGGTTCATGAAGTGGCTGAAGATCTCGACGCGGCGGTGGCCAAGACAGTGAAGCAACTGCTGAAAGGATCGCCTGCCGCCCAGAGCGCGACCAAAAGCCTTTTGGCCCAGATTCACGACCTGCCCTACGATCAGCAGACCGAACCGACCGCTCGGGCCATTGCCACCGCGCGAGCGTCAGACGACGGCAAAGACGGCTTGACAGCGTTTCTGGAAAAACGGCCCGCGCGCTGGGTATAGAAGTCACCTCCGGCTCGCCCCGAAACCTATAGAGAAAATCGTTCATGAATCTGAGGCGTGGCTGCCTTTTTCGATCCCCAACTCCCGCATGATTCGCTGGGCTTCGGCCGGGATGTCGTCGGGTCTCTCTTTTGAGAGGTCTTCATCCGAGGGCAAAGGTTGGCCGGTGTAAGCGTGCAGGAAGGCTTCGCAAAGCAATTCGCTGTTGGTGGCGTGGCGCAAGTCTTTGACTTGGCGTCGCGTCCGCTCGTCTGTGAGAATCTTGAGAAGCTTCAACGGAATGGAAACCGTGACTTTCTTCACTTTCTTATCTTTGTTTCCGTGCTTGACGTAAGGACTGATATAGTCCCCGTTCCACTCAACGCTCATCCGCGACGATTCTCGCTCAGTTGAATAAAACCCCGCCAAACAAAAACTTTAACAATCTAGACGGCCGGACGTATTGACGTCTAGACGTCCAAAAGGTAAAGTAAGTTCTTAGACGCCCCCACTAGGTGGGTTTGTTGGGAGGAGACGTTTATGAGCCAGCACCACTTTGCCACCATCGCGGCGCGCGAGGGGATCGACACCGACACACAACACGGGGCCGTGGTCCCTCCTATCTACCTTTCTAGCAACTATTCTTTCGAGGGCTACGGTGAAAAACGGGAGTACGATTACTCCCGCAGCGGCAACCCCACCCGCTCCACCTTGGCCGACACTTTAGCCAAACTGGAGGGCGGAGTCGGAGCGGTGGTGACGGCGACCGGGATGGCGGCCGTGACCCTGGTGACGAGTCTTCTCGGACCTGACGATCTTTTAGTAGTGCCTCACGACTGCTATGGCGGTTGTTACCGACTCTTCACCTCGCTGGCCAAAAAAGGCTCCTTTCGGTTGGCCGTGGTGGATCAGGGAGACGAAACGGCTCTCGACGAGATTCTAGCCCAGAATCCCAAAATGATCTGGCTGGAAACGCCTTCCAATCCGCTGCTGCGACTAGTCGATATCGCGACCATTGCGGAGAAAGCGAAAGCCACTAACACTCTCGTCGTCGCCGACAACACCTTTCTGTCTCCCGTCCTGCAACAACCGTTAGCATTAGGCGCCGACATCGTCATCCACTCGACCACCAAGTTCATCAACGGCCACAGCGACGTGGTGGCCGGTGCTGTGATATCTAAGGACCTGAACGTCGCCACAGAATTGGCTTGGTGGGCGAACTGTCTCGGCATCACGGGAGCCCCTTTCGACGCCTTTTTAACTCTGCGCGGCCTTCGCACCCTCCCCTTACGAATGAAGCAGCATCAGGCCAATGCCGAAGCGGTGGTGGAAGTCCTCAAAGACCACCCCGCCGTCGCCAAGGTCAATTATCCCGGCCTAGAAGATCACCCTCAGCACGAACTAGCCAAGCGCCAGCAGAAAGGATTCGGAGCCATGCTGAGCTTTGAACTCAAGGGAGGCGAGGAGGCCGTGAAAGCCTTTCTCTCACGCTTGGAGCTTTACTGTCTGGCGGAAAGCTTGGGAGGCGTAGAAAGCCTGGTCGCCCATCCGGCCACTATGACCCACGCCTCCATGGACCCGGAGGCGAGAAGAGTCGCCGGAATCTCCGACACCTTGATCCGACTGGCTGTGGGCATCGAAGATCCCAGAGACCTTGTGGCCGACCTCAGCCAAGCGCTCTCCTTTGCCGCTCAGTCCACCTTCGCAGCGGTCAACTCACGGCACGACTTCGAAACCACCGCACCGATCAGCCAAGTTGGCTAATCCCAGATAGTTAGGCGAGCTTCGCTCCGCTCATTAGAGGACAGACGACACATCTCAAGCATTCCAAGAGATGATAACTCTATTCATTCAGGCGGTTCGTTGATGCCACTCTACATTCTCTTGTTTGGACCGCCCGGGTCCGGAAAATCCACCCAGGGAGCGATTCTCAGCTCGAAGCGGGGGATTCCTCATCTCTCCATTGGCGAAGTCCTTCGCTCTAAGTCGCAGGAAGACTCCGTCGCCGGCCGAGCCATCGCCGCGAAAATGGAAACAGGCGCTATGGTAGACGACGATTTCGTTTTGGAAATTTTGCGAACGCACCTGTCCCAACCGGATATGGCTGATGGTTTTATCTTGGACGGATTTCCCAGAACCGAAGACCAGTTGCCCATGCTTGGACAACTAGTGGAGGAATTGAATCTGGACGGCTACCTGCCGGTGGACATCAACATACCTCAGGAGGAAAGCTATGAACGCTTGATGCAGCGAGGCAGACAAGACGACACAGCCGAGGTCATCTTACGCAGACTCGACGTTTACGCTGAGATGGCCGGTCCCATTCTGCGTTACTTCTCCGAACGGGATAACCTTATTGTCGTCGACGGCCGAGGATCTTTGGAGGAGGTAGCCCTGCGGTTGGAGGGAGCACTCGATGCTCGCCGCAAAGGTTAGAAGCCAGGACCGGCCCAACTCTCTCAGGCTTAGAATGCACTATCCTACTTCGAGACTTCATTGCGGACGCGGGCCAGCATCTGGCTCTGGATCCTTTCCCCGACCCCTTCGCGCCGCACGGACGCTATCACCGAACTTAAGTCTCGGCTGAGTTCGGGACTGAGAGCAAAGTGCATCTGCCCGATCATCACTTGAAGATTGGTGAACTGAATCTCGTCGCCTGGTTGGGCGTTACCCAAGATGCGAAGCTCGAAAAAGGGACCGGCTAATCCAGAGATCTCGGACTTCTTCAAGGCCTGGAGCGCGGAGTCAAAATCAGGGTAATGCTTCACTTCAGCGCCGTTCCGCTCGAGTTGCTCTTCGGCAGGTCCACCGCCGATGACTCCGATTTTCTGTCCGGCGAGTCCTGTCACGCTGTTGGTAGGTCCCAGTCCCAAATTGGCTACCGTGAGAACGCTGGCCAGCGCCGCCGTCAAAGTCACCTGCACCACAATTGTTAATATCAGCAAGAGACTCGCCACCAAACGTCCTCGCGGGGTCTTGATGTGAACATCTCCGTAGCCTACCGTGGTGATCGTTATCAAGGCGAACCACATCCCTTGCATTACACCTTTTCCTGGGGCATCCGGGAAATGCGACTTGTCGTGATGTCGCTCAAAAAACCAAAAGATCATCCCAAACAGGAACGCGATCCCCAACAGTGAGCCAAAAAGCACGAGAATCCGCAGATCCAGAAGCGGCCGGAGCAGGTCCCAAGGTGTGGGGGTGGACGAGATGCTCATCAGTCCCAGAGTTTGATCGGCGTAAGGCAGACTGAGGATGCCTCCTTCAGCGATGTCTGGCTCGGCGGGAAGCGCGCCCACGATGGCATGAATCGAACCCGCGTGGAGTTCGTCCAGAGCTTGCTCGAGATCGTCCATCATGACCATTTCGGTATCTAAGTGAGCCCGTCGACCGATCTCTTCCCAGAGGTCCACGGCCAGTCCGTCGTCGAGACTCTCGACATAAGGGCTGTTCTTAACTGCACCAACTCGGACATATCGATCTGGCTGGTCTCCCTTCGCCTGAGCGAGCGTTGTCAAACTCATAGAAAGAAACAGAGAGATAAGGAGCACAAAGCGAGTTCTCATCTTTTGATGATGGCGCACAGAGGCGTCGATGCTAAGCGACAACCGGTTAACACGCGGATATCCTAGAGTGTAGATCAACGCTCCCTTCGGCTCTGGGGCCCAGGGAGAGCTTAAAGCCCGCTCGAAGGCCCGCCTGATGACGATCGAAGTTCCCGATTTTTGCCTAGTGATGATGGTCGGCGGCGCTTACTCCGGCAAGAGTACGATGGCGCGTCGACTTTTCCAGTCCGAGGAAGTCGTTTCCTGGGAGGTTTGCCGTCAGACGGTCGCTGAAGACATCGAGCCCGACAACTCCTCGGACGAACTGGCTCAACAACTTCTCGAGGACCTAGTGGCTACCCGCCTTCAGCGGCGACGACTTACGGTGGTGGACGCACCCAACCTAACCAAAGGCCAAAGGGCCTCTCTTAAGTCTATTGCCAAAGCTTACGATGCGCATCGCGCCGCCGTCGTTTTGGAGACGCCGCTCGGCATCTGTCTGGAACGTCAGAAGGCCTTGGGTCAAAACTCGGGACCGGCGGCCCTTCGGGAAGTGCGCACGGAACACGCCATGCTGCGTCAAGCCCTCGACGTCGTCGATCGAGAACGGTTCGAAAGCGTCCATCGCTTGGATGTAGAGCAACAAAGGAGCGCGACGCTGGCGCGACGTCCGTTGCCTTGCGATCGGAGACACCTTCGGGGCCCTTTCGATATCATCGGAGACGTTCATGGGTGCGCCTTAGAACTTCGTATTCTGCTCAAGAAGTTAGGCCATGGCGACCCTTACACGTCCACTTCGAGGCGACTCGTTTTTCTCGGTGACCTCACTGATCGTGGGCCCTACAACCTTTTCTGCTACGAGACAGTGGCTCAATTGGTCTTAGAAGGAAGGGCACTGTGCGTTAGAGGAAACCACGATGCCAAACTGCTTCGCTATCTAGAACGCGCCAAAGTGACGTTGACCAATGGCATGAGCCGCACCATTGGCGAACTGGAGGGTAAGGATGACACCTACCGTGAGAGTATGGAGCAGTTCCTTGGCGGTTTGGGCCACCACTACGTCCTCGACGAGGGTCGACTAGTGGTCGCCCACGGAGGTCTCAAGGAAACCTATCACAATCGGGTTTCTGGCCGCATCTCCAGTTTTTGCCTCTACGGTGACACCAACGGGCAGGTTGATGAAACCGGATTCCCCATTCGAAGAGATTGGGATCTCGACTATCGCGGAGAGGCCAGGGTCGTTTACGGACACACCCCGGTCACCCGACCGGTCTGGGTCAACAACACCCTCAACATCGATACCGGGTGCGTGTTTGGGGGAGGGTTGACCGCGCTGCGTTACCCCGAAATGGAACTCGTCACCGTGCCCGCGCTCCAAACCTACTGGACTCCGAAGCGGCCGCTGAAAGAGCCCGTTGAGGAATCCGAGTCTGGCTCAACGAACTGACTCTGCCGTGTCTAGGCGGGATCGAATAAGCTGCAAAAAGGCGGCCAGCCCGAAAGGTTTTTGCAAGAAATTGAAACCTTCTTCGAGCTGGAAATCGGACCGGCCAAAGTCAGCGCTGTAACCACTGCAGTAGATGACGATAAGTTCGGGATTAACTGCCGAAAACTCCGCGGCCAACTCTCGGCCGCTCACGCCACCGGGCATCATCATGTCTGTGAACAGCAGGTCGATTTCATCTCTATGCTCGGCGAATACGACTCTGGCGTCCGGTCCCGAACGCGCTTCCAAAACCCGATATTTGGCTCTCTCCAAGCAACGTCGCGTCAGGGACCTCAAAGAGTCTTCGTCGTCAACCAGAAGAATCGTTTCGGTGACCTGGCTGGGCGTCGAGTCCACGGTGGCCTCAGGAGAGGCTGAAGGTGCCCCTTTTTTGGTCAAAGGGATGACCATTTCGAAGTGAGTCCCGACTCCCAACTCTGAATGGACGTCGATGCGCCCGCCGTGTTGTTGAACAATACTGTAAACCGTAGCTAAACCCAGTCCCGTGCCTTGACCAACATCTTTGGTCGTAAAGAGCGGGTCAAAAATCCGTTGGAGATTGTCCGGGGAGATTCCGTGGCCCGTATCGGTGACCTTCAAGCTCGCGAAGCGGCGGGAGTAGCCTTCGCTTTCGCTTTCCATATCAGCCAAGCCGACGTCCTTATTGGCGGTGGCAAGGGTGAGTTTGCCTCCGCTCGGCATGGCGTCACGCGCATTCACGGCCAGATTCAAAAGAATCTGTTCTAACATGGTCAGGTCAGCGAGCACCCAAAGAGATTCCGCGCAAAGCCGGAGTTCCAAATCAACCTCTTCGCCAATTATACGGCCGATAATTCTAGCGAAATTGCCAACCACCTGATTGAGGTCGTGGCTCTTGAGTTCGACCCTCTGGCGACGGCTAAAGGTAAGCAGTTGTCGAGTCAGAGCCGCCGCCCTTTCACTGGATGCAAGAATCTCCTGTCCGCACTCCGTTACCTCGGCGGGCGATAGCTGATCAGTGGTAATCTGTGAGGCGTTTCCTTGAATCACCGTGAGCAAATTATTGAAGTCATGCGCGATGCCTGCCGCTAACTGTCCGATGGCGTCCATCCGCTGTGACTGCCTCAGTTGTTCTTCTATATTCCTTTTGTCGATGGCGTACCGAATGGCGCGAGCCACAGCGGCACCCGTAAGTTGACCCTTGACGAGATAGTCCTGGGCTCCTTCGTGAAGGGAACGAATACCGACGGTTTCATCGTGATCACCGGTCATTACGATGACCGGCAAACCCGGTGCGAGGGCACGAACTTGGCGCAAAGTATCTAAACCCTGACCGTCAGGTAATCCGAGATCCGTAATAACAACGTGGAAACTGTGGCTGCTCAAGACATCAGGCATTTTGAGAACTCGGTCCACGTCGATCACCTCAAAATGGCCGACCGAGGAGCTGCTCAGTGCGTCTTTCAAGATCAAGACATCGATGGGATTGTCCTCTACAAGCAAGACTCGTAGAACCCGATCGGAGTCCCGACCGGGGGGGGGCGGCGCTATCTCAGATCGCTTTCGGGCCTCGACCTCCGGCGGTAACGTCACTACCTCAAGCCAGTAGGTTCCCATGGTGGACACGGCCTGAGCGAATCGTGGAAAATTTATAGGCTTGGTAATATAGCTGTTAGCATGGTGGCCATAAGCTTTGAGCACATCTTCGTCTGCCGCGGAGGTGGTAAGGATGATCACAGGGATGTACTTTAAGGACGGATCAATCTTGAGCTCAGCCAAGACCTCCCGGCCGTCCTTCTTGGGCATGTTAAGGTCTAACAGGATCAGGTCAGGACGCTCCGCCTCACAATACTTGCCCTGTCGGCGCAGGTAGGCCATCGCTTCTTCGCCGTTCTCCACAACATTGAGAGTATTCCGGAGCCTGGCGTTCTGTAGGGCTTCGACCGCCATAAGCCGATCCGTGGGACTGTCTTCGACCAGCAGGATGTTAATGGACTTCTTGGCTTTCATCGTTACTCTCCCCGTCTATTACTGGTAAGGTGAAATAAAATGTCGAACCGTGATTGGGTTCGGACTTGACCCAAATCTGCCCGCCGTGACTGTTGACAATTTTTTCACACAAGGCCAAACCGATACCTGTTCCTGGATGCTCGGTTCGCGAGTGAAGTCTTTGAAAGAGACGAAAAATTCTCCCAAGATGCTTGGGGTCGATCCCAATGCCGTTATCCCGAATGGAGAATTCCCACTCTCGGCTTATCCTCCGTACCGAGAGACAAACTTCTGGCGGATCCGAACTTCTATACTTGATTGCATTGCCGAGGAGATTCTGAAAAAGCTGTCGCAGTTGAGCAGAATCTCCCATCACCACCGGCATGAACTTATAGTCCACGACGGCCTGACTCTCCTGTACCGCGCCATCCAGCAAGAGGAGCGCCTCTTTGAGCACAGACTCGGTCTGCACCCGAGTGTGTTGCAGCCCTAATCGACCGACTCTCGAATAGGTGAGCAGGTCGAGAATCAAGGTTTGCATTCGACCAGCGCCATCTACGACGTGTTGAATCAGTTCATCGGCGTGAGCATCCAACTGATTCTGGTATTGTCGCTGGAGAATAGAAGCACATCCAGATACCGCACGCAGGGGTTCTTGAAGATCGTGGGAGGCGGCGTAAGCGAATTGCTCGAGGTCGTGGTTGCTACGCTCGAGTTCCTTTGTTTGAGTCCGGATCTGGAGTTCCAGCTGCTTACGAGCGGTGATGACCTGCGTGAAGAGAATCAGCCCTCCGATTTTTCCCTGAGAGTCTCGCCAAGGTCGGGCCTCCCAATGCAGCCATTCACGAGGGGCGCCGACTCGGGAGTACGAGTCTTCATTACAGCCTTCCACCGCCCCCGCCAAAACCCGTTGGTAGATCTCCTTCCAACGCTCGGGCATGTCGGGCAGCACATCGTAGTGACACCGCCCAACAATGTCTTGTCCATCAAGGCCGTAGTCTGTCAGCCAACGTTCGCTGGCCTGCAGATAACACAGGTTCAGATCCAACATGGCGATAGCCGCGGGTGCGTGGCGAACAAAGTCTCGCAAGAGATGCTCACTCGCCCGTAAGGACAGCTCTGCCTCTTTCCTCTCCGTGAGATCCCAGTTAACACCAACAGCCCTCTCAGCACTTCCATCGGCATACCGGTGGACTATCGCCAGACCCCCTAGATACTTCACTGTGCCGTCGGGCCTGACAATGCGAAAGGTTGCCTCGAAGGGCTCCCCACCAGCTAGGGATTGCTGAAAAGCTTCTTGCGTGCCTGGTAGGTCTTCCAAGTGCACCCGTTCGGTCCAATCCTGAAGACTTCCGGAGAAGGTTCTAGGATTGGTCCCATATAAGTCGTGCATGACGTCGTCCCATATCAGCCGCCCGTGAACCACATCGAGTTCCCAGAAGCCTATTCGGGCTGCCGCCGTAACTAGCCGCATCCGGCCGGAGTTTCGCTCTAGCTGAAGCTGAGTCAGCTTCAACTCGGTAATATCTTGGGCGGTGCCGTAGAGACCAACGATCTCTCCTTTTGCGTTTCGTTTGCATTCGCCGCTGGCAAGGGACCACCGCGGGGTGCCATCGGGAAAAAAAAACTGCACTTCTAGTCTGTAGGCCTCCCCCGTTGCCAGCGCGTGGGCGACAGCCCTACTGAATCGCACCCAGCTGTCCGGCTCGAAAACATCTGCCTGCTGCTCCAGGCTCAGGGGTAAGTCGTGAGCCGAATCAAGCCCAAAGCTACGAAACAGTTCGTCTGACCAGACCACTTCCCCAGACGCCACATCGTAGTCCCAGCTTCCCAAATTGGCGAGGCGCTGCGCTTCCTTGAGCTGGTGGGCTAATTTTTCGATATCTCGATGAGACTTCTTCGTTTCGGCGACGGCGCGTTCCACCCGTAATTCTAGCTCCTTATTCAAGGAACTCAGCGTCGCTTGGGCCTCAAACAGATCTTGAATATCCGTATTCGAACCATACCAACCCAAAAGATTACCATGCTCATCGGTCTTAGGCATCGCTCGGGTTTTGAACCAACGGTAGATGCCGTCATGACGCCGTATACGAAAGTTCACGTCAAACGCCGTCCCGCTCGTCGAAGCCGTGGTCCAAGCGTCTACAGCGAGTTGCCGATCATCGGGGTGGAGCCGTTCGGTCCAGCCGAAGCCCAACTGCTCAGATTCTACCACTCCAGTGTACTGGACCCACTGGGGACTGAGATAATCGCAGGCACCGTCCGCGCCGCATGTCCATACCAGTTGCGGTAAGGTTTCGACGAGGCCGCGAAAGCGCTCTTCAACGGCTCTGACTTTGTCGGGATCCCGTGTCATGAAATCTCAATTAAGCCACGAAGATCCATCGCGGTTTGGTCGGTCAGAGAGTCTGACGCTTTCCTAAACATCGTGACGGTCTTAGACTTCGTCGTGGTCGGCTTCGCCAGCCAGGATCGACTCCAAGTCAGGGATTTCGACATCATCCGCCTCATCAGGTTCTGAGAAGTCGTCGTAATAATCGACCGACGACCGGTGGGTTGAATTTTCCCACTGTGTTTGACTTTGCTGCACAATGAACTCGCGTAGAACTTTCTCTTGATTGGCTTCGAGGCCGGCAAAGGAACAGCCGTATCCAAACGGGTCCGCAGGATCCAGTTGTTGTTCATGTCGGACAGTGACTTTGTATACCGTGTTGGCCAATTGCGGATGGTCGCCTATCTTAACGGCGATCGTCGCACCAGCGCGCATGGGTTGACGAAGGTTGATGAAAAGTCCGCCAAGACCGACATTCTTAATGGAACATTTGATCATTGAGTCTCCGAATTCGAGCAACGCCGGAATCCGGCAGGAGACCCGAAAATTCGATCGTTGATCGCGAAGATTGAAAGGACGAAATCCGAAGTCCTCCATCTTCGCTTTGACCCAAGAGCGACCCAGGCTCTTTGGCTCCTTAAACTCAATTCCGATGGACTGGCTGCCGTCGGACTCATGGTCCCTAATCCAGCGAACCAAGCCCTCAACGGTCAAAGCATCGACCTTGGGAATGGGTTCTGGATAGGTCACTCGCACCACCGATTTATTCTTGAATCCAAGTGACGCGGCGCTGTGTAGTCGCAATCCGCCGACGCTCATATCCACCATCTGGACGTACGAACTTTTGCGACCAAGGCTGACTTCAACCTCAACGTCACACGGCCGACGGGCCGATTTACGACGTTGTGAGAGGCTTTCGGCGGGAGACTCCTCAGTGCGACCTGCGCGAAAGCCGCCGAACAATTTTTTGAACATCGGTTTCCATTCGTTGAGGACGTCTGGGATCCCCGGTCTTTAGGGCACGATTACCTCGGATTCTTTGTCACTCTAGACTGCCGTCGTCACCTTCTTTCGGGCGTGCTGGTCGGTAAGTCTTAAGCCATCTGTTGGGATAGGGGCAGCGGCCCCTCATGGGGGGTCAAAGCCGGGCTGTAGGAAGGTATGATGCCGATGGAAGTCCTCTTGGCCTATTGCGAAGAGAAGCGGAACAACATTCAATTCAAGGAAGTTTTCTTTATGTCAAACGTTGCACTCTATATCATCGGTACCTTTCTCGTGGCCGGCGGCCTTGCTTATGGCACTTCACTTTTCCTCGGACCCGCCTGGGCCGGCGTCGTGGGTCTTATCGTTTTAGGCTTGGGCGTCATGAGCGCGGTCAACAGCGGTCGCCGACGCGAAGCCTCACCAGTGGACGAAATGTAGCACCATCCCGCTAGGCGCCGGACATCCGTCGCCCCCCCCTTTTTGCATTTTCTGAATGTCCGCCCGGAACCCTTAAAGGGAGCCTTCCAGAGCCTTGGTCATTCGGGAGAGGTCGCTCCTAGTTCGTAGCGCTCCGTGAAGACGCTGGCAAAGCTGAAACCGGCAACCTGCCAAAACCATACACTGCTGGCGAAAAATCCAAGGCCAAAGAGCAATCCCACGAAAGAGAGCGCCAAGGCGGACAGAGCGATGCCCCACGCCTTCCAGTAGGCCCACCCGCCCTGCAGAGCTCTGGAGAGCGCTAGCGCGGGGTTGAAAATCTCGCGCATCTCGAAGTTCTTGCAGTAGTGCGTCATGTATCCAGGGATGGCCAACGTAGCCAAACAGAGCAGAAAGCCTCCCGTGCCTGTCTCCCCAAAATACCATAGCAAGGCACCCGGGATGTAGTAATACAGCATTCCCAAGAACGTGATCAGCCCGTTGGAAAGCAGGCGTTGCCTAGATGTCCAAGCGGGCCAAGCCGGTCGGCCACGATGCATCCGATGAACCATCTCTATGCGATGGCCCATATTCATCAGCCAGCCGATGCCGGGGAGCAAAAGCCAGGCTGCCCCCTCCAAAACTTCACGTCGCGCCTCTGGCGATTGAAGCGGGAAGCGAAACGAGGTCGACAAAGACAGCGGTGTTTTAAGGGTGATCTCTTCGGATTCGAAGAGATCGACGAGGGAACTGGTCATGCAGCGAGATTGGTCTCCAATCTTCACCAGACCTTCTGCTTAAAAAAGAGGTGCTAGCAAAGCCCCAAACTGCATCATTGCGTCCATTCTGAGAAGGAGCCAGTTGACTCCCTCAGTCAACGCCCGGGTCGCTTCGGCCACGGAATGGAACGCTCAAGATGTGGCCGGCGGTGTCCTGCTACGAATCCAGCCCGTCACCTCAGTCGCTCTCAGACCAAACCAAAACGCCACACCAGTTCGTC
>JBBKWP010000377.1:0-4029 GCA_037968995.1 Candidatus Xenobia bacterium
GACGCGCTCTCTCAAGAGGGCCGTCGGTCAGGGCTATGTCCCACCAGAAACGAACTCCGTCTGGCTACCGCGGAAATGTGCACCGCGAACGCCGGGGAGCGGGAATTGCGAGACAGAGAGTTGCTGTGGCGGATCGCTTTCGATCTTCACTTAAGAGCGTTGAGCGGGGTTAACGAATACTGTCCGACACCTTCGGTCCGAAAGAGCGTATTGAAAACTAGCTTCGCGACATTCGCGCAAGCCTCTATGACGAACGTTCAAAGACAAGGGGACCGCACGGTGAGTTTCACCCCAATCACCGCTCAACAAGAGAAGGACCTTCTCACGCGAGCCGGTCAAAAACTGTCCAAAATCCGTCGCCTGGAAAAAGCTCAACTCGGCTTTCGCAGACCTCTGGAACTTTGGTTGCTGCTGGACCGTGCGCTCTTCCTACAGGAACAGGGCTACCAGGTTCGCCTGCAAGAGTTCTGCATGAAACGAGATTCCGGAAGAAACACGGTGATCTTGGCAAGCCGACAGAGCGACTAAGAAACGGAAGCGATGACAGGTTCGCGCCGTTCTATGAGGTCGCATAAATTTCCGTAGAGATCTTCAAACACAACCACGGTGCCGTAGGACTCTTCACGCGGCTCTTCCCGGAACGACACTCCCTCGGCTTTCATGACGCGAAAATCGCGCCAGAAATCATCAGTGTGGAGAAAGAGAAAAACCCGCCCACCGGTCTGGTTTCCGATGGTCGCCTCCTGGGCCGCATTGACAGCCTTGGCCAAAAGTATTCCCGCCCCGATCGATCCGGGCGGCTGAACAACGACCCAACGCTTGCCGGGCTCAAGTTCATCGTCCGCTATCAAGCGGAATTGGAGGGCGCGGGTATAAAACGCGATCGCTTCGTCGTAGTCTCTTACAACTAAAGTGACCAACGCGAGGTTTTGAGATGTCTGCATAGATGAAGGTTGCCCGTGGCGGGCCTTGCCTAAACGAGATAGCATCCCTCAGGATGCCCAGCCTCTACCCGGAGGTGGACGGGAGCCTCAAAGACTGCCCTCGCAACCTGAGTTCAAGACATCATATTGAGCGGAGAATCTTATCATGAAACTTGGACTACAGATTCCAAACTTTACCCTCCCGGGCGGCCCCCCAGACCTTCACAAACATCTCCGCGCAATCGCTCAACGAGCGGAAGCGGCGGGCTTCGAAAGCCTCTGGGTGATGGACCACTTTTTTCAGATTGAACACGTGGGCCCGGCCGAAATGGACATGCTGGAGGGCTACACCACCTTGGGTTACCTCGCGGCCTGCACGCAGACGATTCAGCTCGGCACCATGGTCACGGGAGTCACCTACCGTCATCCGGGGATCTTGGCGAAAATCGTTACCACCTTGGACGTCCTCTCGGGCGGACGCGCCTGGCTAGGCATTGGGGCAGGCTGGTTCGAGCGGGAACACAAGGGCTTGGGAATCCCGTTCCCCTCGGTATCCGAACGCTTCGAGCATTTAGAAGAGACCCTGCGGATCGTCAAGCAGATGTGGTCGGACAACAACGGCCCCTTCCAAGGTAAACATCATCAGTTGGCCGAGACTCTGTGCGTGCCTCAGCCAGTGAACCAACCCCCACCCATCATGATTGGCGGTATGGGGGAGAAAAAGACCCTGCGAATGGTCGCCCAGTACGCACAAGCCTGCAACCTCTTTGAGTTCGCCGGGCTGGACACGCTCAAGAAAAAACTCGAGGTCCTCAAGGCACACTGCCGGGAACTGGGGACAGACTACGATGCGATCTCCAAAACGGTCTTGGGGTCGACCTCTGTGAATGACAAAGCCTCCGCGGACAAACTGCTAGAAAAACTTCGGCGGCTTTCGGACCTCGGTTTTGACCACGCCATCTATAACCTCTCCGAACCGACCGACCCCCGCTCCATTGAGGTGTTCGCTGAACACGTCATCCCGAAGGCTCGAAGCTTCCAAGCAGCTTGACGTAGGGGTTTGACGAACATCCGCGTCGGGAAAAAGCCAAACCTTATGAATGGTCACCAAATCGCCGTGGTGGTGAGAGGCGGAGTCGAAGACCGGTTCTCCGAGGACTATCACACCTACGCAAGCCAAAGCCCGGAGTTCACCGACGACGATCTGATTCTGGTCGACGCCCTGCGCCGCAGAGGGCATACTGTTCACGCTGCGGGATGGAGCGATGAGACGGTTGAGTGGGAGTCGTTCGATCTCATCGTGATCCGTTCGCCCTGGGGCTTCTTCTTCGACCTGCCCCGCTTCTTTCATTGGCTCGAACGTCTAGAGAAACTGCCGACAAGGGTGGTCAATTCACCCGAAATTCTTCGTGCCAACGTCTCCAAGCGTTACCTTCTCACCTTGGCCGAACATGGCATCACCACTCTTCCCACGCGACTGGTCGCACAGGGACAATCCGTGGATTTGCCTCAGTTGGCAGCGACCTTGGGCGCCCAACAGTTCGTTATCAAACCGGCCTCTTTAGGGGGAGCCATCGATGTTTCGAGGGCTCCTCTAGAGCTTGCCGCGACTCTCCAAGCAAGCGCCGACGAAATTCTTCGCACGGACGATCTGTTGGTTCAAGAGTTCTTTCCTGAGATCGAGGCAGGCGAACTGAGCCTTGTCTTCTTTGGCACCGAGTTTTCCCACGCCGTGCTCAAGACTCCTAAACAAGGAGAGTGGAAGGAACAAGCCCAGTACGGAGGGACAGCGCTTGCTTGCCTTCCCCCAGACAGCCTCATCGAGCAGGCGGCCCGAGCCCGAGCCTTGCTGGCACCCGAATCGGTCTACGCCAGAGTGGATGGATTCGAACGTAAAGGCAAACTCTACATTAACGAGTGCGAACTGATCGATCCCAGGCTGTTCTTCGGCACAGATCCCCAGGCCGCCGAACGGCTTGTGACTCAGTTGGAACGGCTGCTCCCTCCCTGAGCGACAAGGTCCCCGGCGACTTTTCTTGCTGAACGAAATTATGACCGCCTACCCTCGCCCTCCCGCATTACGAGGGCGGAGGAAGAGCGGAGAAAAGCAACGAAAAGATTTATGGTACTTCTGGTGGACAATCAAGACGCATTGTATGCGGAAAAAGCAGCCCGGCAAGAGGCGGAAGATGCGCTACGGGAGAGGGTCAAGGAGCTTAACTGTCTTCGACAGCTGAGCCTCATACTTCACGCAGACGCTGAAACCGTTGACGAGCTCTTGGTCAGAATCTTGGCCATTCTACCACCGGCTTGGCAATACCCATTGGATACCGCGGCTCGTATCGTCTATCTCGACAGCATCCACCAGACCTCGGATTATCCTTCATGCATCAGTGTACAGCGAAGCCCTCTTAAGGTGAACAGTTCCGACGTCGGATATGTGGAGGTGGGCTACCTCTCGGAGCACCCGTTACGCGATGAGGGCCCTTTCTTGATGGAAGAGCGAGAACTCTTGGAGATGGTGGCCCAGTCCGTCGGGAGGGCCATAGGCCGTCTGCACGCCGAACAGGCTTTGAGAGCCGAAGAGCAGAGGTATCGCCTGTTGGCAGAAAATACCGTCGACGTGATCTGGACGACCGACCGGGACCTGACGTTCACTTATGTGAATCCTGCCGTCAAGAATCTGATGGGGTACACTCCAGAAGAGATTATAGGGATGTCTCCTTCCGTACTTATGGATGCATCTAGCTTCGCGCGAATGTTGGATGTGGCTGCTCAAACAGTAGCGGAGGGACCGGGCAGCGAAGGTCCTTTGATCGAGGCGACCGTGCGCCGAAAGGATGGGTCCCAGGTGCCGGTGGAGGTAAGAGGAAGAGCGATCTTCGACGGAGACGGAAATCCGGTGGGCCACCAAGGGATAGCCAGAGACATCACCGAGCGAAGGCACGCTCAAAAAGCCTTGCAAATGAGCGAGGAGAGGCACCGGTACCTGTTCGACACCATGGCTCAGGGCTCGGTCTTCCTTGACAGTGATGGAAAGTGGACTGAGGTTAATGCGGCGGCTGTGCGGATTTTGGGTCGCTCACGAGAAGAGCTTCTGGGTTCG
>JBBKWP010000378.1:0-7720 GCA_037968995.1 Candidatus Xenobia bacterium
GAATGAGGTCACGCATCGGCAAGTGCCAGGGGCTTTGGATTGAACTGACAATGAAGTGTTGATCCGTGACCTGAACCCTAAATCCACCGGTTTGAAACAGGGTAAGATCTCGGTGTATAATTTCGACTTCAGCTGCTGTTGCCTCGCTCTTTCGAATCAAGCCTTCCTGGGAGAACCAAGAAGGATGGAAAAGTGTCGGTGTAAACTCACCTACAAGTACAATGCTGACGGACTCTAATTGTGGTTCAGGGTGTTTCATAACGTGTTACGCCGAGGGTCCTTCTTTTATAGCTTCTACGTTCCTGTGTTTTTACCTCATCAAGCCAGTGTCAGGGGATGTGATGCTGTTTTTCGCGAGACTGCGTGGACAAAACCTTATGTTTTGGTCGCTCCTTTCCATCTCTCGCAGAAAACTCCGGCGTCCTCAGCCCTTTTTTGAATAAAAATTCTCGAAATCCTCGCACTCAAGTCGCTAAGACAGAGGAAATCCTTCAAAGCGAACTCTTGCTGATGTTGGAAGTATAGGCCGAACAGAGAGATAGAACTGAATTCAGTCGACGCCCGACGATGGCAATTTTTGAAATAGCACTGTCCGCTATCCAGGTAATCCCAACCCCACCCTGACCCCAGCCAAGACAAAACTTAACAAAAATCTCTGTTCGATTTTCACCACTCCCCTATCGGAACCCAGTAACCACGGGCTTTGTGGAGCAAAAGAAATTTCTAAGATCGGCCAGCTTTGGTCTCCAAAACCGTGGGTCGGTAAGGCGATCTCTTTGTCTGGCGCGAAGAGTTTCATCATGAAACTTCATCTTGAGCGCGACCCAGTCATTGACGCTTACAAGAGCGGTGTTGATCTTACTTTAGTGAGGAAAAGCCTGACTCTCACGGTTCAGGAGAGAGTGGACCGTTTGGTCGCTCTGCAAGCGGCTGCCAAAGAGTTTCGCGACGCCGGGCAGAAGCTCCGCGCGCGGCAAAAGAGTTCGTGACCGACTTCGAAAGCCTTGTTCGTCACTTGTCGAAAGGTGAGGTGGACTGCATCGTTATAGGGGTTTCGCCGGAACGATTCACGGGGCGGCGCGCCTTACGGTCGACCTCGACGTGGTGTACTCCCGAGAGCCCGAAAATATAGAAAGGTTGGCGGACGCTTTGAGGGAGCTCTCTCACCGAGGCGCCCCCCCGGGCTCCCCTTCAAATTCGATGTTGCGACGATCTTGCGGGGACTGAATTTCACTCTGACGACATCGTCGAGTGATCTTGACCTGCTTGGAACTGTCACAGGTGGCGGGCCTTACGAGGCCCGGGTAGACGAAAGCGAGTTCATCGAGGTGTTCGGCTGTAGGATAAGGTGCCTCAACCTTTCCAAGCTTATTGAAGTCAAAAGAGCCGCCGGAAGACCAAAGGACTTCGACGCCATCGCTGAATTGGAGAGTCTAGCCGAGGAGTCGAGCTAATCAGAGTCAGACCCTGACCGCGACCAGACGACCCGGACCGAGTGCTGGTTGAGCAGGGCGAGAATGTCTTGGAAATCCTGGCTGAGCTTCACGGTTCGTGGTGTGGCTTGATGATAACTCTGGCCATTGGATCGTCGGGGTCATCAATTCTGGTGATGAACGGGCACCGTAGTTGCTCTTTCCATTCGCCGCCTGCCGGGACGAGATAGGATCGCGCATTTGCAGAGCGAATGCGATGAGCGCTGCTAGAACATACGATTCATCGAAGCACATAAGGAGATAGACTATGGATAAAGCCACAATCGACGCAATGAATGAAGAAGTCTTAGCGGAATTCCGTGCCAACGAGGGAGTTGTCGGGGGTCGCTTTGAGGGAATGCCCGTGCTTCTGCTGCACCACAAGGGCGCCAAGAGCGGAACGCTGCGAGTGAACCCGCTGGTTTATAGTAAAGACGGGGATGACTTCGTTATCATCTGTTCTAAGGCAGGCGCACCGACGAACCCCGATTGGTATCACAATCTGATCGCAAACCCCAACACTGAGGTCGAGGTCTTGACGGAGACCATCCCGGTCACGGTCCGCGAGACGACCGGCGACGAGCGACGTCGACTCTACGACCAGCAGAGTGAGACGATGCCTTTCTTCAAGGACTACGAGAAGTCCGCCGCTCCCCACAGGGAGATTCCTGTGCTGGTGCTCACGCCCTCTTCAAAGTGAGAGCAGTCAGAGATTAAACTCTATCGCGTTGTAGGTGGCTATGCGACCCCTGCTGCGCCGCGCTCACCTACGTTTTACTCCCTGGCCGATAGTCGATTGAGTGCGACCTCGAGCTGTTCCCCACTCTTTTGAACAGTTGTCATCGCCTTTTCAGAATGTGACTCGTTCTTTTGAGCGAAAGCATTCGTCCACTCTTCAAGCGCTGCAAGATGCTCCGCGAAGCTCTCCTTGACGAGAGTGAGAGCGGCTGTGTAGGCGGCGGGAATTTCTAACTCTTCTCCAAGTTTGGAGCTGGCCTGGAGCATGGACTGCGACGTTTGCTCGACTTTGTCTCGATAGGTTTTGACTAATGGCTGTACACGGCAGAGTGCTTCAAAGCTTTGCTTTTTGGCAGTCTCGGCATACTCTAGAACGACACTGAGGCTGAGGGTTTCGTTGGGAAGTTTCGGTGTTGGAGACGTTTGTCCGGACGGGTTCTGAAAATTGTGAAAGCTTTGCATAGCGGCATCTTCGGAATACCGCGCGAGAATCTTTTAACGCCCAAACAATTCCCGGCGACTCAAGAAGCTTCGGACTGATGTTTTGGCGGCCATATTCACATTTTTCAGTGGTCACCCGTCTCTGTCTAAGTCCGGGAAGCCTAGGTTTGTTTGAGTGTCACCGAAACGTAGTCTCTTTCACGCTGGTCTTCGACCCTATAGCTCTTGGTCGAGGTGATGAAATCATAATACTTTGCGTGCAGATGATCGTTTTCTTCCATGAGAAGTTGTCCGTTGTAGTCCACGACCTTGACTTCGGTTCTGACCAGACTGAAGTCGTTAGCGCGCTTGCGGCGACCCGCGATCACGGCATCGACCTGCTTGCCATCAAGCTGGAGACCTTGCACGGCGGTGACATCGGCACGCCTATTCTTGTCAAGATCTGAGCCCTCTAAAGAAGTGACCGCGGCCCGCACTTTTTCAATCTGGTCAATGAGTCCGTTGAGTTCTGTCGCGGCCGTTTGATGATGCTCGAAACTGTCGAGTTCGCTGAGATCATTCGCACTGGCGTGATAGCGACCGGCCTCTTTGTAGAGTCGGAAGTTTTCCTGGGTGCCGACCGGCCGGCGGTTGGGAGTATTGGGGCTTGTGAGACTCTTCAGCATTGGGGATTATCCATTTCTCTCTATGGTCCTGAAGTCTTTATCCTAGACTTCAAGTCGAAAAGACCTCGAAAAACGACTTGAAGAGACGAGCCCGCAGAACCGGACGGGGAAGAATTGAAGGTTTCAGTCTGGGTGTTCCCAGTGTTGCTCGTCTGATGTCACTATGGCGTCGGGCTGTTGAACAGCTGTTAATCGGGACAAGCTTGTGCCAAGTCTATGGCCAACCGCTGGGTCCCATGGCGGCGAATGGTTTTGGGGTCCTATTTGTGAAAGAGAATGAGGTGCTGGGATGCGCGGCGAACTCGGTTAAGGTGCCAAGACGCTCAACATCACTGCGATACTTTTTTCTTCTCTGCTGGTTGCTGTTTGTGGCCGGGTGCGGTCAGGCAACACGCGAGGTGAAGCTCTCGCCCAAAGATGTTCAAACGACTGGCGTCCCAGCGACTCAGAAGGCGGTTCCTCTGGGCGCTCCTGGGTCGCGCAAGATCAAGACCCACTGACGGGGCGTTTCAACCTCTTCTTTCCTTTGGGCGCCCGTCGAGACTTAGCCCCGCTGTCTCGACCTTTGGTTTTAAGACTTCAAGGAGTTGCGTCGATGGAGCAGGATTGTGAGTTTCTATCCCTGGGCAAAGCCAAGAACTGGATGACCGGTTTGGGCTTGGTGGAATACCCCTGGGGTTGGGGATTGGTGCTGGAGCCATCGTTTCATTGGGTCAGTTGCGACGAGCACGGTCCTTTGGAAACGGAGTTGGCCTCGAAAATCCTCATAGGATTTGCTGGGGAGTCGCCGGTGGGCATCTACGACCCACTGGAGCCGTTAAGACGCAAACATCTTTCTCGACAAATAAAGAGGGCCCAATATCAGCGTTTTCGGTCCTGCTTCCCCGGCTGTCGTTCGGACCAATTCTGCGGTCTGTTGAAGGTGGGAGCCGGCGCGGCGCCGTCAGCGATTCGAAATGTTCTGGAGTGGCAGGAAAACGAAGGTTGCAACCTTCATCTGATCTGGAAAGAGAAGCGCACGCTGGTGGTGTTTTGTGATGACGGCGGATTTCATGTGAGCGCATCCTCAGAGGATCAGGTGAAGAGGTTCATCAGCGTTTTTGAGAGCATTCTTTCGCATGGGCGATAACGAATAAGTCTGGGTTCAATGGGGCTTCAGATAGGCCCTTTAGGGCTTAGAAACTTTGAACAGGTTCTCGGTTCCCAAGCGCTCAACTTTAGGCTGTTTGGTTTCCGGCCTTTGAATCCAGGTCGTGTCATTGTCGCTTCCACCATACTGGATCAGGTCACAACTTCCGTCGAGCGTGATCTGGTTGCCGCTGCTTCTCACGTCGAGTTGGTTGAGTACACCTGTGACCATGAGGGTGTTGTCGCTACCTGTGACGACGATTCCGTTCAAGGAGCCTGAGACCACGACGCGATTGTCCGAACCGAGCAAGTTCAAGATATCCCCGTTGCCTTCGATGGTGAGGGTGCTTTCAGCGCCCATCAATTTGACCACGTCTTTTCCATTGATCCTGATCGTGCGGCTGAGGCCTTCGCCTTGAACGAGGATCGTCTCCGCCGACCCACTGGTCCAAACGGTCGCGACCAGCATGGCGGCCAGTAAGGTTGTCTTTTTACTCATAGGGAATCAGACGGAGTTAGAACTCTGGCAAGACAACGGCACTGGCTGGGCACGGACGAGCAACTTGTTCTATTCCAATACCGATCCGGCGGCATCGAAGGCCGGAGAGAATCCCGTGAAGACCGGGCCCAAAGGTTACAATGAGTGGCTCGAACTGCAAGAGGACGCCATCGTCAAGATTGGCTTGCCCACCGATGGGCGTGCCCTTGTGCTTGGGCCATACCGAGAACAGCTCTTCGATAGCATTCTCGACGCTCAGGAAGTGTTGGCTCCCAAAGGTAGCCTTGTTCTCTGCGCCGGGCCTGTCGGCAGTCAGTTTGTTGTGACCTTGAAGTGATGCATTATCACGTGCTGCTCGATCAGTGCATCGGAATGATGCAAGTTCTCAACGTGGTGCCGCCGGGAACGAGTCAGGTCGAGAGGGGCTGGCGCCAGGCCGAGGTTCAGCGCTTGGTGGCGGAGGCTCGAATGCCGATGGGACCGCCTTCCGAGGAGCTGTGCAGACCTCCAAAGATGAGTATTCTATGTTGGGGCGCGCCGAGGGGACGCCGAGCCTGAGCTTATCTCTCGACCAGGTGACGATGCTGCTCAGGTCTCGTGCGGCCCAGCCCTCGATCATTGCTTGTCGAGTCGACCGGTGTGCTGCGTGGCTTGGTCGACGCGACGGAATCCTGGCAGGGAAATGGCCTTCGGTGGCAAACCGGCCGAGGTGACTCGCACGGCAAGCATGCTCGGATGACTCTAGGCAGAACCCCCCTCGAGGAGTTCCTCGCCGGCCAGTCACGCGGAGACTACGATTCGAACGGGCAGTTCACCATCGACTCTCGCCAAGCCCTCGAGATGCTGAGTCAATTTCAGCTGGTCGACTACGGCCACTGGGTGGTCAAGCTCGTACAGGCGGGAGTGGCTCTTGGAGTTTCTCGGATCGAATGCACTCTGGGAAGGTCGCAAACCGAGGTGCGTTTCCAAGGCGGTCCGGTCGTCGACGCGCTGGAATTGGCCCGCTGTGTTCTCTCTGGCGAGATCCCCAAGAAAGGCTGGCGCCAGTCCATGGTCGCGGGGCTACGGGCCTTCTACGGTCAGAAGCCGCTTCGGCTTTCCTGGTGGGACGAGCAAGGACGTATGGCGACCCTCAAGTCGGGTCAGTTGGAGACCGGTAGGGCGCCAAGCGCCAAGGGGGCGACGCTGACAATCCAAGGTCGGCTTCACGCGATTCCCAACAATTGGGCTCGTCTCAATCATCTGTTGGGCCCAACGGCGATGGAGCATCAGGCGCTCAGCCGTCGCTGCGCGATGTGCCACGTGCCTATCGTGCTTGACGGTCGCTGCGTTTCCCAGGGCTTCCCCGAGCCGCCGTGCCAGGGGCGCCACGCCATACGCAGCTTTGGAGCACTAGCGGGATTTGGTTTAGAAAACAAACTCCCCTTTGTCTTGCGCTCCAGCGTCAACGTTGAGACTCAGCTCTCATGCCTTCCGGAGCCCCAGGGAAAGCTTCACAAAGTGGGTTTCGTTGCGATGTTGTATCATCCGACTGCGCTTACGCCGCTCTCGAGTTGGTCCTGGATCAAGGATGGCGTGCTACTGGACCCCCGTCCCATCGATTTCCCCCACGCTCCCGGGACGGGGATGCGTTTGGCCCTCTGTTTGTTTCTTGATGGGAGCGATATCGAGGTGGACCTCTCGGGCTTTACACCCCGCGGGGGCTCGCCGGATCTAGGTTCTTTGAAGAAGCTTCTTCTGAAGTTGACCAGCAAGCTGGACATGTCATACAAGGGCCCGCTTTCGGGCCGCCCCCTGGGTTGGAGCGACAAGGATATCGAACGCGAGAATCGACAATCGTTGAGCGCCGCAATCAAGGCTATAAGTTTTTGACCGTGGGGTTCACCGTCGACAGCGTGGTGGACAAGGACAGCAACGGCACCAGCATCCTCACTGACCCCAACGGTCCGATCACGTTTTCGGGCGAGCTGACCGAGCAACTTCGAAACCCCGAAGACGGCAGCTACCGGGTGAGCGACACGAGCCAATTGTCGGGGGCAATGGACACAACATCGTGGTTACCCCAATCACCGCCCCTTAAGACCGAAATGCACTGACGCCTGTCTCCAAAACCGTGGGTCACAGAGCACCCCCATTACAACCCAAGGTGGCGCTTAATCTGTTCGATGTCGGCGAAGTCTTGTAGCCGGCCCACCGCCGACTTGTTCAAAATCAAATCAGCCGACGCTATGAATGGTATCTGGACGCCACTAACTTCCGCCTCAAGCCGGCGCTTGTAGCAAGGACCAAACTCGACCCCTTTCAGGGACGTCAAGAGGTCAACGCGGTTTGGTTCATACCCTAGCTGAACGATGGTATCGTCGGCTTGGAAGTCATCGGGCGTCAGACCGAGGGACCCGAATCCGAAAGCTTGTAATGCGGCCAGCAAAGCCTGTGCGTTTTCCGACGACCGCTCCACCCAAATATCGAGGTCTTTGGTGCAGCGGGCACAGCGTGAACTGAGGTCGCATAGCCGCCCACGACGAGATACCGGACCGAGTGCTGGTTAAGCAGGGCGAGAAGGTCTTGGAAATCCTGGCTGAGCTTCACGGTTCGTGGCGGCGCTTGATGACCACCTTCGCGATTGGAGCGTCGGGATCTCCAAATCTATGCGAAATCCCATCCTGGCCTCGTTCGCCATAAGACGACTCCCCTACCGCGGGCTGGGAAGCGGGATCGTTCGCGCCTTGAGAGCCTATCCTCAAATGGATTTCGCGAATGATCGCAATGGGCGCCTG
>JBBKWP010000379.1:0-5227 GCA_037968995.1 Candidatus Xenobia bacterium
TTAGGAAGGTTTCTGCATCCTCGGGCTGGCGGACCCCGGTCGATGATTCTTGAGCGAAAAGATCCGAATTTTTCCAAGCCGGTTGGCCGTCGGTTCTCCAGATACATTTTAAGGCCCATCGAGGGAGTGGTTCTCCCGGGTACTGTTTTCCTTGTCCGTAGTGAAGGATAGGAGTCTTGGCAAACCTTTGGGCCAGTCTTCGCAAGAGTTGCTCGGAGATCTCTCGCTTCTTCTCCCCTAGGGCGGCGACGTTCCACTCATCGCCTTCCATGTCGTCGATCGAGACGAAGGTCGGTTCTCCGCCCATCGTCAGTCGGACGTCGTCGGCCGTTAACCGCTCGTCCACTTGCCTACCAAGGGTGTCGATGGCCGTCCACTGCTCCTGGGTGTAGGGTGAGGTGACCCGGGGGTCTTCCTTAAAGCGTCGGACCTCCATGGCGAAATCGAAACTTTGTTCGAGTTTCTGGTCCGGAAGACTGTGGGTCCAAGCGAAGGACCCGGTGATGGCGGCCGCGCTCAAGGGTTCGGCGCTGGCGGCCAATGGGATGTGGCCTTCGCCGGCCAGCAGTCCGCTGGTGGGGTCGATTCCTACCCATCCCGCACCCGGAATAAAGCACTCGGCCCAAGCGTGCAGATCGGTGAAATCTACCTCTGTGCCGCTGGGACCGTCGAGGCTTTTTTGGTCGGCCTTAAGTTGAATGAGGTAGCCCGATACGAAGCGGGCCGCGAGTCCTAAGTTGCGAAGAATCTGGACGGCAAGCCAGGCCGAGTCGCGACACGATCCTAAGGCTTTGGTCAGGGTTTCTTCCGGCGTCTGAACTCCGGCTTCCATGCGAATGACGTAGCCGACGCGATCTCGCAGTGCTGCATTGATGGTGACGAGGTAATCCACTGTTCCAACGTCGGATGTCCGCAGGTCCTCAACCAGCTTTTTTAGGCTGGGCTCGGCGGGCTGAGCCTCAAGGTAAGGCCCCAACTCCCGCCGCAGAACGTCACCATAGGAGAAGGGGTAAGTTTTCGCGTGATCATCTACAAAGAAGTCGAAGGGGTTGATGACCGTCATGTCCGCGATCAGGTCCACCTCCACGCGAAGCTCTTTGGCGGGCGTGGGAAAGACAAAACGTCCGATGTGGTTGCCGTAAGGATCCTGTTGCCAATTGAGAAAGTGGTCCTCGGGATGAACTTTCAAGCTGTAAGCGAGAATGGGAGTTCGGCAGTGCGGAGCGGGTCGCAAGCGGACGAGGTGGGGCGTGAGGGCGACCGGTTGGTCATATCGGTAGACCGATTCATGGTGGAGGGCAACGTGTATACTCAAGTGGAGTCCTTCGGTTTTTAGAAGTGCGATGCCTTGTGGGACTCTATCACGCCGTGGATGAAGGCGAGTTTCTCTTCCACAACGGGAGAAATTGCGAAGGGGTAGAGATCTTGCAGGCCCATGGAGCGATTGACCTCATTGAAAGCCACGGAAAGACGACGCCACTCCTGCATCCCGTATCCGAAATCGAAGGTCGGAGCCTGGGAAGGGAGGGGCGCGAGTCCGTGTCCCTGTGCCGTTTCCAGTACGTCGCGCATATGGAGGTAGTGGGCGAAGGTTTCCGCCCAGTCCTCCCACGGGTGGGAAGTAGCATAGACAGAAATGTGTTCCACCGAACGCTGTCTCGTGCCCGAGCGGGAGTAGTGCTGGTCGAGACTGGCCTGATAGTCCACGCGCTCGTCGCCGAACAGGGCCCGAAACCGATCCAGGTTCTGCCAATTTGGTTCGACATGTTGACTCCAATAGAAATGTCCGAATTCGTGGCGAAAGTGACCGATGACGGTGCGGAACTTCTCATTGAGGTCTTGCTTGTTGGCCTCTCTCGTTACTAGGTCGGCCTCGCCGATATTCACCGTGATGACCCCATCGCAATGCCCCGTGGTAGCGGGTTCTTCAGGAGTTGGCGCCAGGAACTTGAAAGTCAATCCGCTCCAGGGAATTCCCAAGCGCAGGCAACTGAAGAGAAGACGGCGCTTTCCCTCTTCTAGGTCCGACCACTTCTCTAGATTTCCATCAACTCCGAGGTCGGGTACGATCTGGTTGGTCTGGCAGGAGCGGCAAAAGGGTTGCTGCGGCTCACTCATCCAGTTGCATACGTTGTGATGGTCGCGATTGGCGCAAAATTGACGCTCGCCGGCGAGAGAAAACGAGAACTGAGTCGGGCAAAATCCGACTTTCGCACCGCACGCCACGCAGGCGAAGTTGTTGAAGAAGAGGCCGTTCCCACAGGATGGACATTCGAATTTAAGCATGAACCAGTCTACTCACAATCTGTGAAAAGACAAGAGTCTCAGATAGGATTCCTTTCGGGTATACGAGCGGGTGCGCCTCATCGCATCGTCGTTTCTCGCGCCTAAGGTACCCGTCCACTAAAGGTTGTAACAGGACTCAACGGGTAGGGACGGAATCGAGGTAGAGATGCGATGGGGACCCTTCCTCTCGTCAAGAAAGGTACACCTACTCATGAGACGTCTGCTGATTCCTGTCCTCTTGCTCCTTGCCCTGACCGCTGTGTCCAGTGCCAAGGAGAAATACGTTCCCGACTATTTCCCGGCTCCGAAAGGTGCCGAGTGGAACTACAAGATCGCCACCTCAAGCGGAATGTCCATGGATATGCGTCTCCTCGTCACGGCGGTAACGAAACTGGCCGATGGGACGGGGTACGAGGTCGTGATCAGCTCTTTCACTCCGACGGAGACCATCAATACCTATCACAAAGTCGCGGGTTGGGTTCTGACCGATAAGTCTGTGACGCCCTCGGCGAACTACACTTTTGACTACCTCAAGGACATCAATACTCTAATGAACCCCTTGGTGTCGGGGAAGACCTGGAAATATGAAGGAAAAGGCGGCGGCCTCGACATCACTCAGGACTGGACGTGCGTGGGTCCCGAGAACGTGAAGGTTCCGGCCGGTGACTTCAAGGCCATCAAAGTGACCAGCACTTCGGACTATGGCGGCAACGTCACGAAGTATATCTTTTGGTATGTCGACCGTGTAGGGATGGTCAAAAGTGTCACCGAGGCTGGCGGGGTTACTTCCACCACGGAGTTGCAGAACTACACTTTCCCCAAATAGCTTTGCAAGTGTACCAACCCACACTATGAGGTCCAAGTTCACTTACTTAACATCCTAGTAACATCCAAATGGGTAGGCTGTGACAAAGTGTGCCTATGATCACCTCCGTTCCAACGCAACCCGTGTCCCTTCCGTCACCCCAAAGCCCCGCTAGAAATCTCGATGAAGCGCTGATTCACGCGGAAACCAGCGCCCTTCACTTGAAAAAGGCACACCAGACCACCGAGGACGGATATCGTACCCTTGACGGGTTTCAACCTTCGGCCGTGGACATCTCTCGCGACACCCCTTGGCGCGACGTTTCCGGCAGCGGGCGAGAACTGCGTCGAAAGTCAGAGTCCACGGGGAATAAGGCGGAGAACGTCGCGTCGTCCCAGTATAGCGCCTTGGGCACCCTGGATTGGGCTGTCTCCGCCTTGGACCGAGCACTTCGTGAGTTACCGCCCCAAATGCGTCAAGAGGCTCTAGAAGCCCGCCACTATCTCGACCAACGCGACGAGATTCAGCAGGCGGATCTCGATATCGGCTACACCTTGGCCGGGATCTACGGGGGCGCTATGCCGTACATTCAGACAGCGGAATTGGACTCTCCGGGTCAAGACGTGAGTTGGACGGGCGGCGAAATTTACGGAATCTTGAATCAATCCTTGAGTCATCTCGGCCATGCCGGCCACGTCAATGGCGAGAGTTTAGCGGAAGTGAACGAGGCCATCTCCATCCTGCGGGAGCTGAGAGACCGCTTGCCCGCGGAAGTGGGACCGACGACTCCGTCCTAAAACACGAGCGCACCTTGTCCCTTTCACAGTGAGTCACTTTCTCACTTGAGGAAGCCGTTCGCTTCCAGGGATTCACGCCCTACAGCGCATATACTTGATATCGAACACATGCTCGATTATGCTTCCCAGATTTGGAAAAAGATCTACGCGATCGTGGCCCGCTTTTACGAAGATGAGGGTTGGTTTCTGGCGTCAGGAATCGCTTTCCAAGCTTTCTTCGCGCTCTGTCCCATCGTTCTCTTAGCGGCCTCTTTGATCGGTGTCCTGTACTCCGACGAGACCTCCTTGGCCAGCACTCTGTTGGTATTCAAGAACTACCTCCCCGATTCCAATCTTTTGCTTTTGGGCCAAGCACTGAGAGGGCTGGCCGAGGAACGCGCGGCCCTAGGTCTGACGGGAATCATCGCACTGCTTTGGTCGGGTCGTTGTCTTTTTATGGCTCTGGAATTGAGTCTGCAGCGGATCTGGCGCCTGAAGGCACGACGTTCAAGTTGGCGCAGCAATATGGCCGGCATGACCTCGGCTCTGTTGGCCGCGGCGGCCACCTTGCTTTTGATGCTGGTGAGCGGATTCATCTCAAGCCTTCAAGTGGCGCTCAGTCGTTTGCCTTTTTCGATGGTAGGAGGCATCACTTTAGATGAAGCCTTGTTTTGGTCCCGAGTTCATAGCTGGCTTCTGGTCCCAGTGGTGACCTGCATCGTCTTTTGCGCTCTTTACTCGGCTGTACCCAAAGGAACGATCCTTTGGAGGCAAGTCCTTCCGGGAGCGGTATTTTCCGCTCTCGGTTGGCGAGTGACAAGTTGGATCTATATTCAGATCATTTGGGAGTTCGGGTCCCGCAGCCCACTCTACGGGTCGCTTTGGGGAGTGGTCGGCTTTCTGCTCTGGCTATATCTAGAGGCCTGTGTCTTTCTGCTGGGCGCGGAGATGATCTATCTTTCGGGTCGTTTGACCCTGCCTATGCACGTCGGTCCAGTCTCAAATTCCTTTCACATCGATTCCCACGGAGCCGAAATCGAGACCGACATCCATCCTCCCGACGAAAACCTTCCCATTTAGCACTTCCTGAGGCTCCCATGTCCTCGCTTTCGAGACTTCACTGGAATGGTACTGGAATGGAAGTCAGATTGCGTAAAACCTTTGTTAAATAAGGGTTTGCGGGCCTTTCCTCTCTTGTCGTTTTCCCTCAATAAGCTTATCGTGAAAGCAAGAACTTCACGAAGGACACTACAATATGATGAACCTGAATATTAATTTCCAACAGTCTCCCCAGTTTGCTCCAAGCTTTGGACCTGGAATGAACGGGATGCCCGGAATGGGCGGGATGCCTGGAATGGGC
>JBBKWP010000380.1:0-29208 GCA_037968995.1 Candidatus Xenobia bacterium
GCACGAGGGGGCCTGCCGACGATTGCTTAAGTCTGAGCATCCCCTCTGGAGGCTCGCCGCGTCCGGTCAAGTTTGGGTGGGTGTCTGCTTCGCCCATCTGCGCCGAAGCCCGTCACCGGTGGCTGTTGTCGTCGACGACGACACCCTCGTTTTCACAGGAAAGGGTCCGTGGTTTTCGGGACTCGGGCTGATGGAACGAGTTCTGCTGGCGGGGGCGACTGATGAGGAAATCTTCTTGATGGCGCAATGCCCGGTCAAAAGTCTTGGCATCACTATCGGCGAGCCCCCAGCCCTCGTGGTCATGCAGGCGACAGCCACGGTTCCCTTAACCTTCGAGGCTCTGAAAGTTCCCACAGACGAGCTTGTTATGCGCTTCGACGCTGAAGAGATGAACCTGGCCGATATGCATTCTACTGTGTATCAGGCGTCCCGTTCCTTGGGCGTGGCCCGAGCCGCCGGCGCCTTTCTGCCGGACACCGCCAACTCGCGAATCCAAGCCATCATCGCCTCTTTTCATCTTAAGATGGACGCATGGGACCTCGAGCCCTCCTGGGCGACGGCGACGTTGCTTCGAACCGAAGCCATTAAGTTGGCGGGAGAGACTATCACAGCCGCTACGATGTGTGTGGGCGGTCGGGCTCATTCAGCAGATCACCCTTTGGGGCGCCTCGCCCGGGAAGCGTCCTTCTACACGACCGCTCAACTCACTCAGGAACTCAGGACCCTGGCCCTAGCGTCACTTCTCGAACCGAAAGACTGAAGTCTACCGAGCTCTATCCAAAGGTCCCCCACTCCCGATTTCGAAAAGGGATGATAATGAAAGTTTACTCAGAGTCGAGAGCGGCCCGCTCTTGCGATCAGAACCTTGTGCGCTGACCGGGCCACGGCGGATCAGTCGGTCACTTATGCCGGTTGGCGCCCTGGTGATGTCATCGACAGCCGTTACGAAATCGTCGAACTCATCGGCGTCGGCGGCATGGGGGTGGTTTGGAAGGTTCATCATCGTGAGTGGGACAGAATGCTGGCTCTCAAGATGCCGTTGCCGCAACTCGTCGGCTCACCAATCCTGCGTGAACGATTCGTGCGTGAGGCTGAAACTTGGGTAGGCCTCGGAGTGCATCCGCACATCGTCCAATGCTGGTACGTCCTTAATATTTCTGGACTTCCTTGTCTATTCTTGGACTTTCTGACCGGCGGCTCCCTCAAGCAGTGGTTGGCTCAGGGACGCTTGGCTCCCGGCCAGTGGAATGCGATTTTGGAAGTGACTATGCAGGTGGCGCAAGGGCTTGAACACTCCCATCGCCGCGGCGTAATCCACCGCGACGTCAAACCTGAGAACCTCCTCATTCGAGGACGCGATCGTATCTGTGTAACCGACTTCGGGATTGTCAAAACGGCCTTGCCGGAGCCCGTCGCCACGGGCGGTTCAGAGCACGGGCCCGCTCCAGAAAAAGCGGGCGTAACCGGCACAGGAGCCTACCTCGGAACGCCCCAGTACGGAGCGCCGGAACAGTGGGGTGCGGCCGAGCGAGTGGGTCCGGCGGCCGACATCTACGCCCTCGGAATCACCCTTTATGAAATGTGCTGTGGCCGTCGACCTTTCGATCGCGAAGGCACAACCGTTCCGGTGGAAAATCTCATCGACGCGCACCTCTATAAGCCCCCGCCAGATCCTCGTGAGTTCCGCGCGGACATTCCAGGGGACCTCGCGGCCATAATTCTAGGGTGTCTGGCGAAAGATCCCGTTGAGCGCCCTCCCTCGATGGAAGCCCTGGGGGGCATTCTCAATATTGTCTACCAAAAGCTCACGGGCGCTCCTTACCAGGGCGTCCCGCAACTTCCTGAGCACGAAAACCCCGACATTTTGAACAACAAGGCCGTCTCGCTCCTTTCCTTGGGGAAAAAAGACCAGGCCCGGACAGCCTGGCGACGTGGTCTGCGTTTGGAGTCGGGACATCCCGAATGTCTTTATAATCTTGTCCAGTATGAACGCCGCCACGGGCGGATCAACGTAAAAGAGTCGCTGCGTCGCTTACGCCAAGCCAAGGCCCAGTATCCTTTGGCCCTTTTCTGCCTGGAGCAAGGCCTCAGAAAAGAGGCGGTGGGCCTTTTGGAATCGATCACTTCCGAGGATTCCACCAAACGAGGGCTCGTCGACCGGGCATTAGGCGATGCGTTAATGTACACTCGACAGTACTTCGCGGCCGAGCGGGTCTATCAAAAGGCTCTGGAACTTATGCCGAATGACGCAGGGGCTATGCAACGAAAACTTGCCGCTGCTCAAGGGCTCAGAGAACTCGACGGCCAGATCTTCTTCCCCGCACCAGTGGCTCGATTCAGTGACGCGGCCGGTGACCCCAGCATAAGGCTTCTTGTAGACCATCACAGCGCTTCAGTCCTGGGCGTGACAGCCCACGAGATCATCTCCTTCGGAATCGAGGAAGAGAGGATCCTCGGCAAAGTGGAGCGGACGCCGGACGCCGGCGAGGTCGGGCGATGCTGGACCTTCGGCGAGCGGCTCTTGCTCGAAGAACCCCGAGCTTTCGAACTCCGCCAATTACCGGATCTCGGCCTTGTGGGGAGAAATGTAGGAAAGATTCTTGACGTAGCCGCCAATTTGACTCGAATGGTGGCGATCCTCGACAGCGGGCCACATCTCTTCAACATGGACACCTGCGCATGGGATCGGATCGCCATGGCCCGACCGGAACCCGGACAAGGACCGCTTTTGGCCAGTTTCGACAGAAGCGGAAAACAACTTTGCCTGCTGCTTCCTACTGGTCAGTTGGCTCAAGTTGATGGGGGGATGAATCCGCAGCCTATTGCCTGGCCCAGCAAAGTCGAAAATTCAAACGACGCGACCTGCATCGCACTCAGCCGGCACGGGATTTTGTACGTTGGCCATAACAGCGGTTGGATCCAGGCTATCAACATTGGAGCGAAAACGGTGGTGCAACTCGTCTGCCTCCAAGAACCCGTCCGCACCATGGAGCTCGCCGGCGATGACAATCGATTAGTCATTCGCCTCTCCAGCGGTCACGTTGTTCTTGATGACGAAGGGCGAATTCTGCTCAGAAATCAGGTCCCCCTCATCGTCAGCCCCTGTGGCCGGCACCTCCTCACGTTCACGGACTCATTCCTGAGTCTCTACATAGCCGACCCTTTTCATCTGGCTCGACGCTGGGAACAGAAGCTTCAAGACCCGGTGGGTCTGTCGTTAGGCATTGACGGACGCATGGCGGTCAGCCGCGATCGACGCGGGCAGTTTCAAATCTGGGAGGTTGATGAGGACCATCGAGTGTACGAGCGATCCTCGCTGCTTTCCCCGGGCCAGACCTACGACGAACTCGTACACTCCCATCAAAATTTCCAATCCGCCTTTCAGGGTGCCCAAGAGGCTTGGAAAAACGGGAAGTACTCGGAGTCCTATCAGTTCCTGCGCAAAGCCCGTTCAGTACCAGGATACGAACAGTTTCCGAGCGCTCTCGATCTCACTTGGGACCTCATTGAGAAGCTCGGACCGAACCATCTAGAGGCGGTCTGGGAGAGGCTCAGCCTCCAAGGGTCACCGTCCACTCCCGTGAGCATATCTGACGACGGAGAGAAAGCCCTCGTCGGTACTGGGCGTGAACTCACGATGATGATTGACAGTTCTTTGGAGACACGACGTCTTTGGACCCATGGAGCCGAAGCAGAAATTCTCGCAGCCCAGATTCGAGTACGCACTTCTGAGGAGTCGCTCGTTCTCTTTGTCGACGAATTAGGACAAGGAAGCTTTCTTTCCCTTAACGATGGAACCCCGACACGGAGCTTCAATCTAGGAATGGGTCCCCTAATCGACGTAAGTTTTCGAGAAAACTCCATCCTGTTTGCTTCTGAGCAGGGCGTGGTGGGGTCTTTCAGCCTGAAGACCTTTGCCGTGACCGAGTCTACACCGCCTCTTGCGACGGTTCCAACTCGTGTCTTTCCAGGAGCATCGGGGCAGGCCATCGTCGTTGCTGAGAATCTCTGCGGTGTGGTGCGTCTGGCTCGAAAATCGAGTACGGCGATTGAGCCGTTTTCAACGAAAGGCTTTCAGCCCAGTTCAAAAGTGACGTTTGTCGGATACCATCGAGAGCATAAAATTCTGAGCTTGGGGTGCCAAGACGGAACGGTCTTCCTCATCGACACTTCGAAAGGGCGTCTGCTCTATCAAATTGATAGCAGCGGAGGACCCGTGTCCGGTTTCGTCTTGGCGCCCAAATTGCGTCTCGGTATCGTGGCTACCCAAGGGGGACACCTCGTCCTTAGAGACCTTTTATCAGGAAAGACGCTGGACCGATTTGTCGCCCACCAAGGGGGGGTGACTGCCATCGCCATGGACTCTAACGGTCGATGTTTCATCACAAGCGGTGCAGACGGTCAGGTTCGGTTCTGGGAAACTTCGTGGAGCGCCGCTCCGCCCAATGCTGACGGACGTCAGGTACTCGCGTGGCTCCCCGGGGTGAGCGCATTGGAAAGCTTGGGCAAACTTTTCGGGAAAGGATAGCGCGCTCTTATGCCACCAAGCGTTCTGGGAGTCTTTCGGAGTCGTGGTCTTGGTCGTTGCTTGCCAAAGGTCGACATTTTCCGTATGCTCTATAGGAAATTATTTTTCTTTAGGGGGATCACTATGTTCAATCGCTTAAAGGCCAGCTGGATGCTGACCAAAGCCTGCTTCGCAGTGCTTAAAAAAGACAAGGAACTGATGATGTTTCCTGTCTTCTGCGGAATTCTCACAATTCTAGGGACCATCGCCTTCGCCGTGCCCGGTTACGCTCTGGCAAGTTCAGACATGACAGAAGACGGCATGAACCTCGCGTTCGGCGCTCTCGGTATCACCTATTCTTTCGTGACTTACAGCATCGTCCTGTTCTTCAACGTCGCGGTCCTATCTTGTGCTAAAATCCGATTCGAAGGCGGCGACCCAACCTTGGCCGATGGATTCAAAGCCGGACGGGATAACCTTGGAGTCATCTTCTCCTGGGCGGCCGTAGGCGGCGTAGTCTCTTTTATTATCCGCCAACTCGAACAGAGCTTCGGCGTTTTTGGGAGTATCGTCGCCAAACTCATCGGCGGCGCCTTCGCCGTCGTTAGCTACTTCGCAATCCCTGTCATGATTTTTGAAAAGGTCGGACCGTCAGCCGCCTTCACCCGCTCCAAAGAGATCATCAAAAAGACTTGGGGAGAAGCGTTGGGTGCGTACCTCGGGTTCAGCGTCATCACCACCATCGCCGCTTGGACCATCATATTCAGCTTGGTCGGAACTGGTATTATGAGCATCTCGATGGGAACCTATGTTCCCTTTACCATCGGTGGAGTTGTCTCCCTGGCGGCCTTCCTGTTGGCCGCTATCGTAACATCGTGCCTAAGCCAGATTTTCCAAGCGGCTCTCTACATCTATGCAACCACTGGGGAGATCCCTACCGAGATTGGAAACGACATGGTCGAACAAGCGTTCCAGTCCAAAAAGGGGAGCAAATGGGTGCTGACGGGCAGCAACTCGAACTGAAGATCTGAAGACCATAGCCTTCCAGAGACACCTCCGACCTAAAGCCGGGGGTGTTTTTCAATCGTGGGAGGATTCTGACTTCCATTTGACCGCGCCGAGAAGAGCATTCGCTTGTTCTAGTCCTACTTCGGGATCATCTAATGGGTAGTGCACCATGAAATTGTACTCTTCTCCGTCTCGAAGAGTGATGGCGATCAGGGTTTGATGGGTCGGTTCCCCCTCTGGCGGAAACATACCGTCCACCACAAAGGCCGCGGCCTGCTGACCATCGATTGTGATCATGACCCGTCCCAGGCAAGGATAGTCCGCCGGGAGCGATTTAGGAAAGTGGTCATAGATGGTCTGTAAACCGTTCTCGGCCTTGTGTTTTGTCACCACTAAAACCATCTCCTCGAGACTGGCCAAACTCAGTATGGCGTGAGGGTTAAAGGTGGCTCGATAGTCCTCCGCCGTTTGCAACTCGAAGCTCTTGTCGGTGGCTTGAAAGGTCAACAACGGTTCTTCGGCGGCGAGCGGTATCGCGGCTAAACAAAGAAACAGCAATAAGACCAGAGGGCCCCACTTGAAACTTGCGCACGAGGCGCTAACTTTTGACCTCATATCGAATTGCCTCCAGCAACGCTTCCTTGTTCTCTCGCCACATCGCTTCGCCCTCGCCCTCGGGAAACTCTAAGGTGATGGTGGGAATCTTCTTTTCCCGCCCGACGAAGGTCCCAAAGGACCCAGGCGTGGGATATCCGATGTCTGGCTCTACGACATAACCGTTCAAGGCGCTCATCCGTTTCGCTAATTCTGCGGCTGGGCCATCATAGTTTACATTGTGGAGGGTGGCGTGAAGGGTGACGATCTTAGTGGGAGCGAAGCTCTCCAGAAGCTCCACAACCGTCATGGTCTCCGGTTCGGAAGCCGCTCTCGGTCCACCCCAATAGCGGGTGCCCTTCCCGTCCGACGTCCAGTTGGCCGCCGGAAAATTCCGGTTCACGTCAACCAAGTTCGCATTGACTCGAGTTTTCCGGGCTAGTCCATCCGGATTGAGGACCGGGCAGATCTCAACAGAGCGCCCTTCTAATATCTCGGGGTTCTTCACCAGATACTCGACCAGTCGCCGAAGAACAGGCTCGCCGGCCGGCTCATCTCCGTGAAAAACTCCAAAAAACAAAGTCTTGTTGGGCCCGTTGCCCATTCTTATGCAATCGATGGGTCGATTTTCGACGGAAAAGCCTAGGGTCCGTCGAACCGTACCGTCTCGCGACAGCGAAATAGCCAATGCTTTCATCTCCTCAGTCATTTTCATTACGCTCTGTCCGTGAAGGACCAGCGCCCATCCTCCTTGACGTTGGAAGCCTAGCAACAGTCCACCATCATCGGTTTCGATCAAGCGGGCTTCTTCGCTGCCTAATTTCCAGCGAACCCCAAGCCCGATAGGTTGCCAGGGTTCCCAACGCAGGCGCAAACCATCGCCCCGCGTCCAGCTGTACTCTCCGACCTTTTCGCTTGGAACTTCGGTCCAGCCTGACCGAACGAGCTCGATGATGAGGTCAGACGGCAAAGTCGGAATCTCCCCTTCCCGTTGCTCGCTAAGCTCCCACTGACCCAAAACAGGAATGGCTAAAAGGAATCCCTGCAGAATAATGAGAGCTATCAGGACACCACGTCGCATTATCGCGACTTCCATAAAACCGAGTCGGTACCTTGGCTGAGACGGTAGCTAACATGAGGTTCAGGCGCAGACCGCAGAGCCGTCCAGCGTTGATTGTTCCAGGAAGAATATCTCCCAAGGTGTATACTCCTTAATGGGAACTCAGCGGAGACAAGAACTGTTGTAGCCTTTCCAAACACGTTACCCAAAGGATTGAACTATGAAAAGAAGAGATTTCACCAAGTACATGGCCGCCGCTGTCGCGGGAGTTGTCGCAGGATCACAGATCGTTGGCGCCGCGCCTGTCAACGGTGAACCCGCTGCTAAAGACGGGTGCAAAGGTAAAGACGGCTGTGAAGGCAAGGACAGTTGCAAGGGCGCCGACGGCGCCGAAGGCAAAGACAGCTGTAAAGGATCCGACGGCAAAGACGCTTGCAATGGCAAGGACCATTGCAACAGCTACCATGCTAAGGATTCATGCAAGGGCGCCGACGGTCGGGACACCTGTCGCAGCGTCGATCACTGTAACGGAAAAGACAAGGCCAAGGACAGTTGCAAAGGCAAGGATGGCTGCAAAGGCAAGGATGGCTGCAAGGGCAAGGATGGCTGTAGCAAATAGCCTCACCATTTATCGAGTTTAACGGAGGCCCTCGGAATATCCCGAGGGCTCGTGAGGTCCAACCGGAAACCCACTGACACGCTAACGGGTTTCCAGTTGACCTCGCGGCTCTGGTCGCAGGCAACTTAACGACCAGAGCCTTTCCTTGGAGGAAACATTATGGTCGCCAATCGATGGAATCTGCCGGATTACGGGCTTGGGATGGGCCTGCGGACGGTTCATTACGATCACATTCTAGAACACAATCCCAAAGTCGACTTCTTTGAGGTCATTTCGGAAGGGTTCCTCACGGCCACAGGTCGACGTCTCTCGATTCTCGAGCAGATGGCCGAGCGATACCGCATTTTCATCCATGGAGTGTCGCTATCCGTGGGTAGCACCGACCCGCTCAATATGGAGTATCTAGGGCTCCTTAAGAAGCTGGCTCAAAAGCTCAAGGTGCCCTTTGTCTCCGACCATCTCTGTTGGACGGGAGTCCTCGGTCGAAACTCTCACGATCTTCTGCCGATCCCCTTAACCGAAGAGACTCTCAAACACGTAGCCGGCCGCATCCGACAGATCCAAGATTTTCTGGAGGTTCCGCTGGCTCTGGAGAACCCCTCAAACTACATCGAGTTCAAAATGGCTCAAATGGACGAAGCCGAGTACCTGAGTCGCTTGACCGAAGAGGCTGACTGCGGGCTACTGCTCGACGTGAACAACGTGTTTGTGAGCGCTTTCAACCACGGGTTCGACCCCGACGAATACATCGAAAAAATTCCCGTGGACCGCATATTGTACCATCACGTCGCCGGCCACACCCATAAAGGAACGCACATCCTAGACACCCACTCTGACCACGTTGTAGACAAGGTATGGCAGATGTACGAGCGTCTCCATGAAAAGCATGGTGGACGCGCCACTATGGTGGAGTGGGATGACGAGATTCCCGAGTTTCCTACAGTCCACGAAGAAGTTTTGAAGGCCCAGATCTATCGAGATCGAGCGGATGCACGTCGAGCCTCCAAAGCCAAAGTCGGAGCCTAGGAGATGTCCTTATCATGACCCCTTCACCGCCCGAACAAGAGCGTCCCGACTTGCGCAGCTTTCAGACGTGGATGCAGACGTTCATCGTGTCTCCCGGGACGGCCGATGAAGCTCTTCACGCGGCCGAGCAACTCTCCGGTTTCTCCGAGGGCTCCGCCCAAAGATTGGTCAAACCCTCTCCAACACTCGATGAGATGGAACGTCTCATGATCTATCGTCAAATGTACCCCCTCCGCATGGAAGAAGCCCTCTCTGTGGACTTCCCGGTTTGCAAAGAGCTTTTGGGGCGGCGAAACTTCATGAACCTAGTGGAAGACTACGTTGAGGTTCATCCCTCAACGTCTTGGACACTCGACCATCTCGGACGCCAGTTCGTGGGTTTTGTCCAGGGCCACAAGCTTTGTGAGAAGTTTCCCGGACTTTACGACCTGGCGCGCTTAGAGCAGGCGCTCTGCGAAGCGTTCAACGCCGACGATTCGGTGACTCTGGACATGGAATCCCTCGCGGAGATAGACCCCGAGGCTTACTTCGATGCCTGTTTCGAGCCCATCCCCGCACTACGCCTCATTTCCTTGGAGAGCAACGCCAACGATCTCTACTTGGCTTTCAATCGCGACGAAGAGCTTCCCGACCACGAACCTGCACCGCAAAAAGTTGTCGTCTGGCGAAACGACAATCAGATCTGGCGCATGCCGATCAGCGAAGCCGCGGCCCTCATGCTGGCGTCTTTGATGGAGGGAACCCCGATGGGGGATGCTCTCTCTATGGTCTTGGAGAAGCACACGCTCGATGAACAGCAGCCCTTCGAGTGGTTCCGCACTTGGGTCGGCGAGGGCTTCTTCCAGACCCTTCATGTTCCGACCAATCCATCGATTCCGGAAACTTCCAACGTCCACCCGATCTGAGGTCATGGTCGGAGGAGGCTCGCGGAGACCGTCGGCAGATTTCTAGGCCCGATTGAGGGATGCGGCGCTTCTTCAAAGAACAGACGCCGCATGAACTCAAATCCAACTAAGAAACTCATCGTTTTTGATCTCGACGGGACCCTCGCCGAAAGTAAGTCTAGCCTAGACCCGGAAATGGTCAAGCTTCTGGGCGCTCTGATGGACACACTGGCTGTGGCCGTGATCTCCGGCGGGGACTGGCCCCAATTCCAAGAGCAGCTTCTAAAAAATCTGCCTCAGGATGATAAACTCAAGACTCTGTCACTGTTGCCTACCTGTGGGACGAAATTCTACCAATACGACTCAGGTTGGAACCTTCTCTATTCCGAAACACTGAACTCCGAGGAGAGAAGCAAGATCATTCGAGTCGTCAACGAGGTTGTGGCGGCGCAGGGATTTACCCCCAAGCAAGTCTGGGGCGAGGTGGTTGAAGACCGGGGCAGTCAGATCACATTTTCCGCACTGGGCCAACAGGCACCCCTGGAGGCCAAAAGAAGCTGGGATCCAGATTTTGCCAAGCGCCACGTCATCAAAGCCGTTCTCGACAAGGAGATCCCCGAATTCTCTATCCGTTTGGGTGGGACCACTTCCATCGACATCACCAAAAGCGGAATCGATAAGGCCTACGGTATCCGAAAGCTCCGAGACTTGCTCGGATTCCAGATTTCGGAGATGCTGTTCGTGGGTGACGCCCTCTTCCCGGGTGGTAACGACTACCCAGCCAAAGAAGCCGGAGTGGAGTGCATCCAAGTGAGGGATCCTGACGAGTCCAAACGTGTCATTGAGGCCGTACTCGCGTGTTTGAAACGGGTTCCGGCTCCAGCCTAGGTCCAGACAGCTAGGAGATTCTTGAATTCTACGGCGTTTTCTTGAGGAGCCGCGCCGGACTCTCGAAGTAGGCTATTGAGCGTCGAGAGTAGCTGAGACTCGAGACATCCAGTCAGTTTCTAAAAAACCATTGAGTTCAGACATCTTTGCGGCGGATCCCAACTCGCCAAATGTTCCGAATTCTTGGAGTTCTTTAGCGGCTCGCATAAATGCCCCCCAGGCCACTCTGGCAAGGCCCCCCCCAACGCTAATGCGGCGGACTCCCAAGTCTTTCAATTGGGCGAGACTAGGTCCAGGTGAATTTACCAAAATATTCACGGGTTTAGGTTGGCACGCTGTGACCAAAGCTGAGATTTCATCGGCTTTAGTCACGCCTGGAGCGTAGAGGCAATCGGCCCCGGCCTCAGCGAAAGCTTGCATTCTGCGAATGGTCTCGTCGAGATTAGGCTGACCCAATAGATAGCCCTCGGTTCTCGCCACTAAGAGAACACCGCTCCCTTTTAAGGCATCACTCGCCGTCCTGATCCGATCCACGGCTAGCTCGAATCCATACATTTTGCCACCGTCGTTGTCTTCTATGGAGAGGCCTGCCACGCCGGTCTCGGCACAGCGAATGACATTGGTGGCCAGATCGTTGAGATCGTGGGCAAAGCCATTCTCGAAATCAGCGTTGATGGGAACATCACAGGCCTCAACTAAACCACTCAAATGAGAGAGTGTTTCCTCCAAGGTGAGCGCTCCGCCGGGAAGGAGGTATGAGTCAGGCTTTCCTAGGCTAAAGGCGTAACCGGCACTGCTAGTGGCCAGAGCCGGGAAGCCTATAAATTGCAAATACCGAGCGCTTCCAATGTCCCACGGATTAGGAATAATGAAGCATCCCGTTTCGTGAAGTCTCTTAAACCGTTCCCGGTTTTGCTGTGTCTTAGGCATCTGCGTCCAAAGTTTACCGTGAACTGTCTGCTTCCCTCCGCCGGGCCATTCTTCCATCCGTTCCCTAAACCATAGCCGCTAAGACATCCTTAAGTCTCACCCGAGCGAACTTGGTCGCGGAGTCGGAGATTGCATACGGTATGACCAGCCAATCTTGATGCACTATCGCCCCGCATGTATAGACGACATTGGGAACATAGCCTTCACGCTCTTCATCGTTCGGACTCAAAAGTGGCTCTCGGGTCCGCCCGATCACTTTGCTGGGGTCCTCTAGATCCAATAGGATGGCTCCGATAGAGTACTTACGTGCGGGCCCGACTCCATGAGTTAAGACCAGCCATCCCGCTTCGGTTTCGATGGGAGACCCACAGTTTCCTAACTGCACCAGTTCCCACGAGTACCGCGGACGAACAATGATTTTGTATTCGTTCCAGAAGTGAATGTTGTCGGACTGCATGAAGGTGATGTTTTCACCGTCTTGTCGACCCAGCATGGTGTATAGGCCGCCCACCTTGCGCGGAAAGAGTGCCATTCCCTTATTCTTGACGGCAGGCCCGTTGAGGGTAATGAACCGATAGCTAAGGAAATCATCCGTCTCCACCAGTTGCGGCATGATCATCCGACCGTCGTAGGCTGTATAGGTTCCATAATACGTCTTGTCTTCAAAACGGACAAAGCGTACGTCCTCGATCCCGTTGCGCTGCGACGGCGTAATGGGAAACAGAACCTGTTCGGAGAGCTTCTGTTCAGGAGCGAAGCGCACTTCGTAGTTCGATAAAGCTAAAGACAAGATCTTCTCGTCGATATCCGGTATCTCTCGCGGTTCGGGATTGAGATCTCGGCTGCGCCAATGCTCGTGGCTCAATGCGTTCCGAAGATCCTGCAGGTTAAACTGCTCCTCGAGACTTTGAATCACTCGACGAGAGAAATCCGTCGCAAGGCCCAGTTCAGCGAGTTTGCGTCCGAACATCCCGCGTTCATAGCTAGGGTTAGGAACCGCCACCGGTTCGCGAACGAGGCGACTGCACGGATCGATCGTGATGTGACCCTCACTGTCTATAATGCCTACCCTGAAGGTGACCGACGAGATATGGCCCTCGCCCGTAGCCCGCAGACTCAGAACGAACCGAAGACTTCCTTCGGGCACATCGGTCTGGTCTGGATGAGGCACAATGGAAGGATTGAAGAGCGCCGCGCACTCCAACGAATACTCCATGGAAAAACTGGCGCCGAGCATCATGCGTCGGGATTCCGAGAGTTCTTGGTCTGTCGACAGCAGATGCTGAATCTCCGCGAAACGTTCGAGTAGCGCGTTTCGGAATTCTTCGTGACGATCTTCGAACTCGCCCAAGATCCTCCCTAAAAATTCAACAAGAACGTCTTCCGGAAGAGCCAACACTCGACTGATGATGTTTCGGGCCTGATCCACCCCGGCACCGGAATATCTTCGGAGCAGCACCCGCTGAGGGTTGGCGGTTAACGTCAGCGGTAGACGCTCGACTTTGGGGGTCTCGGCAACACTGATAGGCTTAGACATACTGAACCTGATTGAGAACTGAAAGAGTGTTTGAAGGGGTCAATTCGGGGCTCCAGACTATGAGATCACCGCTCGTCGAAATCGATGTCGAGCCTCTATATGTGGCGAGTTCGTTCAATCCCCCTGCCTCAATTGCAGCAATCTGAAGAAAGAGATAACCGCCCTACTTAGGTGGGTTTAAAATCACCGAATAGACCTCTTCGTAATTCTTAACCATGACTTCTAAGGAGAAGTGGTTCATCACTCGGCGACGACAAGACCCGCGATCGATTTCTGGTATCCTCGACAAGGCAGCCACGGCCTGCTCCACGTCGTTCACCAAAAAGCCGGTCACGCCGTCTTCTATCACTTCGCGTGGAGAGCCCAAATCCATGGCGATGACGGGCACTCCAGCGCAATTCGCTTCCGCCAAGACGAGGCCGAAACGCTCAGGAATGGTGTTGAGATGAAGCAGCGCGAAAGCCTCCGAGAAGAGTTCGTTCTTCCCCTTGGCGTCAAGCGGCCCCAAAAAGACGACTTTCCCGTCACCGAGTCGAGGGGCCAAATACTCGTCGAAATACTCCTGGTCTTGGACGATGCCCCCAACTAAGAGCCGACGACCGGAACGCTCAGCGACCTCCAAAGCCAGATGCAAACCCTTGTCAGGATGAATTCTCCCAAGGAAGACGAGATCGTTGCCACCTCGTTCGGAAAATGGATACAGTCCGCAATCGATCCCATTATAAACGGTGGCAAGGTAATCGAGATCCGGGCACCGGTCCGAGTCGCTGATCGACACGTAGTTCCCACGCGCATATTTGAGATAGACCGGCATAATCTGGGGGCTGCCGAAGCCGTGAATGGTGGTGAGGACCGGGGTCTTGACGAGGCGAGAATACGTCAAAGCCATGAAATCGTAGTGGCTATGAATGAGATCGAAGTCATCAGCCTGCTCGAAGCAAGTCGAGATGTGGAGATACTCCATGACTTTAGGGTCGACCGTGGGATCTTCTTCATAACCTTTTGCGACACAACACCTCAACTTGGCTGAGGTCACTGAGTCGGCTGTAGCGAAGAGGGTCACGTCCCACCCACGGGCCACTAGACCTTCTGTGATGTTGCTCGCGACGGTCTCCCAGGCTCCATAGCGGTGGGGCGGTGTTCGCCAGGCGACGGGCGACAGGACGGCAATACGGGGTGAAGGTCGCCTCACTTTAAAGAATCCCGTGGGGTGGAGATGGCTCGTTCGAACGACTGGAGGTAAAACTCTGCGCTGCGCCTCCACACCATCGAACGACCCAACTGATAAGCACGGGCGGCCATGGCTTCTCGGGCCGTCGAATCTTTGAGCAACCCGAGGGTCGCGCCGGCGATGGCGTCGGAGTCCCCAAATCCAACCAACAGGCCCTTCCCGTCATCGAGCAGTTCCTTGGCATGCCAGTAGGGGGTAGAGATGACCGGTTTTCCGCAACCAAAGGCGTAGGCTAAGGTCCCGGATACGGCCTGCGCTTCGTTGAGATACGGCGTGATGTAGATATCCGATGCCGCAATGAACTTGGTCAATTCGTCGAGTTCCACAAACCGGTCCTCAAAGTGAACGTGCTTTGACACTCCCAACTCTTGGACGAGAGCCTGTAGGCTCAGACGATAAGCTTCACCGTGGTCCCTGACTAAGTTGGGATGGGTGGCCCCCAGAATGATGTACACGACATCAGGAAACTCCTCGACGATTTCGGGTAGCGCCTGCAGAACAGACTCGATCCCCTTGCCCGGAGACAACAGGCCAAAAGTCAGGAGAACTCGTTTTCCTTCCACACCCAGAGGCTGCTTGCACAGATCGGGTTCGACCCAAGTCGTGTCTGGTATCCCGTGAGCGATCCTGTCCACCTTCTCCGCTTCAACATTGTAGCGGCGTAACAACAAGCGTTCTGTGTGCTCGGTCATCACCACGAGTCGTTGAGAGAGACGGAGAACCTCATTCATCACCCGCTCTTGGATCTCGTCCGGGTTTTCCAAGACCGTGTGCAAAGTCGTAACGATAGGAGCCCGCAGCCGTCCCAGGAATCCTAACAGGTGAACGCCCGCCGGTCCGCCGAAAATCCCAAATTCGTGTTGTATACAGACAATGTCAACGTCGGCGGAATTCAAAAAGTCAGCTGCCCGTAGATAGTCCTCTGGATCGTCCTGTCCGATTTCGCAATGAACCTCGCTGGGATAGGCGTAACCCTCTGAGCAGTCGTTCACAGCCACCACCAAGCACTGGCCTTTGGGCGCCTCTTTAGCTACCGCCCGACGCAAGTCCGTGGTGAACGTGGCGATCCCGCATTGGCGCGGGCTGTAGCTTCCAAGGAAGGCGATTCTACGAGATGGCACTATGACGACAGGTTTCCATTGTGAAACGGAATTCCTGAAACCACTTACCAGTCCTCTTCAGTAGTCCCCATCCTTGTGCCAGGATGCCAACCTCCACTCGAGAAAGAAGGCCCATGCCACGTTGTCAGTCCTGCGGAGTCTTCACCAGAAAACCGCACAGAGAGTTCGATGGACGCACAGAGCGAGCCTATTGCGATCTTTGCCACGCAGAGAGGGAATGGAAGTTCGGAGACGGGGAGGGACAGGAGTTGGTGGTGGAGGTCCCTCCCCCGCTGACGCCGTGGGAACGCGTCAAGAGGTTTTTTGCCCGGCTTCTTTCGAAGACACCCTTTTTAGGAGCCTAGTGGAACCAGCAAGAGAGCGTTCATACCCTCAACGAACCGTTCACCGAAGGTGCTCCAAGCTTATCATTCTTCTCGCTATGACCGTTTTGGTGGGCGGTTGCCGACACGAACTTGACCCCGGCACCTTGCGCGCCGGGGGCAACTGGACGGCTCCTCCCGTATATCACGGCAACCCCTTCGGCTTCGGTGGGGTCGGGGCCGCCTATCATTTTGTCTTCGAACCCCTCTTCTGCTACATTCCCGCCACAGGGGAATGGCTGCCCCGTTTAGCCGAAAGTTTTGAGGACATAGGCGACACCACGATCGTTCACCTCCGACCCGACGCTATGTGGCATGACGGGCAACCGGTCACCGCCGAGGATGTTCGTGCCAGCCTCCTTCTGTTGGTGCTGCGAGGGCATCCCTTGGCGACGTTCTGCGAAAGCATCGAAGCGACGGACCTTCACACCTTGACCTTTCGATGGCGCTATCGCACCGAAGATCTCAAAGCTTACGTGTTCGCCGAACTGATCTTCGTGCAGGCCCGTAGGTTTCCCGAGCCTCTGTCTGTGATGGATGAATTTTACCAACTGCATCTCCAGTCCGAGCGCGAGGCGCCCCAAGAACTGAAGGATCGCATCGCCAAGGCTAGGCTGGAGATGATACGCGATCACCCCAAGTTCCCCATTGGCACCGGCCCCTTTCGAATGACCAAAATCACTGCCTCGGAGATGGTGTTCGAAAAGTTCCAGCAGCACCCATTGGCCTCCCGTATGCCTTACAACGGCCTGCGCCTGTTCAAGGTTGGATCCAATGAAGTCGGTTGGGCTCTTCTTCTGTCGGCCCAAATCGATTTTATGGCCATGAGTTGTCCCATCGATCTGGTGGAAGAAATCCAGCATCGCCACCCCAACATGGAACTCGCGCTGCCGGAAGACGGAAGCGAAGTCGGGTTCGTCTTCAACACGCGAACCCTCGACCTACCGCTTCGCAAGGCGCTGGTCTCGGCGCTCGACCGCGACGTGGTCCGCCTGGTCGCCTTCCCTTTCGCCAACACCACCAACGACGTCGGCCTGGGAGTGAGCGACTCCAAACGGGCAGGATGGTTCACTCCCGAAGAGTTGGCCGCTTTCCCGCCGCGTCCGACTAACCTAGCCATGGCCGTGGAAGGCCTGACGCAAGGCGGTTACAAGAAAGTCGACGGCCACTGGAATAAACCGGACGGGAACGCACTGGAACTCACCATCGCTTGTGAAGCGGGTCGTTCCGATTTCATATTGATGGCCGAAGCCGCGGCCGCCCAATGGGATGCCTTCGGAATTCCCACTCAGATCCGTGTGGTGCAATCGGATATCTATCCGGAGAAGCTCAAGGATGGGGACTTCCAAGTGACCGCCACCTTCGGGATTATGCACGGTCGCTTCACAACACCCATCTCTGGTCTCGAGCGCTTCTTCTACCAAGGCAACGAGATCCAGCAAGCCACAGGACTGCCCGAGTCGCTGTCCGTCGACGGCGAGACCGTGGTTCCTGGAGAATTAATTCTTGCGCTCCGCCGAGAGCAGGACCCCGAAAAGCTCCATCATGGCATCTTTCAACTCTGCCGCACTCTCTACGATCAGGTCGTCTACGTCCCCATTTTCGAGAAGCGCACCCCGATGTTCTATCAAGAGGGAGGTGTGGTGACCAACTGGCCCTCTCCCGACAGTCCCTATTGGTCAGGGGTGGTCTCAGGTGCCGAGCAGGTCTACATCAACATCCTGCTCTTCGGTGACACGCGAAGGACGGACCCCTCTTGAAGCGCCTCGCCATCAACAGTGTCTTGACCCTCTGGATCGCCATCAGCCTGACCTTCTTCTTGATCCGTCAGATGCCAGGGGATGTGGTTCATCAATGGGCCATGCGCATCCAGACTCTGCAAGGGATCGACTATCCTCAGGCCCGTGAGCAGGTAAAAGTCATGCTCAACTTCCAGGCCGATCAGACGGCCTGGAGTCAGTACATCCACTACGTCGCCGGCGTGCTACAAGGAAATTTCGGCACCAGCCTAGCCTATCAGATCCCAGTGACGGAAGTCATCATCGCAGCCTTACCCTGGACCGCGCTGGTTGCCTTTGGGTCCGTCAGTTTGTCCTTTCTTATGGGCACAGGCCTGGGACTACTGACCGCTTGGAAACGCCAAAGTCGCTGGCCGGAGCTTCTTCGCGCTTATGCTACCATCAGCCAGGCTATTCCCGATTTCTTGGTGGGCCTTTTGTTGATCGCTGTGCTGGCCATCAAATTCCCACTCTTCCCGATGCGGGGAGCCTACTCCACTTTCGTAGAACCGGGCTTCAATCTGCCTTTCTTGATAGACGTCTTCTATCACTCGTGTCTTCCCATTCTGGCCTTCGCGGTCCCCATGACTGCGGACTGGGCCCTCGGCGCCTTTGCCGCCGCCAGTTCGGTACGAGAGGAACTCTTTCTCACGTCAGCGTCAGCCCAGGGTCTTTCTGTGAAACGCATCCTTCTCTCGTACCTGGGTCCCAACGCTCTATTACCGCTCATTCCGGGGCTGGCGAGCAGCTTCGCGGGCGTCTTGGGTGGCGTCGTTTTAGTGGAGGCGGTGTTCGGCTATCCGGGGATCGGGTTGTTCTTGTCCGAGTCTATCCAGTTGCGGGACTTCCCGTTGATCCAGGGGATCTTTTTAGTGACCACAGCGGCCACCATCGCGGCCAACCTGGTGGGCGACTTCCTGGCCCGAAAGTTAGATCCTAGAATCACCAAGGAGGGTCATTAGCCGCTATGGTCATCCTCTTCCATCGTTTTATGGAGAACCGTAAAGCAATGATCTGTCTAGCTCTGCTGTTGGTCTTGATCGTGATCGGATTCGCCGCCCCACATGTCACGGTCTTAGACCGCACCCCACATCCTGAACTGCGCTTTGAACCGCCCTCGTTCGATCACATCCTGGGCACAGACTATGCCGGGCGCGACATCGCCAAACAGATACTTTTCGGAACCCGCGAGGTGGTCACGGTCAGCCTTCTGACCGGCCTGTTCGCGGTCTTGATCGCGCTTTCGGTGGGAATGACAGCGGCCTACTACTCGGGGACCGCGGTGGACTCGGCGTTGACGGCGACCATCGATGTGTTCTTGACCGTTCCCAACTTGCCCGTGTTGGCCATTGCGGCCGCGCTGTTCCAAGTGGAGAACCCAGTGACGTTCGCTCTTGTTCTTGCATCCTGGGCCTGGCCGGATCTGGCGCGGGCTGTACGGGCCCAAGTGTTGTCCTTACGGACTCGGGAATTTGTGGAGGCGGCTCAAGTTCAGGCTATGGGTTCCTGGTACATCCTGACGCGTGAAATCCTACCGAACCTCATACCCTTTAGCCTGGTGCATTTCATCAGACTGTCCCGCGATGCGGTGGCCATCTCGGTCGGCATCATGCTCTTGGGATTGGTCCCCTTGCAAGTAGAAAACTGGGGAATGATGCTCAACCTTGCCGCCATTCAGACCGGCGCGATCTACATCCCAAAGGCCCTCTCCTATTTCCTCTCTCCCTTAGTGGCGATCATCTTCTACCAGTTTCTGTTGATCAGCGTGGCCCAAGGCGTGGAAGAAGCCCTCGACCCCCGCCTAGCGCGAGGTGGAGCATGAGCCTGACCCAACTCGAGAACTTCACCCTGTCTTATCAGACCAGACAAGGCCCGCTGCTTTGTCTCGACGCATTGGACCTGACTCTAGCCGAGGGGCAGATCACGGCTCTGGTCGGCGAGTCCGGGAGTGGGAAAAGCACCTTGGCCAGAGCCCTTCTTGGGCTCCTTCCCGACAACGCCATTATTCATGAGGGCAGTCGCTGCCTGGTGGAAAACGTCGACATTCTGGAATTGAGCACTGAGCAACGCCGCATCTTTCGATGGGTCAAAGCTTCCATGGTTTTTCAAGCCGCCCAGACAGCCCTCAACCCGTTACGGCGTATCGCTAAGACCTTCGCCGATGTGCAAGACGCCCATCCTGAAGTCCCGAAAGTCAACATCGCAGAGCTGCTTCGCGAGGTCCAACTAGACCCCGAACGCGTTCTGCCGAGCTATCCCCATCAACTGTCCGGAGGGATGAAGCAGCGCGTGGTGATCGCGTTGGCGCTTCTCTTAGAACCTCCCTTCGTCATTTTGGACGAGCCCACTACCGCTCTCGATCTGCTCACTCAGGCCACCGTTTTCGGACTTCTGCGAAGGCTTCAAGAGCGTAGAAAAACAACCATGCTTTTCATCACCCACGATCTCTCCGCCGTGGCGCAGATTGCTCATCGAGTGGCCGTCCTCTACGCCGGTCGACTGATCGAGGAGGGCCCGGTGGACGCCGTTTTCGGAAAGCCCCAACACCCCTACACTGTGGAGCTGATCGCCTCGGCCCCCCGTCTCGACAAGCCGGGCCATGTGCCGGAGCGACGCTTCTTGCCGCCTTCCGCCGGCTACCGCTCCCCGAAATGCTGCGTCTTCGCGTCCACCTGCCCTCGCAGCAGCGCCCTCTGTCAAACGGAGCGCCCCCCCTTAGTGAGAGACCCTAGATCCGAATCTCGCTTCGCCTGTTTCCATCCGGAGGTGTCATGCCCCTCATCGAGTTGAACGATTTACGGGTTCGATTTCCCCACCCCAGGCTAGGCGAGGTAGAAATCCTACGCGGCATCGATCTGCAAATTGAGTCCGGGGAAATTGTGACGGTGGTGGGCGAGTCCGGCTGCGGAAAGAGCACCCTCGGGCGCGTCCTCCTCGGCCTGCAGAAGCCTAATGTGGGCAACGTCCGATATGAAGGAATCGATATTCACGCTCCCGGTTTTCGCTGGACCGAAGAGCGCCGGTTGATGGTGAGCGTGGTGCATCAAGACAGCTACGCTTCGCTCAATCCGCTCCGCACGGTGGGAGACATCCTGAGTGCGCCTTTGAAGAAACACCGCCCCAAACAGAACATCGCCAAGACCGTGAGCGATCTCCTCGAGGATGTGGGTCTCACCCCGCCGGATAAATATCTTGACGCATACTCGTTTCAGCTCTCAGGTGGGCAGCGCCAGCGGGTCGCTCTGGCAAGGGCGGTTTTGTTGGATCCCAAACTCGTGGTTGCCGACGAGCCGATCTCCGGCGTCGATGCCGCAGTGAAGCTCGATATTCTCAACCTTCTCAAGAAGTTCAACGAAGAACGCGGAACCGGATTCCTCTACATCACCCACGACCTGGCCACCGCCAGCCTCATGAGCAAGGCGCGCTTACTGGTGCTCTACTTGGGCCAGATCGTCGAACTGGGACCCTTGGAGACGATGCTCAAAGCGCCTGCTCATCCTTACCTTCAGGCTCTCATCGCGGCTGTAGTTCCCCCAGACCCGGTCATCGCGCGGGCCCGGGAAGCCATGGATCCCCGGTTGGCGGAAAATCCCGACCCAGCCCGACCACCCTCCGGCTGCCTCTTCCATCCCCGTTGCTCTCAGCGTTTCGAGCCGTGTGACGGGCAGAGGCCCGAACTCACCTCCGTAGGCGAAGGCGCGCACCAAGTGGCGTGCTATCTTCATCAACCGCCGACTCTGAGTCTTAAGGATTGACCGATGCCTACGCGAAATCGTCATATCCTCAATGAATCTCACAAGACTTTTGCCAGTCGGGACTCAAGCGGGCCCGTCCAAAGGAAAATAAAGAGAATGCTGTCTCTTGCAGCGAAGTGTTCCCTGATCAGCATAACTTTTCAATTCATGACCATACAACCGACATTCGCACAGCCACTTCAGGTAGGCGCCAAGACGCCGCCCAAGCCGCCGCTTGCGAATCTTTCCAACCTCCCAACCCTTGAGTTCGAGTTCCCCGGTCAAGACGGCGTTCAGTTGACCGGCTGGTCTATCTACGCCGAACCTATTGACAAGAAGAACCCCCTCGGCCCCGTCCGACAGGTGGGAGACGACGACGAAGGCTTTTCCTGCATCGACGACGTGGCCCGGGTGGCGCTCATCTACCTTCAGGAATTCGAGAAATCGAAGAGTCCGGAATCGGCCGCGAAGGCCAAAGAAGCGATCAAATTCTGCCTCAATCTGGAGAACGGAGAAGGGCTCTATTACAACTTCGTTGAGAAGAACGGCGAGGTCAACAAGACCGGACACACCTCCTTTCTCGGGTTCACTTGGTGGACGGGGCGCGCGTTCTGGGCCTTATCCCAAGCCGAGCGAGTCTTACCTCAAGACGACCCGATACAAGAAAAGATCTCTTCAGCTCTGGACCGCACCGTGGAGCGACTGCAAGACTATCGTAAAGACCCGAAGGTCTGGCCCGACCTGCTCCCCACCTACGGAAAACTCGGTATAGAGCCCGGCACCCTACCGGACGACTCCGGATCAATCACTGCACTTTTTTGTATGGGCCTGACCCAAAGGGTCCGTTCCGGCAAAGCGGATACTGCCCAAACAAAGCTCCTCGAAGACTATGGGGAAGCTATGATGAAAGGCCGGCACGACGCCGACCACCCATTCTTGGGCAATCTTCACCTCAACAGCCTCAACGATCTTCAGACCGTGCATCTTTACGGTAACAACCAAGTTCAGGCTCTTTGCGAAGCGGGAACCGTGCTGAATCGGCCAGACTTCATCACATCGGCTCGTGCCGAGGGGGAGCACGGATATCCTCAACTGTTGGCTTCCTGGATGACGCCTTTCGCAGTGAGCCCCTCGCCCGAGCCTTTTCCTCAGATAGCTTACTCCGCGGAATGCGCGGTATCCAACCTTCAGGCACTCTATAAGGCCACCGGAGAAACCAAATTCAGTCTCTTAGCCGGACTTTATGGGACTTGGTTTTCCGGGGCCAACGTGTCAGGGCAGCCCGTCTATCACCCTTCCACGGGACGCGCTTTCGACGGCGTGGATCCTCAAGGGGTCTCGATCAACAGCGGCGCGGAATCGAACGCCGAAGCCTTACTGGCGATGCAGAGCTTAGAAGGCACTCCCGGGGCCGAACTTCTGTCTCAAGCCTCGACGATGGGCGCCAGCAACATCACCATTCTTTCGGGCGACGACTTTCAGGCCCGCGGCCCGGCTATCCAAGAGATTCGGAGCTTAAACGGCGGCGTGCAACGTGCGATCTGGAAGCTAGAGCCCGGAGCAGCACTCTCTCTGGCACCAACCAAAGACCAGGGCTGGCTGACCTGGCACGGCGTGGAAGGGGCGCAACTTCGTTCAACCACAGGCGACAAGGCTCACAACCTAACCTTCGACAGTTCCACCCACTTCGACGTTGATCCCCTCCCCAAAGGCACCCGTGAACTGCAGAATCTCGGTGACAAACCCGTCTGGGTGGAGAGCGTCGTGGTAAGACCCGACACTCTTCGTCGCAGTTGGAGCGGTGATGGGTCGACCACACTCGAAGTCAGAGGCCTCGGCACCGCTACAACCGATGATGACGGTTTTTTGATCACGACTTCTCCCTAAAATCCGGTCCGCAACATCTTGAGCCCCAGACCCCATGGGATAGACCCTAAGCATTTCCGCTAGTCTTGACTTTGCCAGCTGATCGCGAGAAGTTTAAGTTATGAACCCTGCTCGCGTCTTAATGGCGCTGTTGAGTCTGTTATTTCTGGTCTCTCCTCTGATGGCCCAAGAGTCCCCTGTGGACCCCGACTTGGCGCCCACCCGCCAACTGCGTGAAGCCTTCCTACAAGTTCCCGGCCTGTCGGGCATCACGCTGGAGGTCCGTGGCGGCGTCGCCGTCCTGCGTGGGAAGGTGCCATCGCTCGAACAGAGTTTGGAAGCGGCGAACCTAGCCCAAAAAATCGATGGCATCATCGCGGTCGACAACGGCGTTGAGGTCGAAACAGGCCTTAAAGAGAGCCTCTCGCCCGCCCTCGCCAAATTTTATCAGAAAGGTCGGGCTATCCTGAGTTTTCTGCCCCTGGCCGGGGTTGCCATTCTCATTTTTCTGATGGTGATGGCTTTAGGCAATCTCTTTTTACGTTGGAATTGGCTCTTCGCAAGATTCTCGAAAAGTGTGTTTGTTCAAGATCTGCTCAAACAAGTTGTGTACTTCGTCTTCCTCGTCGTCGGTAGTCTCATGGCTCTGGAGTTGCTCAACGCGACCGCCTTGGTTGGGGCAGTTCTCGGAACGGCGGGGGTGCTCGGCGTGGCTGTGGGCTTCGCCTTCCAAGACCTGGCCGAGAACAGTTTGGCCAGTGTTTTGCTGAGTATCCGGCAGCCATTCTCCCCCAACGATCATGTCGTGATCAACGGAGAAGAGGGAAAAGTTGTCCGTCTTACTTCGCGAGCCACCATTCTGCTGACGCTCGATGGTAACCATTTGAGAATTCCCAACGCCGCTGTCTTTAAGGCGGTTATTCTTAACTACACCAGGAATCCCGAACGTCGTTTCACTTTCTTGGTCGGAGTCGATACCGAAGAAGAACTCTCCCCGGTGCAAAAGTTGGTAATCGAAACCCTTCAGGCCGGCCCCGGTGTGATGAACGATCCACCGCCTACCTGTCTGGTGGACACCCTAGGCGACTCTACCGTGAATCTCAAAGTGATTGGCTGGGTGGACCAGCGAAAGAATGACTTCCTCAAGACAAAAAGCGAGTGCATTCGCCGGGTCAAGGAAGCGTTGGACGATGCGGGGATCACCATGCCCGAACCGATCTACAAGGTGCGCTTAGAACAGTTGGAGGCCAAAGCTAAAGTCAAGAAAATCGCGCATAAGTCGACGGAAGACACCGTGGTCGATCTCAAGCCCGAGACCCATCTCGAGCAAAGGATTGATGAAGAACGAGAGCACGAAGAGGACGATCTGTTGGCCGAGAGCGGAAAAATCGAGTAGCTCGTCAGCTAGGAGACGACTCCGACACAGTAGGTTCGAGAAAGTGCTTCACAGCGAGCTTCAAAGAATCTAACCGGTCACGGTGAGCAACGAGAGTGCGACGGCCTGAGCGCACGACCACTAGGTCCTCGACTCCCAAAAGCAGAACGCTTTCCTCAGGGTCCTCAGAAAAGACGATGTTGTCGTTAGCTTCTTCATTCCACACCGCCCCACGAGACCGATTACCGGCTTCATCGAGCGACAAGTATTGAGCCACCGCTTTCCAGCCGCCCACGTCATCCCAGGTGATCTCCGGGATCACAGCGTGAACGTCTTTGGCCTTCTCAAGGATAGCGTAGTCGATGGAGATCCGCTCCAGCCTCTCGAAGGCCGCTCGAAATTCCAGGCGTCCGAGATCCGTGTGCATCTGTGCAACCACCGGTTCAAGAATTTCCAAGTGTGCGGGGAGGCAGCGACGGAACTCGGCCAAGATGGTGTCCGCTTTCCAGATGAACATCCCGCTGTTCCAGTAGTAGTTGCCATTCTCCAGAAAGACCTTGGCGACCTCCGGCGACGGCTTCTCTTTGAACCGGTCGACACGATAGTGCGGAAGTTGGCCTCCGTCGATCTCTTCCCCGGTCTGCAAATAGCCGAACTCCGTGGCCGGATAGGTCGGTCGAAGTCCCAGCGTGTAAAGCCCGCCGGTCTGACATCCTTCGACAGCTTCAGTAATCGCTTGTTGAAACTTCTCCACGGGCTCAATCACATGATCGGCCGTCAAGAGCACCATCGCCTTGTCTCCGAAGCGGTGGCGGGTAAGCAGAGCCGCCAAGGCCACGGCGGCCGCGGTGTCGCGTCGGGTTGGCTCTCCTATGATATTGTCGCGCGGAATCTCCGGCAGTTGCTCGGCGACCTGGTCCTCGTAAGCCTCGTTTGTGAGAACCATAATGTTCTTGTGAGGTACCATGGTCGAGACGCGGTCAAAGCTCATCTGAAGCAAACTGCGTTGTCCAACTAATGTGAGAAACTGCTTAGGTCTTTCCTCAGTCGACAGCGGCCAGAACCTGGTTCCGGCCCCCCCGGCCATTATGATGACGACAAAATCCATTAAACAGTCTCCTTCTTCCCAAGCGTGACTGATAAGAGCCTGCCCCATTCGCGTAGTTCCGCAGTGACTTCCCCTAGGTCCGCGGGGAGCAGAACGGTGTCACCAAAGTTCAGGTCGTGCTGTCCGAACGCCCCTTTGAGCGTGGCCGCACCCTCAACGCAAGCGAGAATCTCGAAGCTGTCGCCAGCCAAAGTCCATCGCTCATTCTGCGACATCATTTCGATGGAGAAATATGGGCAATACAGACCCTCTTCGGTCTGTTTGGCCGGTGGCGACTCGGCCTCCAAGAGGCATCTCCCCGCCTTGGTCAGATGAATCTCACGGTCTCGGCCCCAATCATAAAAACGATAGGTCAGATCGCTGCTCTGCTGTACCTCGTAGATGAGAAATCCAGGTCCCAGGGCGTGGACAACTCCAGCCGGAGTATAGAGAAGCTCTCCCTGGTCAGGAGTCATGAAATTGAGAACTTCCAGCAAGCCTTCGTCCCGTAACCGAACCGCGTGGGTCGGGTCCACGCCTTTTTTCAGGCCGTGAATCAGCTTGGCGTCATCATCTCGTCGAGCAACATACCAGGCTTCGCTCTTCCCACGCTCCTTGGGAGACCCCGTCAGTTCCAACGCCAAAGCATCGTCAGGATGAATCTGCACGGACAGCCAGCCCTTGCAGTCGAGCCACTTGGTGAGAAGTGGGAACCCACGTTCCGGTTCTCCGCGACGTCCCAAAAGCTCGCACCCGAACTCGGCGACCAAGCTATCCAAGCTCCGGCCTTTAAAGGGCCCGGAGGCTACGGGAAGCTCACCGTAAATCTCCCAGCTTTCCCCGACAGGTCCCTCCGGGACGACTCGGCCAAACAGTTCGCTAACTCGACGCCCCCCCCAAACTCGGGAATCCGCTCGGGGCGTGAGGATCAAAGGAGCTTTTAGATTCTCCAAGCTTTTCGCCGACGATGACACAGTCATACCTTTCGAAATACAGTCTGGGGACCCACGTTCGCGAACAAACGAGAGGGTCCCCTTCTGAAGCGGAAGGCTGTGAGAGGAGACCTATTCGTCCCATTCCGGTGCGAAGTCGGGATCAATCATCCGACCCGACGGGCTCCGAAGAGCGTTGATCCTTTCTCGCTCGGCTTGGCTCAGTTGAAGCCGAAGCGCTCCAAGATTGTCCAGCGAATGCTCCATGCTGCTGGCCTTGGGAATAGCGATGACCTGGTCCTGTGAGATCAACCAAGATAAGATCACTTGGGCCGGACTGGCTTTGTGATGATTAGCGATCTCGATAATCACCGGATTCTTGAGAGCTTTACCTCGGCCTAAAGGTGAGTAAGCGGTGAGAGCCATGTTGTGGCTCCGTAAAGCGGCTAGAACCCTCTCTTGATCCATGAGAGGATGATACTCCACTTGGTTCACGACGATGGCGCCTTTCGTGTGGTCGTGCGCTTTGGAGAGTAGGTCCACTGTGTAGTTGCTGACGCCGATGGCGAGGGCCTGTCCGCTCTCCTTGACCTCCATCAGAGCGTCCAGGGTCTTTTCGAAGGTCTTCTCCTCGCCGGGCCAGTGGAGCAACAGAAGGTTCACATAGTCGGTCTTCAGCTTCTTGAGCGATTCTTCCACCGAAGCTTTGAAAGCTCTAGGTTCGAAATTGTCTTTCCAGACTTTGGTCGTCAGAAAGATCTCACCACGGTCGATTCCAGACTTCTGAATCCCCTGCCCCACTTGCTCTTCATTACTGTAAGCCTGGGCGGTATCGACGTGCATGTAACCCTCTTGGAGTGACTTGCGAACGATATTGATGCAGTCTTCCCCTTTCAACTCCCAGGTTCCGAGCCCCAGAGAGGGGATGGTGACATCTTTGGCCTTAACGACCTTCACGGTATCTAACATTTTTCTTAATCCTTTCGAACCAGAACAGCGTCGCCCCGCCCATGTGTATTGGTATTGCAGGGAGGGGCGGGGCCCGTCTTGACTCTGGACAAGACTACGCTAAGTGATGTTTCGTGTCGGCGTGCGAAGGTATCTTCAGGCAGTATCCAGATGGACAGCAATATCTTTTTACATGTTTGTTACAGGCACAAGCCGCTGTTCCAGCTAGGTCACTCACGCACCACCTAGTCTGAAAGAAATAGCTAAAGGACCAGCATATGAATATTCAGACGTTAAAGACTCACTCTTTTCTATTGGCCCAAGGATCTCTTCCCGACGGGCCTCCGGCCCTGCGAGTTGATACCAATGAAGACCAGGTCATCAACGAAAAAGATGGCTTCTTAATGACGAGAGATCCGAACGGAGAATGGGCTCCCCTGGAGGACCTAGAGGCTCTGTCAAAAGCTCTTCAGGGAAAAGAACGTTCGAGCTTGGGAATCTGGAATGATCGACGGGCAGGACTTCTAAGACGCAAAGACGGCGAGGTGCAAACAAGGGAAGTTGAAATACTTGCGACTCGTTCCTATGAGGAAAGAGCCGCGGGTTATAATCGTGTCTTTACACCGCGCTTGGATCCTAGTGAAGCCTTCTTAGCGACTTCTGATGGGCATGCTCCTCCTGTTCTCTTTATCCCAGAAATTGCCACTAATGTGAGACATCTCGGGGATTGGCGTCCTCCCAACGCTACCCCCTGGGACCAAAAGCTCGATATAGAAGGTTAAGACCGAGCCGGCTCCCCCTGATCCTTTCAGCGTCCAAATACCAAAAATGTACCAAGGCTTACAAGGCCTCCCTGTAACGAATAGGTACCAAGGGCTCGAATGCGAAGCTAGCTTCATGACGACGAAGCATCTCGAACTAAAAATACCTCCCCTCGCCTGGGTCGCTATCTACGCCGTACTCATGAAAGGTTGCAGCCTTTGGTTGCCGAGTTTGGGTATCTCGATACCCCACGCTAACGGACTGGCTGCCATGTTCGTTGGTGTCGGCCTCTCCTTTAGTCTCTCCGGTATTCGGGCAGTGCGCGGCGCGGGATCAACCGTCGATCCCAGATGCCCCGAGAGGGCCAGCAGTCTGGTGAGCGACGGGATCTACGCAGTCACCCGCAACCCCATGTACGTGGGCGTCCTCCTGTTTTTGACAGCCTGGGCGGTACATCTGCAAAATATCGGCTCTTTGCTGCTGGTGGGAGTCTTTATGGCCACCCTAACCCAACTCCAGATCAGGCCGGAGGAACGCGCTCTAGAGCAACTTTTCGGCGAAGCTTACCTCGATTACTGTGCTCGGGTTCCACGCTGGCTTTTCGGTTCCAAAGCGTAAAGACGAATCTAGACCCTCGGGAGTAGCGTTAAACAATCCTTAAATCTGACTCCGCAGCCGTCGGCAACGGCCCAACGTACTTCGCCCGCGGTCGGATAACTTGGCCAGAGGCGTACTGCTCCAAGGCGTGGGCAATCCACCCGGCCGTGCGCCCTAAGGCGAAGAGGGTAAGCCCAGACCCGTCAGGGAGTCCCAGTCGGTGACACAAAGCGACCAGCGCGAAGTCGATGTTGGGTCGGAGCTTTAGCAGCGAGTAGGCCTCTCCCACGAAGTCGCTGATGAATTCCGAAGGTTCGAGCAGCGACAGCAGGATAGCACCCCTAGGGTCCCCTTCAGGATAG